>SLPX01000218.1 GCA_007131745.1 Myxococcales bacterium
TCGTTATCGCCGCGGTCAGTGTTGTCTTCCCGTGATCGATGTGCCCTATCGTTCCGATGTTAACATGCGGTTTATCCCGTACAAATTTCTCCTTCGCCATCTTTTTCCTCCTGCGCGTCCGGAGCATTGCCGGAACCAAAAGATGTTCAAGCCGTCTCCTGCAAGCCCACGACCGGATTTGAACCGGTGACCTCCTCCTTACCAAGGAGACGCTCTACCTCCTGAGCTACGTGGGCGGTCCAAGGGCTGATGCAAAAACAACTTCGGGATTCGTGACAGTCGACATCGTCTGTTCTTCCCTGGTGACTACAACGCTCCTAAAGGTGCGTCTTTGTTCAAGCGCCTGGAAAAATCCGGCGAACCTGTTTTTGCATGAGTCCTAAGCGGGAAACGGGACTCGAACCCGCGACCCTCAGCTTGGAAGGCTGATGCTCTACCAACTGAGCTATTCCCGCAATCGGCAACTAGTTTCGAACATTGTCTCGAACCCGTGCCGCCGGACCAACGCTATTCATGGAGGGGGGAGGATTTGAACCTCCGTAGTCTACTGACGGCAGATTTACAGTCTGCTCCCTTTGGCCACTCGGGAACCCCTCCGTTATCAAATAACAAACGAACCCGGCATACGCCGGATTCCATCTTCAAGTCTCTTCAAAGCAGCGTTGCAAAACTTTCGTCCACCAGAATGCAACCAACTTCTGCTTTCGCCATCCCGGGGCCGGCTTTTTCCAAAGCTGGCGATGGGACTCGAACCCGCAACCTGCTGATTACAAATCAGCTGCTCTACCGATTGAGCTACGCCAGCAGAGACAATCAGAAACTCCGTTTTAATCAAAGGCCGTTTTTAACCAAAAACTTACAAAAACTTCGGCACTATTACAATATAGCCGCAAGAACGCCGCTATATAAACAAGTTCGTTATGGGTGTCAAGCTATTTCAGATCCAATTCATCGACAAAGAAAAAGATATGGAAAAAGAAAAAAACCTTTTACCGACGCGGGGTTACTGAAAAGGAATGGAGAAAGGATGAAAATCCTCGGCATTCGAAGGTTCCACCCCCCAATCGAAGAGATCTTCCCCTTTACGATCTCGCCTTTGTTCAACCTCAGGGTCATCCCCACCGAAACGAAGCGAAGGCAACATATTCAGCAACGCTCTCAGGCGCGACAATAGTTTTTGTGCGTCTTTTTGCCAAAAGTCATCCAACCCCATGCCGATTGTTCCGGCCTCGTTTGTTTTGTAGCTCTCCATTGCGCCCAAGAGCACATATCTCAATCTATTGCGAACATTTTCGATGTATGCCTCTCTCAGCCTCTCAGATGAAATCGTTTTCCATTTCTTTGTCTTGCCGTCAAAAAACCGGACATTCTCAAAATTTGGCACCGGAGCATTCACAACAGACCATACAAAATCCTCCAGCAACTGTATGACCTCCCTCAACCCAAGCGAAGACCAGCCTGGGCATCCGTATCTCAAAACCTGAAAATATCCATTTCTTGCTTTTTTGAAAAATTCTCCCTTCAAAGCAAGGCTTCTCGACATCGATTCCGCGGGAAGCGTCAATTTCGTTTCATTCATCCTTTTGTGCGGAATCCTTGCCAAATAATAAGCCAATCGCGCGCCCAGCTCTTTTTGCAATGAAGATTCTACACTTTCATACAAGTGGAACAACCGAAGGGAAGAAGCCAGCACTTGTTCCGCCGAATCCAGGCGACCTTTCTTCGTCAACGCTCTTCCTCGCAAAATATCTCCTTCTATCCGCCTTTCCGTAGAAACAGCCTCTTCAGAATCCATCTTTTCCAAGGTTTCAATGGTTTTTTCGTGTTTTCTCTGATTGAAAAATACCCAGGCCAACCTGAAAAGCGCCTCAATTCTGTCTTTTTGGCTCACTTTTTCTTTTAGATACCGCTTGTAATGGTGCTCTGCTTTTTTGTATTTCCTGTTCTTTTCGTGAATAACACCTATGTTGAAAAGGGCCGGCGGTACATTCAAAGACTGCGGGAAAAAAACCACCAATCTTTCAAATTCACGAATCGCTCTTTCCCAGTCTTTTCGCCTGAATGCATCCAAGCCTCTTTCGAACAACTCCGTTTCCGTGAAAACATCCCCGGTAGATCCTTCCGTTCCCAGGCGGCCCACTATTTGCGTCGGTTCCATCGGAACCAGTGGTCTCCGTCCTTCACGAAATTCAGCCTCACTTTTTGGTCCATTTTTCGATCCCGGCCTCATCGAACCAAGACAGGCTGAAAAAAAAGCCAGGCAAAAAACAGCGCTCATCGACAAGGAGCATCTGCAACTTAAAAAATCCATTCAACTCCTTTGACAACATCAACATTCCGAGTATACACGATTCCTCTTTTCTTCCACATTAGTCAGGCGTAAACAGCCTCGGCTGAACAAGGAGGCTTGCATGCGGATGTATCTCAGAGCGGCCGCTATTTTGGCTATACTTTACGCTTTCGGCTGTGGCAAGAGCGTGAATTGCGATGATTTGGAATCCCGCTTGAACCGTTGCAGAAAGGAAGTCTACCAAGAACTGGCGGACGATTCGGCGTTGTTTCTTGAAGAAATCATCGCACCCGAAAGCGGCATTTCAGATTCTTCCAGGGAAACAATCAAGACCGCCTGGAAAGAGAAAAAAACAAAGCTCTCTGCCGAGTTGGCTGACGAAATCATCCGCAAATGCTCAAAGCATCAGGGGCGATTTCATTTTTCCAGCAAGATCAACAATTGCCTCAAAAAAGAGGATTGTAGTGGTTTTGCAACGTGTTTTCGCAAAGCCGCTTCAAAAAAGAACTGATTTCAAAGGAATCATTCCTCCTCTTGTTTTAATGTTTTTTCCCTGCTCAGAAAATAAATCATGACATATTCTTCCGCTGTTTTTTTCGGTCCCGGAAACCCTCGGATCAATCTATGAAAAGCCATGGTCTGACGTTCCCGGAATGTAAAAAATATGTCCGCCGCCGTGTGGGTTGTTAGATGAAGACGACTCATGGGAACATTGAAAATCCGAGCCACATCTTCCGCTGCAAGCGCCTTGATTCCATGCTCTTTCATGTACCTTCGCATGATTTCCAATTCTTCATAGGTAGCATTGAACATGAACTCCAGCAGAGCGGCGTGTTCATCTTCACCTACATCATCCCGACAGAAAAAAGAAAGAAACTCAGGATCACAACCGGCTCTTGCGAGACAAAACATTTCGGCTATTCCAGCGAGTGTTCCGTAATTTATCGTTATGGAAGCCTTTGCCCGCCAAATGGAAGTCAACAAACCGAAAAAATCTTCTATAGCTGCTACCGAGCGATATTCCCACAAATTAGCCAATATTGATGCAGCGCGTCTTCTCAAAGAAGTCTCCAGGTGATCATCACCTGCTATCGACATAAGAAGATCTTCGGCAATAACCGTCAACACAGCCTCGCGCATTGCGTTTTCAACATCTTCCCTGATAACAGCCAAGCTCTCTCTTTCCAAAAGAAACTCCTCCACAACGATACCGACAAGTCGGAAAAAATTGTACTTGGCTACTGCATACCCCCTTCCCAACATGGCTCTGGTCGGAAGATACGCCTCCCTGGCATAAGGGTTGACGTGAGACATCGTATTGACCAACGTATCAAAGCTCCTGGTCCTGGAACCAAGGTTTTCATCTGAATAAACGGAAGGAAACCGACGAATTGCTTTCCATAAATCTTCTAAACGTTTGATGTTTTCTGTTATGGCCTTTCTGCCGGAAGCAGTGTTCCCCTTGTCACCATCCAGAGCTTTTAACACTTTCTCTACAAGCTCGGATTCAGCCTCTTGCAAAACAGGGCAAGAAGCCTCTTTGCAATTACGATTGAAAACCTCGACAACCATTTTCACCACCTCAAACATACAACTTCAAAAACCATTTACTAATGGCAATCATATAGTTTTTCGCACAGGGAAACAGGAGAATCAACTCAATTGTTGCAACAAACAATTCAAGACCGCATTTTATGAGCTTGTTGCACAGTAAGGGACCAAGAAGCTGAGATCACCGCGAGTGTGGATGAAAAGCGCTGTTACGCAAGAATAAACTATTCCATGTCCGAGAGCTGCAACACAGCTGACAGGCCACACCACACCCAAACACTACGAGAAGAAGAGTTTTGCAACTTTCTCTATTCAAACAAAATCTATGCGAAAGAGGGGAGTCGAACCCCTACAGGCTTGCGCCCACAGGAACCTGAATCCTGCGCGTCTACCAGTTCCGCCACTTTCGCAGCCCTTAGCTGCAAAACACTGTCTGCAGCGACAGGGAATCAAAACAAAACCTGTCGAAAAGTCAAGAATGAATAGCATTTTAAACCCTACAATCGTAGAATCCAAGGATCTCAGGGAGAAAAATATGTCAAACCCACAAATGCTTTCATGTCTCCGTCGGGCAACCATTCTTGCAATGCTGTTTTTTTCCACCTGTTTGTTCGGCTGCAGGGAAAACCGGGAAAAACCACCGGGAGAAGACACAAAACTTGTTGAACTTCAAAAAGCTCTAAACACTTATAATTTCAAAGGTGAGACCCCTGAGCATTTGGCTTCTCTCAAAAATCTCGCCAACCGGACAGATGGCGACACATCTGTTCAGGCACACTATTTTTCGGCCCGTGGTTATCTTGATTGGTTTCTTACAGCTGCTATTACTCGAGATTATTGGCTTTTTTCAAAACTGATCGAACCCATCGGTGTTTCATCCGAGTGCAAGCCCGGATCCAAAAAAGAACATAAGACCGATCTTCTCCTGTTTAAATCCGACACATGCCGAAACGCGCTCTTAAACGCCTTACACAGCGGATTCGCGTCCGCTGCAAAAAAAGAAGGCTCCACGGGCTCGTATGTGACATTGTCAACGGAAGCAAAAACCTTGATCGACTGGCTCTTCCTTCCTCCTTCTGAAAAAACCGACCAGCTTCATGGATCCTTTTTTCGGCTGCTCAACACAAGAGGACCCATTGGGACAAGAGCCCGGTTAGCCCTGATGTATCATTTCGATTCTATTTACGAGGAACTTCTGGAGCGAGATCAAACAACTGCTGCTTTTGTGCTCACCCGTCTATTGCCATTTCCTTGTCCCCGGGTTTTTGAAACCCTGCTCGGCCTTTCTTCTCCGACAGAAATTTATTCTCTTTTGCGAAAATACGAATGTGGATACTCATGTGAAGGGTTGGACGAATCCGCGTCACCCGATTCTATTGTAAAAACCGCCATAAAAAAATGCGATTTCAAAAAGCTTGGTTACAACAATCCGAACGATCTCAAAAAGCATTCCATTCATGCATCTGTCGCTGTCAGATCGATGGAAGCCCTTTCCAGAATTCTCAATGGAATACCTGAATCCCTTTCGGATCCCCTAATAAGAGCACACAATAACTACGTTCAAACCGGCATGGAACGATTATCGGAGTTTCGTATACCTCTTCCGATCCCGGGGGCAATAAATATCGGCAACGAGTGGATCACCCCCCCCAAAATCAAAACCTCACAGCATCCGAAAACTCATTCTTCCCCTATAGTGGCTGTTATCACAAAACTCGGGCTTTACATTGCAACCCACCCCACAGCGGGTCTTTACAAAAACACCCCCCGGATCATTGATTCCGAAAAAGAAGGCCTCTCTCTTCCCGGAAGATTTTTCCCTTCCTATCCCCCTGACGATATCGCCCTTGTCAAAGAAGCAAGAAGGGCTAGAGCACTGACCTCCGCCGGGATTTCCACGACACCCGGTGGTTTGGAAAAAATTGTTGTATACATGAATGGCGATGATCCCGCGTCCATTTTGCCGCCTCAAATCAACAGATTAACCAAGGCGAACTTTCGGTCTATGGAAATGATCTATCTTTCTAAAGCAAGCATTATACCGGCGGCCCTGGAAATTTCCCTATCAACCCCTCCGAAAAGCGCAATAGATGTGAAAACTTTTTTGGCCCGCATGAAAAAAAGCGGATCGGAAAAAGATCCCACGCCGGTTCACTTGATCGTTCAACCCGCGGCCAAGGAAACCCTGAAACAATTACTGGTCGTCTTGGTGCAAATAAAAACCGCCTTTCCGAATGTTGCTTTTTACTGGAGTATCAAGTAGTTACAGGTCGCTATAAACCTTCGGGTTTTCCTCTTGACAGAATGCAACAAATGATTACCTTAGCCTAGGTATTGAATAAGTACCATGTGTTGAAGACATAATGTAATAGGTGGAACAATGCCGATTTATGAATATGGATGTAGAAACTGCGGTCACGAAATGGAAGCATGGCAGAAGATCTCTGAAAAACCCAAAAAAGTCTGCCCACACTGTGGCAAAAGGGGTCTTCAGCGGCTAATTTCCAACACTTCATTTCACCTGAAGGGTTCCGGTTGGTATGTAACCGACTACGCGGGCAAATCTTCTTCTTCCAAGCCCAAGGAAAAGAAATCTTCCAGCGCGAAAGATTCATCCAAATAGGGAAGAATGATTGTCCTGCCTTGAAACCCCATCCGGAACCGATGCATGCCCGTCGCCGGGTCTCAAGATTGAAAATCTTTGTGTTTCTTTCTTTTCTTCAGGTATCGCCAAGCCCGCTCTTGAAGATCTGTCTCTAAATGTAAACCCGGGTGAAATCGTCGGGTTTGTGGGAGAATCCGGCTCAGGTAAAAGCGTAACCGCTCTTTCTATCATGGGATTGTTGCCTCCTCCCCCCGCATGCCGAGTTACGGGATCCATTTTCTACAACAATCAAGATGTCCTTGCCATGTCACAACAGGAACTTAGACACATCAGAGGCGTCCGAATTTCCATGATCCCCCAGGATCCGGTGTCCGCGTTGAATCCCGTGTTTCGTGTTGGAGATCAAATAGCTGAAATTTTCAGGGTTCACAAAGGGCTGAGCCGAAAAGACTCTGCCGAAAAGAGTATCGCCACCCTTAAAAAAGTCGGCGTAGACAATCCGGCTGTCAGGGCAAAGCAGTTTCCACATGAACTGTCAGGCGGGTTGAATCAGAGAGCTTTGATCGCCATGGCCATAGCGTGTGGCCCGGAATTTTTGCTTGCAGACGAACCTACTTCCTCACTAGATGTAACCGTTGAAGCCAAGATACTGGATTTGTTGCTCAAACTAAGGGAAGATCTGGATTTCGGCGTACTTTTTATTACTCATAATCTCGCAATAATTGATCCTCTATGTTCGCGAGTCGTGGTTTTGTACTCCGGCCAAGTGGTCGAAGAAGGCCCTGTAAAATCCATTCTGAACCACCCGTCTCATCCTTACACGGAAAGCCTTTTAAGATTCATGCCGGGCAATCCGGATTTCACCAACACATCGTCTCTCAAAATCACCCCAAAAAACCAAAAAACTTCGAAAGGTTGCATTTTTTCAAATCGCTGTTCTTATGTAAAGGAACGATGTTTGAAGGTCCGTCCTGAAATGCTTATTTTTGGTGGAGACAAGATGGCAAGATGCCATTTTCCTTTGTAATCAAAGGCGTACGACTTGAGCACCGATGCAAACAAAAAAGATTCGCTGGTCGTCCTGAAAAAAGTTTCTTTGTTTTATGGTCTTCCCTCCCTTGCGCGTTTCCCTAAATCACGGCAAAAGAGCTTTCCCGCTGTTTTTGATATTGATCTGGAAATTCGGAGAAAAGAAATTTTCGGGCTGGTGGGAGAGTCAGGTTGCGGGAAAACTTCTCTAGCAATGGCGACTCTTCTTCTGAAACGCCCACAAAAGGGTTCCGTGCTTTTCGATGGAACGGATCTCACATCACTGCGAAAAACCAAACTCCGGTCGTTCCGCAAAAGAATGCAGATCGTATTTCAGGATACCTGGGCGAGTCTGAATCCAAGAATGCATGTCGGCCGTCAAATTGCAGAACCGATTATGATTCACGGAATCGAAACCAGCAGAACAAAGATCCAAGAACGCGTTAAATCGCTTCTTGCAAGTGTATCGCTTTCCGAAGAAACATTCCTCAAGTATCCTCATGAACTTTCAGGCGGCCAAAGACAAAGAATTGGAATCGCCCGCGCTCTTGCAGTGGAACCTGATTTCCTGGTAGCGGATGAGCCTACCTCTTCGCTGGATGTAACAGTTCAGGCACAAATTATGGAGTTGCTTGTCGGCAAGGTGAAAAGCCTGGGTCTTACCTGCATGTTCATTTCTCACAATCTCAACTTGGTCCGAATGTTTTGCGATCAGACAGCTGTGATGTATTGTGGCAAAATCATTGAAAAAGCTCCCAGTGCAAATCTTTGGGAATCGCCGCTTCATCCATACACGCAAACTCTGAAAAACGTTTTGGACAACCGTAAAACCGGTATTCCTATTTACCAAAAAGCCCCTGGTTTATTTAAAGAGGACAAGGGTTGCGCATATTATGCCCTCTGTGAAAAAAACGACAAGACAGATTTCTGCACCCAAAAGACCCCCGATCTAAGGGAGGTTCAAAACAATCATATGGCAGCGTGTCATTTTTGTTGATGTGGTTCAATCCGGATCTATAAATGACCCTGAGATAATAAAAAATCCTGAATGCAAAACCACGGACAAGGAACATGAACCTAAAAATACTCATAGCTGAAGATGATCGACATACACGAAAGATCCTGGAGCATATTTTTACCAAGGATCCTTCTTTCGCCGACAAAAAAGTTGAACTTTTTCTTGCGCCTGATGGAGAAGAAGCCCTCCAGATATTCAAAACAAAATCCCCCGATCTTGTCATATCCGATCTCTTAATGCCCAAGCTTGACGGGTTCGCCCTGTGCCGCGCAATACGAAAAACTGACCATGGAAAAGATGTCCCTCTGATCGTCACATCCGCCATTTACAAAGAAACCGCTCTATTGAATCGAATGCGTGATGAGTTGAAGGTCGAGTTCTTTGCCAAACCCTTCCAGGTAAGAGAGCTTCTCCGCGGTGTTCATCGCATGCTGGAACACAGGCAAAAGATTCCCGCCTCTGTTGAGCCCCCGCGGGAAAAGGAATCTGAAACATCACCGCTTCTCCCGCCTAAAGGGAGTCTGCGGGAAAGACATGCCGCCGATTTGATTTTGACTGCGCTGGAAAACAAGTTTACCGGTACTCTCTCTTTAAAAAGAGGAAAAATCAGCAAAGAAATATTTTTCGTGCTGGGAAGTCCCATTGGAGCCGAATCGAACGTCCGCAATGAGACAATGGGACATTATCTCGCGGTCAAACGCATTCTTGACGGCTCCCAACTGGATAGTCTTCTGGCTGCAGCCCGCGAGGACAACTCCACTATCATGCAGGCACTCGTAAAAAAGGGGTGGCTGCCTGAAGACGTAATACTTCGACATCACACCGCTCTTGTAAAACTCCGGATCATCAATTGCCTGCGTTGGAATGAAGGTTCTTTTTCTTTCAAGGAGGGAGATGATTTTTCAGAAAGAATGCCTCGCTGTGCCATAGAACCCGTAACCATTATTCTACTTGGACTGAAGCGGTTGATGGATGTAGACGAGGCAGCGGAGTACCTGAACAAGCAGATGGATTTACCGTTGAAGTTAACGGTTCGAGGAGAGCGCTACAGGGATGTATTTATAAAGGTATACGGCGACAAGATTCTCAATCACTTGTCCGGCCGTCCTTCTGTTGAAGACCTTATCGCAAAAGGTCTAAACTCCATGACAACATACTCTCACATCATGGTTCTACTCAAAACCGGGATGGCAAACTTCGGAACAATGAAGCGGCGTTTTTCTTCCACTGTTCTGCCTAGTCTGGATCCGCTTGCCCTGGAACATCTTAAAACCGAGGCTTCAGAGCAAAATACAAAGACATTGAAAGACAGTTCGGATCAAGTGATATATCAGGAAATTTTCGGGGTCGATGAAATCTCGGTAGTTACCACTCTTCCAGAAAAGGATCTTGCCAGACGGGAGGATTCCGGTGTTTTGCACATTCCGGGTTCAGCAGATGAGGAATCCCGAGAAAAGCTTTCACCGGAAGATATCCGCAAACTGGTCGTTTCCAGGTATCTGAATATTCATAACAAAAACTATTACGAAATTTTGGAGGTTTCACCCGAATCAAGCCAGGCTCAAATCGATTTTGCTTACAGCCGGATGAAAGACCTGCTCACCATGGATAATTATTCCAATGTTGACTTGGGCACTGATCATCCGAAGCTGGAAGAGATCTTACAGCTTGTGGAACAAGCCCACCGGGTGCTGGGTGATCCGAATTCCCGCACGAAATACGACGAAAAACTGAAAGCATCCGAGCTGCAAAAGAAACCTGATCCACTTGAAGCGGAACTGTACTTCCGGGAAGGTGAACAAAAATTAAAACTGGGAAAACACAAGGATGCCGTAGAAAGTTTTGAAAACTCGGTTCGAATAGACCCGAATACAGCGGATTATCTGGCATACCTTGCTTGGGCCCGTTACAAAGCCTCCTCTCAACCTGAATCCATATTAGAGAACATCGAGAAAAGCTTCCGCTCCGCCCTGGAAATGAACCCGGATCTCATATCCGCCAACCTGTTTCTGGGAAACCTGTACAAGGAAAACGGGAACATGGACGAAGCGTTGATCTGCTACGAAAAAGTCCTGGAGCAGGAACCGAATCATGAAACGGGCTTTTCCGGTGCATATGAGATTTTAGCAAAAAGGGGAGAGTGGAGAATACTGGAACGCTATCACAGAAAAATTCTTCACCGGCTTGGAAATCGCTTTCCGGAAAGATCGGTTTTCCTCTGGAAAAGCCTTGCATCCCTGTATGAAAAAAACCTTGAAAACAAGGACAATGCAAGAACCTGTCTTGAAATAGCCCTTGAACTAGCTCCTGATGACAAAAGTATCGTCTCCCGCCTTAAAGCTCTTTCCCTCCCGGAAAAAACCACCTGGGGGGTATTCAGGGACAAGCTCGTCTCTTCGTGGCTTTCCCATCCGGAAGATACTTCTCCACTAGAAGAACTGTTTGATTTTACAAAAACACGACAGATGTACGACGCCGCATATGTGTGCTCTTCATGCATTGCTGCCATCTCTTCTTCTTCAGAAAGCCGTTCCTATTATAAACGTTTCCGCCCACCTTTTTTGCAAAGGGTCAGACGCCCTATGGATGACTTCCTTTGGGGAAAAATTCGTCATGCCGATGATGATCCCCAGATAGAAACCTTATTCAAAGTGCTTTCCGGCCTGCCTGAAGAAATAGCCGAAAAAATTGGTCTCTTACCGACCAAGGGACAAACAATTGCACGTTCAGACGAAACCACTGTCTTTTTCAAGGTTCTTGACTACCTCTGTAATGAAATCAACATCCCGGTTCCTTCAGTCGTTTTGCTCGACAAGAAACCTTCAATTCCCGTTCGACTGTTGTCCGCGGTGGACTCACGGGTGGGAGTATCTTCGGATTTGTTGACCATAAGGAATGAACTTTCGCTTGCAGGCGCGTTGGCACCTCAAGTTCCTTATCTCATCCATGGGCGAACTTTTGCCGGCGCTCTTACCTCGTCTTCTCTCAAATCTTTGTTGATGGGTGCAATGCTTCTAGTAGCACCCAAGCTCAACATCAAAGACCCTACAGGAGAAATTCACAAGATAAGGGATGGTTTGTCAAACATACCGCTGAAACTAAAAGAAGAATTGACCGCGGTTATCATGACCTTGACCAAACAGCGATCTTCCTTGAATTTGGGGCGTTGGACAAGAGCGGTAAAGATATCTTCTTTGCGATGGGGTTTGCTGATGGTTGGCGATCTTGTTCCTCTCGTGAAATGGGTTGGAGAGGAAATCAGAAAGGAAATTCTTGTTATTTTGATAGATTACGCTCTTTCAGATGCATACCTGGAAGCCAGAAGACATCTTGGATTAACCGTAGATGTATGATTTTTTCTTCATTTTAATGTTTGACTTGATGCAAAAGTCCGGTTATGAGTTTGCACCTGAAAAACGGGTAAGGGCAGGTGCCTGCTCGTTGAATTCTTTTCAACAAAGAAAGGGTAAGTGAAGGTCGATGACAGAGATCAAGAAGTTTAACGGAGTGAAGGTTTTCAGCGCAACCATGGCACAAGAACGGGAACAGCTAGGTGAAAAGGTAACAGCGTGGATTCGCAAGAATCCCGAGTGTGAAATCGTGGACACCGTAGTAACACAGTCTTCAGACGAAGCATTTCACTGTATTGCCATTACGGTTTTCTACAACGAACCTCAATAATTCTAATCGTGTGTCATGGATGTCCTCCGCCAACCGGCTGTTCGTATCAACAACCGGGAAGACGGGGGACTTGTCTTGGCTTTTCAAGGCTGGTGCTCATAATCGCGAATTGATTCAGAGTCGTTTTGTCTCATTTCTGCGTCTTTCAAAATTTCTTTCCGCCCCGTTTCCTGTCGAAATTCCCTGTCTGCCTCAATTTGAGGCAACAAATACAACATCAAGTAAAAAGCCGCCAATATAACCAACATTATCAGGCAGATTGTTTCGAAAGGCACCTTGTGAGATAAATCATCGCTTGTTTCAAGATCTCTCCGTCTTGCTCTTTTCTTAAGCCTTTCCCTTACCTTTCTCTCGAAATCTTCGGGCGCCTCCAACATGCTGATGCCCGAAAGCGCTTTGACTGTTTTCTTCAGTTGCTCAAAATCATTGCTGCAATCCGTGCATGATTCAAGGTGCTTTTCCAGTTCAAGGCAGGTATCTTCGCACAACTCTCCATCCAAGTATTCGCTGAGCAATTCTTTCGCTTCGCTGTGATCCAAAAAGCCCTCCAAGGTTTTTTTGTTAAAAGTACTTGGAAACCCTTTCTTTCAATGTCAATCTGGCCCTGTGAAGTCTCGACTTGATGGTTCCCAGAGGTAACCCTACAACCGTTTCCATCTCACTATAACTCATTCCTTCTATGTCTCTCAATGCAAGAAGCTCTCTTTGGTCCGGCTCTAAAGCCGCCAACTCCCGCTGAATGATTGTTTCCAGTTGCCGTCCTTCGGCCAGACGATCCGGCCTCGCAACGGAAGAAACAAGTGCCGGACTTCCAGGAGCCGTTTCTTGCGGAATTCCCCGATCTCCCCGTTCTTCAAGAGAGGGCGCCCTGCTTTTTCGCCTGCGTGCCAGATATTTTATTCGATTTCTGCAAAGGTTCACCGCAATGCGATAAAGCCACGTCCCCAAACTGCTCTCTTCCCTGAAAGTATCGATTGAGGTATAAAGTGTTACAAAAATGTCTTGAGCAAGGTCTTCAGCCTCCACCGGATCCGCCAGCATTCGGCATACCAAGTTATATACTTTATCCTGATAAGTGCGAACCAGTATGGAAAAGGCTTTTTCATCACCACTTTTCAATCGACGGACAAGAGTTTTCTCTTCTTCGGGATCCACTCTTCGGTCCTATTGTACCTTTGTTATTTCCTTCAATTCAGAAACATTCTCAAAGAAAGTCCGAGTTGCGTTTCAACACCAGCTTTTACCTGTTGAGAAAACCCCAAGTCTATTGCAATCTTTGGGTTCACATAACCTAAACCCGCTGTCACATGAGCAGAATCCCAATAGCTTTTGTACAACGATCCTGCTCTTATTACTATAATATCCCCCAAAAATCCTTCAACTCCACCGCGTACGTTTACCATTTTTTTTCTTTCCGGAACGTCGAAGTCCAGGCAAACATCAAAGGCAGCGAGAAAATGCTTTCCATAAGAAAAGGCCAAACCGGTGTTTAGTTGCAAAGGAGCTTCCATGGAAGATGTTGGTATTAGATTGACTCCGACAATGGAAAAGTTGAAATTTTGGGATAATCTGACTACAGCTCCAATATCTAATCCAACTGTATTCACTGAATCTGCTGTAAAATCGGAGTGTTCACCTGTTTCTGCATCCCTGATTTTGGCTGTTGTCTTAAAATACTGATACCGAGCATTCGCCCCCAAAATAAAATGACTTCCAAACGGAACTGAAAGGGCGAGTCCGGCTTGATGCCCTTGTTTTCCCAAACGCAAACTGTCTTCTATTCCCGGACTGAATACTTCAGGCCTCGCGGAAAAGAAATTATAGTACAAGCCCGCGGCAATATTTTTTGAGGTTATTGAATCTACAACACTTACATGAGCAACATGACCATTCCGGCGTAAGCCATATCCATACTCCGCTGCGATGACGTATGAATTGATAAGGCTCATTCCTGCTGGGTTTAACAACAACGCCGAATTTCCGGTGGCCGCGCTTCTGAGCGCTCCCCCCATTCCCATCGCTCTTATTCCGGGAAAATCCTCGGCATAAGCTGCCTGAGAAATAAACACCATCAAAAAAAACACTAAAAATGAAGCTTTTGCTTTGTTCTGCATTTCCAAGAGCTTTCAGTTCAATTCACTATGAAATCGTCACATTTTAACATCAACCGTCGGTATGACAAAGAAAACGCAGAAGATCATATTTTCTTCCAGTTTCTTCTCGATGATAATTTCTGTATATCGTTTTCCAAGTTTGACGAATCAGTAATTTATTTTCAAGGAAGCGCTCCTCTTTGAGCAAGACTTACAAACCCATCTCTGCCAACCACCAAATGATCTAAAACATTGATACCTACAAGTTTTCCTACATTCGCCAATCTCTGAGTGAGTTCTCTATCAGCTGCACTGGGTTCCGGATCCCCGCTCGGATGATTGTGGATCAATATCGTATTTGCCGCCCCCATAGACAAAAGAGGCTTGAAAACCTCCCTTGGATGTACTTCAACGCCGGAAAGATGTCCTTCCGCGACACGAATACTCTTAATGACTCTATTTTTGGTATCCAAACCAAGCGCCCAAAATACCTCTTTTTCCAATCTGCCCAGCTTGATTCTGAACCATCCGGCAACCTCTTCGGGATCATTCAATTGTCTTCCATTCTGTGCTTCGACAGCAACCACGCGTCTTCCGAGTTCAAGCGCTGCTTTTATTCTACAAGCTTTTGCCTTACCCAATCCTTTCATCCTTGTGAGTTGTTCCACGTCAGCATTGTCCAGACCACGCAGACCACCAAACGCCCTGCTCACATCTCCCGCCAGTGTCAACACATCCCGCTTCACATCTCCTGAACAGCCAAGCAACAAGGCGAGCAATTCATGATCGCTGAGAGCCTCCTCCCCGAGGGAGACTAATCGTTCTCTTGGTCTTTGGTTTGAAGGAATTCCATACATTTCCAAAACCAATCTCTCCAGCAATAAATCTCCAAACCAACACTCGACCCTAGTTATCCACAAAAGATGCTATCAAAAACCTCGCTCACCGAACAAAAACAAAAACTGCAATAAAAACAACGACTAAAGCCTTTTTGCCAATAGCCACATCCTGTGGATAACCTGTGCACAAACCATGAACAAAGGTTTTTGTCTTGACGACGGTACATGAAATCTCCATTCTATACCTAAAGGGTCGACAAGATCTCATTTCAGGAGGACCGTACATGTCAAGAAAACAAACCCGCAGATCAATTTCCGTGCGGGGCGACATCTATGAACGAGTCAAACGTTATTGCGACAATCGCGGTATCAGCATGAGCGCATTCATCGAAGAACGAATTCTTGAATTTTTGGGAGGCAATGGAAGCACCCGTCGATCCTCAAAAGATATTCAAGATGAAATAGCTCAGCATTTCACTTTCTAAAACGCCGCCTGGATTGACCTATCCGGAAAAGAGGTCAAACCCTGTTTTTCGGAGAAGTCTACAGAGTCTTATAAGCGGCAAACCAATAATCGCCGTTGTATCCTGGGCCACCACATTTTCAAACAGGGTTACTCCCCTTGATTCAAACTTGTAGGCCCCGCAACAGTCAAGCGGTGAATCCAACTCTATATATAAAGATATTTCTTTGCTGTTGAGTTTTCTCATTTTCAGGCGACAAACATCCATTTCTTCGAAAAGCTTGTTTTCCTTGGCATCAAGAACTGCAACTGCAGTAAGGAGACAATGTTCTTTTCCGGAAAGACTCTTCAATTGCTTTTCGGCTGCTCTAACCGTGTTAGGCTTTCCAAGCAATCCTCCATCTTTTTCAACTCCCTGGTCCGCCCCGATTATCAAAGCGTCTTTATAATCCGACATAAGACTCAATGCCTTTTCCCGTGCAAATCTTGCAACTGTTTTTTCAGGTTCTTCCCCCGGTAAAGGGTTTTCGTCGCATCGAGGAATTGCAACCGAAAAAGCTATTCCTGTTTGTTCCAATTGTCTTCTTTTGTACTTCGACCCGGAGGCCAAAACCAGCACACTGTTTCTTTTCATTTTAACCCTCCACCGGGAGTCTTCATCCACAGTCGGGTGGCCCCGGGAGGACAACCTCCCGGGGCCACCCGACTACTTCATTCAGACAGTGCCCAAAAATACAATGGTTTATTGAAACCCGCTGCGTTCTTTCCTGAAAATTCGCAAAGTTGTTTTACAATCTGCTCCAACCGCCTTGATTGAGAAACTACAAGTGCACATCTTCTAGGTCCAATTTTTTCCATTCTTTCACATTCCATCAAGAGTCCCCTCAGGGCCAGGTTGGCGCAGGATGCTTCCACCAGACACCTGAGCAACATTTCCGTCTGCCCGCTTCGAACGGCTTCATCCACCCAATGGAGAATACGAAAAGCCGCCCAAACCATGGATCTACAGACAATGTTATTTTCCGAAAAAGTTTCATCCACAAGGTCTTCGGTCATGCGCGCCAGAACAAATGCGGCTTTACGAACTCTCTTACTAATTTCATCGGCCAACAGAGGAGCCCGCGTTTCTTTTTTTTCCAATTTTCCCCCTAAAATCCCTTTCTTCTTATTTTCCATCACCTGCTGTGCTGTTTTCATGATGCCCACCTCATCTTTCCGGAATTTTTACCTTTGCTTGTTTGATATTCCCAATCCAGGGAACGATATCGAATAGCTTCCGCTACATGTTCGGGCAGGATTTTTTCTTTTTCCTCCAGATCCGCTATCGTCCTCGAAACTTTTATGATTCTATGCACCGCGCGGACACTTAATCCCAAACGATCCACCCCTTTTTTTAAAATCTTTTCAGTTCTGTCCTCGAGAAAACAATACTGTTTTAGATGCGTTACATTCATCTGCGAATTCTTCTGAATCGAGTTTTCTCCTTCTCTTCGAAACCTGAACCTTTGTATCGTACGGGCTTGTTCAACTTTTTGTCTTACAGAAGCAGTATTTTCGCCCTTACCGGCATTTTTTAATTCCTCGTAGGTAAGGCGCGGAACTTCTAACTGGAGATCTATCCTGTCCAAAAGAGGTCCGCTCAACTTGTTTCTATAACGGGAGATCCTATTGTCGCTGCAAACACAAGTTTTCAGAGAATCTCCAAGGTGCCCGCAAGGACACGGATTCAAAGCTAACACCAACAGGACATCCGCAGGAAAGGCAACAGTCTGCTTGATTCTACAAATCGTAATTTTCTTTTCTTCCAAGGGTTGGCGCAAGGCTTCAAGAGAAGACCTGTTGAATTCCAAAACTTCGTCTAGAAACAGAACCCCGTTGTGAGCAAGGGACAATTCCCCCGGCCTGGGGTTTGATCCTCCGCCTAACAATGCTGCAGTGCTTATGGTGTGATGAGGAGACCGAAAAGGCCTCATCTGCATCATGTCGGCCCTGTTCAACAAACCCGACACTGAATAGATTTTTGTACATTCAAGCGCTTCCCTGACCGTCATTTGGGGCAAAATCCCTGGAAGTCGGTGCGCCAGCATGCTTTTCCCGGAGCCGGGCGGACCTACCATCAAAAGATTATGCCCCCCTGCTGCAGCTACACAAAGCGCTCTTTTCGTTCCCTGTTGTCCGCGCACATCCTCCAAATCCGGCGGTTGTATCTTAGGTTGCCTGAACTCTCCCATTTTCGCTCGCGGCAACTCCCTTACGCCGTTGAAAAACCCCTCTATTTCAGAAAGGCTTCTTCCCTCGTAAACCTCGACTCCTGGACAAAGCGCAGCTTCAGACCCATTTTCCGACGGTACTATCAACTTATGAACACCCATTTCCTTTGCAAGAAGAGCTATCGGGAGAGCACCCCGACAAGGCCTGAGATATCCGTCGAGCGAAAGCTCCCCCATGACCAAAATTCCATCAAACTTTTCTTTGGGAATGAAGCCAAGTCCCGCCAAAATTGCTAGGGCGATGGGAAGATCAAAAGCCGATGTATCTTTACGAACCTCAGCGGGAGCCAGATTAACGGTTATTTTTCGCGCGGGAATGTCATAGCCTGAATTCACCAAAGCTGATCTGACTCTTACCCTGCCTTCGGAAACAGCTGTAGTAGGCAATCCCACAAGATGATATCCAGGCAACCCCCCTCCTACATCGACTTCTATTTCCACGGGAAAAGCATCGACTCCGGCTATATCTGCGCTGTATATTTTTACATGCATACTCTGCTTTAGATGCAAAGCTCGGACCACTGGCAACTATTTGAATTTTAATGGATTTATCCGCCCTGAACAATTGTTCAGTGGTGAGAAAAACAGACTATTCAGGTCTTTGAACAGGTTCAAAAGGCAAACCGGGAAGATCTTCGCACTCAAGCCAACGCTTTTCAAGTCCATGGGGTGGTTCCAGTTCAAAGGCTTCTTCGGGGATATCCACGTTTAAGCTTTGTGACAAAAATCTAATGATCACGTCCGCTTTCTTTTGCGGGTGTTTATAATGGGTCCTCCGGGCAACCCATAACCCTCTTTCAAGTTCAAAGTCCCTGGCAGACAGTGTAAGAAGCGTCTTACCATTTTCGTCTCTTATTCGGGTTCCGGTAATTTGCCAACTCCCTTCCCCTTTTTTTAAGTAAATCTCCTGAGTTACTCCCCTTTTCCTGTTTTCAAGGCTAAGGATTTCCCTTCCTTTACACTTATCCCATTTAACCTCCGCAGTGTCATGCTGCAATAGAGGAACTCCTCCCATCAAAACAACCGCTACCTGATCTCCGGTCAGCGGAATGTTGAAAACTCTTGCGATATTACAGGGAGTGGCAGGACCTTCGTAAACAATGTGTTCCTTAAAATCTATCGACCTGAAACGGGATCCGTCCGAAACCAGGATAGCTACCGTATTGTCCATGACGGTTGCTTCAAATCTCAGCTTCCCCTCCTTTTCCGCCAATATATATACCTTTAGTTTTACCCTTCCCTCTTTGGTGAATTGGTCGGCGTTTACAACAGCTCTTATTGATTGAGCGCTGCTGTTTCTTTTTCTTACGTCGTTTACAAGATCCCGGGCAGAAGGAGGCGGGTAGGTCCGCCTGATAGTGCAGCATCCGGATACGAACAATAATACCAATACAAAGAATGAACTTTTCTTCACTTTTTCACCAACACTTCCAGTCTCTTTTCCACAGCTTTTTTTATCCGAGGAAACGGTTTTTTTTTCAAAGCTGCTTTATATTTTTCTATTGCACTTTCAACCATACCTTTATTCTCTTCGATTCTTCCTGCGTGATAAAGAATTTCGGGTTCGTTAGGCATAATTTTTAGGGCTTTATCAATATACTTCTTCGCTCGGCGGATATCTCCGTTCTTGAAATGTATCCATGCAAGGGAATCCATCAACATCGGGTCAAACGGCCTAAAAGCAATTGCTTGTCTCATTAACCCGATCCCCGTCGACAGGTTGATTTGCTGATTTGCGTATATGTAGCCGATCAAATTCAACGCGAGGTAATTCCCGGGCGACACGGAGAGCATTTTTTTCGCTTTTTCAACAGCCTCTTCATGGCTGCCGGCGGCTTCCAAAACCAAAGCGGATCTATATAGAGCTTCTTCTTCCAGCCCCTTACTTTTTACCTTGTTTTCAAATTTTCTTCTTAGGCTTCCTCTCTCGCCACATTCAGCCTCGATGTAGGCCAGGGATGTCAATCTCCCCAATGTCTCTTCCATGTCCATGGATCGCAACTTTTTCAAACCGCGTTCACACTCACCCCATCTCAAATAGATATTTACAAGAGCGCTGATGGCACCACTTTGTTTTCTTTCATCTTCAAATGCTTCCATCGCCAGTTTTTCAGCTTGTTCAAAATTTCCCTCAAGGATCATCATTTCTATTTCAACAAGAAAAACCTCCTCGGAGCGGGAATCCATCTCGCGCGCCTGTGAGATAAGGTCACGTGCTTCCTTGAAAAAACCATGTTCCAGGTGTTTTTCAGCGATGAACGCCCAATATGACGGCGACCCGTGGGATTTCATCCCATTCAGAAAATCAAACGCCTGGCTTTTTTTTCCATGATAAAGATAAAAACTCCACAAAACCCGAGCTGTTGAAATATCATCATCATCCATTTCCAGTGCTTTTTTAAGATATTTCTCAGCAGCGGCCCTATTCCCTGTTGCGTGTTTCAAGTAGGCAGATTCAAGATATGCTCTTCCGTACCATGGAAATCGGCGGATCAATTTTTCAAGGTATTTTTTCCCTTTTGCATGTTTTCCCATTCTCCTTTTCAAGGAACCCAAAGCCATCAAGGCCGCCGCATCGTCTACATCTAATTTCAACAGCTTTTCGTATACATTGATCTCATATTTTCTCCCACCGGTCACCTGATGGTATCTTGCCTTGACCCAATATACTTCCTTCCAGTCGGGAGCTTTTTTTAGCGCTTTCTGCAAGAATTTTTTCGCGGAACTCATTTCCCCGGACATCATGTCAACCAACGCTGAAACCAGATAAATATCCGGAAGATCAGGCCTCCTTTTCTTTGCCTGTTTCAGCATTCTTCTGGCATCTTCATACCGTTCCATTTGGAGCAATAGGCGGGCAGCAGAAACTCTCAAATACGCGGATTCAGGATCTTGTCGAACAGCGTTCAACGCGTCCTGTAGAGCCTTGTCCGGCTTTCCTCGAAGTTGCCATAGCGTGCTGCTCAAAAACCCGGCATAAGCATCTTTGGATGGATATCGTTTCTTTACGGGAGTCTGAATTCGTCCGCATCCAGAACAAACAAACAACAAAACGACTACTGCCCAAAGCGAAGAACATCGAGCTTTTGACAATACCACTGTGGAAACCTTTTTCCATAGGTCTATTGATGACTGTAGATTTTCCGATTCTATTCCAAACATTTGTTCTTGTGGTAAAATCTCTACCAAAGATTCTTTGCTCACAGGACCTATAGCTTCACCCATTACAAAGGAGTCCTGTTATTCGTTACGATCTTTATCTCAGGTTCGACAAAGACACAACAATGCCCTTTGATAACCTTGTCGACAATATTGAAGAAGAGGTAACGGCTTTACCTGAAGGAAAGAAAGCTATCGAAAAAAGTGGTAACTTGATCGAGTTTTCTGCTTTTCCTCCCAAAATTTCCGAAGATGAAGATTCCAAAAACGTCTCCGGATTGGATTTCACCATTCCCACTGGTTTGTTGGAAGAGCAGGCTCGTACCATGGTGGAGTTTATCCTTGAGCTGAGTGTAAAACTGAAAATGACAACATTTGACCCTCAGCTCGGTCGGACTGTAGCGTCCTGCGACTCTGAGATCATTGTTTCTCACTGGAAAGTTCAAAACGACTATATTCTTACAACCATGGGATCGAACGGCTCTACAACCGGCGGCGGAGCGTATTATCCTGACTATTCAGGTGGTCTCAGTTCTTCTGCAAGATTTTGGATTTTTGTCGGCGGGTTGATTGGAGTCCTTCTTTTATTCATTCGTTACTGCATTTGAAATTTTTTTCCTGATTCATCCGCCAAAATGCCGGCCCCACCCGCCAACGCATCCATCCCATCATCAATAACCCAACAGCCACTCCAAACCAAAGCGTTGCCAGGCGGATGAGAATCGTGGCTGCAACGGCAATCGTTCTTGTAGCGCCTTTAACTGTTTCCAAAATCAACGCTATCATTCCACCCTCGGTAACACCGAGACCTCCGGGAAGAAAACTCAATGCTCCGGCAGCTGTGCTGACGGAATAAACCATAAAAGCAGTGAACAACTCCGCCTGCAAACCGGGAAATCCCCTCAACAAGAAAAAAAAGGCCAAAGCTTCAAGAGACCATCCGAAAACACTCAATAAACATCCTACAAACAACGGCCATGGCTTAACAAGGCTTTTCATGTTTCGGTAGAAACCTTTCATTTTTTCTGAAACACTCCCCATGCGGGGCAGGCGGGCTATAAGACTCAACATACCTAAACACAGCCTTTCAGATGACACGACAACAAGAGAAACCAATACAGCCGCTCCTCCCACGGCTACAACCACTCGTGCGGACGTAAATGAAGCAACTCCTACAAGCGCTAAAAACAGCACCCCAATCAGGTCGGTGACTCTCTCGGCTACCACAACGGATGTGGTCTTGGTCATAGGAACACCGTCCGAACATTTCAATAAATACGCCTTGAGCACTTCTCCTATTTTTCCAGGCGTCACGGACATAACCAAGCCGGAAAGGAAAACACCCAGACTTCTGGGCCAAGCAACGGAAATATCGAGATGGGTTAAATAGAAATGCCATTTCAAAAAACGAAAAAAATAATTTCCGCAAGTCAACAGGCACGCCCAAAGAAATATTTTCGCTTCAAATGTAGCCAGGGTTTTCCAAAGCTTATCAATATCAGCAAAAAACGATACCCCCGAGTAAACCACAACGGCCAAGAAAAGCGAAATTATTAGTTTTTTCAATATGTTTTTCAATTCGACTATTCCTGTGCCACAAACAAGCGAACTTCTTGGACCTTTTTTTACATAATTGTGCCGCCGACAAATTGACAAAACCACACATTCAGGTCGACCAAGCGGTTTTATCCTTTTCTTGTCTTTTTGCTAATGCTTTTATGTGATGATATCATCGTCTAAACTGTTGCTTGAATGATCTCACAGGAGAGCACTGATGCCTAAATTCGTCTGGGAAGGAAAAACCAGAACCGGAGAAAGCCGCAAAGGCGAAATGGAAGCGGAAAATCCGGAATCTCTCACCAACCGTCTTCGTCAACAAGACATTACTGTAACAAAAGTCAAAAAAAAGAGAGGCGAACTTTCATTGGTTATCGGCGCTCCCGTCAAACCAAAAGAACTGGTCGTATTCACAAGACAGTTCGCCACAATGATTGATGCCGGCCTACCATTGGTTCAATGCCTTACCATATTGGCCGACACTTCCGACAACAAGGCGTTTCAAAAAATTCTGTCCGATGTTCGTACAAGTGTGGAATCCGGCGCTACTTTTTCAAATGCCCTCGCCCGGCACCCAAAGGTTTTTAATCCTCTTTTCGTAAACCTTGTAGCAGCCGGCGAAGCCGGCGGTATTTTGGACACGATAATGAACCGTCTGGCTGTCCACATTGAAAAAATGGTCAAACTGAAACGCCGGATAAAGAGCGCCATGACTTACCCGGTTGCTGTTTTGGTCATAGCAATAGCCATAATCGTCTTGATGCTCTGGAAGGTAATCCCTACTTTTCAAAGAATGTTCACCGATTTCGGTGGTGGTTCTTTACCCAGGCCCACAGCTATTCTTATCAGTCTTTCAGAAGGGTTTATCTCTAACGGTCACTGGTTCGCCTTGTTTTTATTCGCCTTCATTGCCCTGATTATCTTTCTCGTCAAATGGAAAAAAAGTCGTTATTACGTTGATAAAGCTCTCCTATACATGCCGGTCTTGGGCCCAACAATTCAAAAAACAGTTGTAGCCCGTTTCACTCGGACCATGGGAACCCTTCTGGCATCCGGTGTTCCCATTCTGGATTCATTGACTATCGTCGCAAGAACCGCCGGAAACATGGTCGTTGAAGAAGCCATACTCTTTATCAAAGATCGTCTTGCGGAAGGCCAGAGTATGGCGCCTCCCTTGATGGAAACCGGCGTTTTTCCTCCCATGGTCGCACAAATGATCGGGGTTGGAGAACAAACAGGCGCACTAGATGCAATGCTCAATAAAATAGCGGATTTTTATGACGATGAGGTAGACGTCGCTGTGGAAAATCTGACCAGCTTACTGGAACCCATTATGATGTCCGTGCTCGGCGTTGTAGTTGGGGGTGTAATTGTCGCCATGTACTTGCCGGTCTTCGAAATGGCCGGAAACATAAATACAGAATGATTCGTGGCAACAAGTAATTCAAATACATTCGCTTCTTCCCGTTCATCAATCCAAAAAGAGATTTCCAAAGAAGCATCGATTCGTTTGAAGTCTCAAATATCCTGGATTCTTTTTCTCCGGGTATTGCTTTTAACAATACTGCTGATCGGAATGGTGCTTTTCAATCTCTTGGTACATAGCTCCTTCCGGCTTACGACCTTTTTCACCCGGATCCTTTTCGGAATCATAATATTTATGTATTTCCTTTCCATTTTTTATGGGCTGATTTTGAATTATATTCGTCGATATCTGCTTTTTTTCTACGTTCAAACTGCTGTTGACCTGTTGGCGGTATCTTTCATCGTTCATGCTACCGGTGGATCCGGATCAGGCTATACAACCCTGTTCCTGATCGCAATCATAGGGGCTTCCATTATCGACAGGGAAAGAGGCGCATTGGTTTCAGGGGTTATGGCCTCAGCCTTATTTCTTTCGGTTTCCCTTCTGGGCCATTACCGATTTCTTCCCATGCTGCCCGGCCAGTTTTCACCTCCTTGGGAAGAAATTGAAACAGTCTTTCTGAAGAATTTAGGACTCAATTTCGCTGCTTTTTGGGCTGTGGCTTTCATGTCGGCCCACTTGGGAACCCTTCTCGGCAAAGCCAACATGGAAGCCGTTGCTCATAAGACCGCTTTGGACGACTTTTCCGTTCATCACGATGTGATTCTACGTTTCATTAATTCAGGGATCATATCAACAGACACTGAAGATCGAATTCTCTCAATGAACAAGGCCGCTGAAAAGATTCTCAACTGCCGAAAAGAAGATGTACTACATGAACCTTGTTGGAGAATTCTTCCGAAGTTCACAGATGAAATGACAAGAACTTCCATCAACCAGCGAGACGGAAATCCGCTTATCGTTGATATTTCAAGAACTTCATATTCAAGCAAGAGCGGTGAAAAACAAGGCGACATTTACCTTATTACGGATCGAACAAAACTTGAACTAATGGAAAAGGAGGTAAGAAAGAATGAACACTTGGCAATGATGGGACGCTTTGCAGCCGGTATTGCTCATGAAATCAGAAACCCCCTGGCTTCCATGTCGGGAGCTGTTGAGCTTTTGAAAGAATCTGCTTTTCCCGAAGATAGCGAAGACGGTAAACTCATGAATATTCTTTTTCGGGAAGTGGGGCGGCTGGATTCTTTGATTACAGATTTATTGGTATTTGCCAGACCTCGTCCTGTTGAATTCACTTCGTTGGTGTTGAAAAACCTCCTTTCAGACATCATCAGAATTCTGGACAAAAGGGGCAAAGATCTTGAAGTAATTTTAAACCCTATAGATGAAGGTCTTATCCGAGGAGATGAAGACAAACTGAAACAACTGTTTTTGAATCTTCTTGTAAACTCCGTTGATGCAATCAAACTCACCGGTGTCATCGAAGTGGAGATCAGCAAAAAAGATCATTTTATCGTAGTAAGCATCAAAGATACCGGTGAAGGCATCGCCGAGAAAAACATACCCCAGCTCTTTGAACCCTTTTTCACAACAAAAAAACATGGCACCGGCCTTGGTTTGGCCATTACTCATCAAATAGCATCGGACCACGGAGGTTTAATCGAAGTGAAGTCCACCAAAAACAAGGGCACGCTGATTCAGGTTTTTCTCCCATACTCTCATGACAATTTGAAGTCTACTCTAAAAAGAGGATATAAAGAGTCGTGAGAAAGTCCGGGTGGGATCAACTTTTTTCAAAAATCCTCACAGACCCACACCGCAGATCTTCCTTGCCTCGACATGGTAAGGACTTACATGATATTTAAGAAGAGACGCTATCGTCTCCTCCGGAGCCTTTCTTGCATGAAGACCTGCAACCGCAGCTTCAAGGCTTCCGCAGAGACACAATCCAACCCGGTCGGCACACACTTCCGCTGCTTCTTTCCACGAACTCATCCCAATGGAGCCCGCCCTTGAAAACAACATGGCCGGCTCCTCCAGACCCTTTCGAATCCTTCTAGGAACCGCTTTAATGAAGTTTTTACCCAATTCATTCAACTCATACTGTGGGGCAATGTGTTCGCCGAAACCCTTATCATACTGACAAACGATTCCAGCCAGGAGTTTTTCCAACACCTTCAAATCAGCCCATTTCAAATAAATCGCTCCGGTGGCAATCAAAGAAAGATGTCTTGCAATTTCAAAAGTAAACGCTCTTGTTTCCGTGGAAGTCAACACTGCGGATCCCAGAACCAAAAACGGTACTTGCCCCGGACTGGCTGTTATAATGTTTGGAATCGTTTCGTTTACAAAAACTTTGTATTTTTCGATCCCCAGCCTTTTCGCTGTACGAAGAATGATTTCGCCGCGTGGATTGTTCAGCGGAAGTTCACGGCATCCTACCATTCCTTTTATCAGAAGATCCTCCGGAAACTGGTTGTAAAGATAGGGAGATAGCATATATAGCAAATTTCTGGCCGCGGCAGGTTCTTCTTCAACAGCCATGAATCTAGCTATATGGTCGGCATTCAAAACTCCAAAAACCACCGGAGCTTCTTCAAAAACCTTCACCCCTTCGTCCGCCAACACTTTTTCCTCTTCGTTAGCCTGGCCGAACAAGACTACGGCTTGAGACGCCAACCTTGCTGAATCTTTTTCTTTCCTTTTCAAAAAAACTTCTTTCAATCCCCTGTATGCTCTGAAGCAAAAAGGATCTTTCTTCATGACCGCCTGAAATTCCGCCTTTGCAAGACCTATTCGATCCCCCATCAAATGAAGAGAAGCTAATTCTAACCTGGTCTCCAGAGAACCAGGATCTTTATCCAGTGCTATTTGCACCTCTCTTTCAGCCTTGTCTCTCTGCTTCAGATTGTGTACGAGATTTCTCGCCCTTGAAAGTCTAAGTTCCGTGCTCCCCGGACGATCTGCGCCGGCTTCCTGAATAACTCTCCTCAAAAGATTTTCATATCCCTCAAAATCCTTTCTTTCCTCAAAAAACTCCTCCAGGCAACCGATGGCCTCCGGTGCCAACAAGCAAAGAGCTGCTGCTCTTATGAGATGTTCCTGGGCTTTTTCCTTGTCGTCCAGACCGCTTTCCCTGACTTTTGCTAATCTTACAAGAAATCTTGCCCGGTCCTGTGGTTGAGCTGCATCCGCCAACTTTGATAGATGATCTGCTGCTTCTTCCCATTTTCCCAGCTTGATTTCCAAATCGGCTGAATATTCCAGGACTTCTTTGTTTTCACCATGTTCCTTCAAAACTTCCCGGCAAAGTTTTAATGCTTTCTCTTCTTCATGCAATCGGTCTTTCAACAAAGAAATGTTCTGTAACTTTATGGATAATCTTGTTTGTTTGTCGGAAGTTATTTTCTCTAGCTTTTCAAGACAATCGGAGGCTTCTCGCCAGCGTCGCCCCACGGAATAAAGCATTGAAAGTTCATTCAGGGACTTTTCGTGGTTCGCTTGGATTGAAAGGATTTCTTCCAGAACACCACAAGCTTTTTCCACGTCTCCCAGGTTGGTTTTATACAAATTTGCCATTTCGGAAAGAATGGGAATTTTTTCCTTTTGCTCCAAGGTCGCTAGTTTCTTCTTATACAAACCCACAAGATCCTCATATCCATCCCTGGAGGCTACAAGAGAACAAAGTCTTTGAAACGCTACTTCGTGTGATGGATCACGTTCAAAAACTTTTGCATATGCGGCTTCCGCCTTTGCCGGATCCATATACTCAATCAGCCAGATATCCCCGGCTTTCATCAGTGCTGAAACAGCTGCATTCGCATCTTTGCTAAGCGTGCTTTCTTTCAGCAAGAGGTCCGCCACTTTCTCTTGATCTCCCTTCAACTGTCTTAAAACCCTGAGACTTCTCAAAGCAGGAAGATCTTTCGGGTTGATTTCCACTGCTTTTTCGTACATGGAAGCTGCTTCGTCCACTTTTCCCCTCCTCCACATGACGTCCCCCAGTCTCAAGTAGAGAACCGTCGCCTCTTCTACATCATGTTTAACAGTTTCCAGCTTTTCCCGAAGCACTTCCGTCAAAGTATGATCATCGGAACCGTCAATCGCTAATCTTTCAAGCGTTTCAAGGGCTTCCATATCTCCTGGTATGGCCTCCAAGATCTTCATCCCTACTGCAGCTTCCGGATGTTCACTTTCTTCCACTGATTTTATTCCAGACCAAGAGTTTTTGTCTTTGAGCAACGCTGCCGTACTATTGGGATCTGAAAGGATGGATGCCAGCTTTTGCAAGGCTGCAGAAAGTTTTTCGGGTTTTCCCTTTCTCATAACTTCAACCAAATTGGACCAGGCTTCGGTATTGTGGGGCTCTCTATCAATTGCTTTTTCATTCCACTGTCTTGCCATGACATTGTCTTTAAGATGATGAAATGAAGTGTATGCCAGTCTCAACTCTACACGAACCGGATCCCACCACCCTTCTCCTTTACTGTGAGGACGTAAATGATTTTCAAGGCCCTTGAAGTCACTTTTCCCTCCGTAAAGTCGTTCCAGCGCCAGGTGTGCAACTGCTTCCGCTTTTTCCACTTCCATGGCTTTTTGTATTCTTTCCACAGCTCCTTCCGGATTTCCCAGCCGATCTTCCATAATCTTACCAGCCCTCAAATTCGAAAGGGCTATTCGGGTTCGATTTCCTCCTTCAGCCTGTTTATCCAGCAGCTCCAGGAAATCGGACCATCTTCCTGTTTTCCTAAGCAAATCGCTCAATGCATCTTGCGCTGGAACATGTCCAGGTTCATTCTGAAGGGCTTCTTTATATGAACTGATCGCACCTTTTCTGTCCCCCATCTTGGTTTCAAGTATTTGGCCTACTCTGAAAAGAAGATCTGCTGCATCACCTCGGCTTTCAGAAATTTTTACTTCCGTCTTGTAAACCTCCACTAATTTGTTCCAGCGCGCTTTTCTGTGATGTAGCCTGCCAAGGCGGCTCAATGTCTCTAGGTGAGCGGGGTCATCTTTAAGAATCTTTTCGTAAAAACTCAGGGCTTTGCCGTCATCATTCAATCTAGCTTCAAGCACAGATGCTGCATGACACAAAATCGAGCAAGTCTCTTCTTTGTCCCGGCTCAAGCCAGCTTCTGTTTCAAGACTTTCTACCAATTTTTCCCACATCCCGAGCTTTTCATAAATTCTTGAAAGGGAAAGGTGTATTTCCCTGTCATCAGGTACTTCATCTCGCAGAGATTCCAAAATCTCCAGTGCTTGTTCTTGTCGCTCGAGTCTTTGCTCGGCGAGCTCGGCCATTTTCTTTCTCAAAGAAACCCGTCGAGCTTTGTCCTTACTTTTTTCAGCTTCGACAGAGTAGAGATCATAGAGATCCTCCCACTCCTCACGTATTGTGTATAATCTGTCGAGCGCCCTGAATGCGGGTCCTCTGTTTTCCTGGAGGCGATGCGCTGCTTCGTAAAAACAGATCGCCTTTCCCGGATCCGAAAGTTCATATTCAAATATTTCGGCTTGTCTTAGCAGGACGGCCGCTTTTCTTTGCGGATCTTGATGCACCTCAGCTTCAATCTGAAGAAGATCACAAAGCTCCTCCCATTTCTTCTCTGCTGCAAGTTCCGCGGCCAATGCTCTCCTGGCCGGAATGTCAGCCGGGCAAACTTCAAGGGCTTTCTTATATCTTGTTTTTGCTTCTTCACGACGATCCAGCCGCACATGCAAAATGGAGCCGATTCTAAAATGAAGAGCTGCAATATACCTAGGAGAATCTATCTCCCGGGTTAATGAGAGAATTCTCTCCAAGGTACTGCACAAACTTTCCCACCGCCCGATATCCCCATACAATTCCACGAGTTCCCACAACGGCAAAAGATTGTCCGGTTTCAAAGCTGCTGCCTGCTCAAACAGAACGATGGCTCTATCGGCATCTTCAAGACGATTCCAAACCAAACTCCCTGCAAGATATCTGTTTGCAAAATTCAAGTCCACGCTTGATGCGAGATCTCCCTGTTGAACAAACAAATCAGCCAACTCACTCCAGCGACCTTCTCTTGATAACAAGCTCTCCAAGCTGAACCTGGCTCCCTCATGATGAGGATTGGATTTGAGAGCCAAGCTAAAAAGCTCCACCGCCTTTGAAGAATCTCTCAAAGAAAATAGTCTTATATTGCCTGCCTCAGCCAGCAAAACCGCCTTAAAATCAGGATCTCTTGTGACATTGGCTAACTTGACCAGGGCTTCTGCGTGTTTTTTTGGATCCTTGGTAACCCTTTGGAGATCTACAAGTGACCAGAGTGTTGTTTCATTCGAACTGTCAAGATCCAGGGATTTTTGAAAGGTTTTTTCTGCTGTTTTGTAGTCA
>SLPX01000398.1 GCA_007131745.1 Myxococcales bacterium
GAAAAATGGACCGATCTGGTCGAGCTCCTGCACCGGGAACTTGAATCATCAATCTCAGATGATGACATGGTCCGCCTCAAGCTGAAACTAGGGGCTGTGTACTCGGAAAAACTCGAGGACCTTCCCGCCGCAATAGATGCATACGAAGAAGTTCTGGCTTTTGATCCATCGAATGAAAAGGCGGTTTCCGCGCTGGAAAAAATCATCATCAATGAGGAACACACATACCGGGTCGCCCAGATCCTCGAACCAATATACGAGAAACTGGATCAGTGGAAAAAGCTGATAGCTATATATGAAGCCGAGCTGAAATTCATGGATGACAAGGTCAGAAGAGTTGAAATACTGACCGCCATCTCACGGTTGCATGACGAACGCGGAAAAGATCTTGAAATGGCCTTCTCGGCGATGGCGCGCGCTTGGCTTGAGGACGTTAACGATATCGATGTTCTGCAATCCCTTGAAAACCTTGCAGGTCGACTGGGGGACTGGAAAACCCTGGTTGAGGTTTTGCAGAAGGGTGTTGAAAACACCTACGATCCCGAACTTCAAGTCAAAGTCTGGAGTAAAATCGCCAAGGTTCAGGAGGAAGCTGTTCGAGATATTGAAAAAGCGGTCGCAGCCTACAACAAGTTGCTGGAGGTCAGGGAGGACAGTGAAACCGCAATTTTAGCACTGGAAAAGCTTCTACCCAATCTTAACCGTTATGAAGAACTGGTTCCCATTTTGACCAGGAAGGCTGAAATGGCGGGAGACCCCCTGGAATCAGTGGAGATCTATTACAAACTGGCGGAAATACAAGAAACAGTTCTTGAAAGAATCGATGATGCCATATCGACATGGCGACAAGTGATGACCATCAACGACGAAGATGAACTTGCCCTATCTGCGCTGGAACGTTTGCTTGCTTCCAAGGAATCATGGCTCGAACTGACGGAGATATACAACCGAAAGATCGAACTGGTATCCGAACCTCAGTCGAAACGGGAGTACTTTTTCAAATTGGCTAAAGTCCAGGAAGAAAAGATGACCGAAGCCTTCGAGGCCATCGCTGCTTACCGAAGGGTCATAGATCTTTTTCCCGACGACAGTGAAGCTTTGTCGGCTCTCAACAGGTTGTATGCGAAAGAAAAGCTCTGGGCCGATCTTTTGGAAGTTCTGGACAGGCAAATCTCGCTTGAATCCGACCCTGCAGTTCGAAACGATCTGATGTACAAGGCGGGATGGATAATGCAAACCGAGATGAGTGATTTTGATGGAGCCATCTCCAGATACAAGAAGGTGCTGGAAAACGACCCTGGGCACGGTCCGGCACGCAAGGCCCTGGAAGAACTTGCAAAAAGTGACACTGCAAGAGAATCCGCTATCGCTGTTTTAGAGCCTTTGCTGAGGCAAGCAGGTGAATGGTCCACATTGAAGGAACTCTACCGGCTTAGAATCGAATCCGAACTGGAACCGGCCCGCAAAGTGAATTTTTTCATTGCGCTGGCAGAAATCAACGAGGGCGGTCTGGAAGATAAAACTGCTGCGTTCGAGGCATACGGCAAGGCATTCGTTGAAGAGCCCGGAAATACAAACGTACAGGCTCAGCTTGAACGTCTAGCTAACGAGGGCTCAATGTGGAGCCGCATGGCGGAATTGTATTCGAGCCAACTCGAAAACATTTACGACACCGTTTTGGGTCACAGTGTCAGCACAGCGCTCGCCCGAATTCATGAAAACGCTCTTGATGACGATGAGAATGCATTGAAATACCTCAGAAAAGCGCTGGAATTTCAACCCGACAATATTGAGACGTTGCGAGAAGTCGACCGAATGCTTGTAAAGACGGAGCACTGGGAAGACCTTGCGGAAATCCTTCAAAGAGAAGTCGATGCCGTGGACGATCCTTCAGTTGCAGGATCGCTTTTCTTCAGGCTGGGTGAACTTCGCCGTGACCGGTTCAGCGACCCCGATGGAGCGGTGGGCGCATTCAACGATGTACTTGCAAGGGTTCCAGACCACGCCGAGGCGCTGGGCGCCCTTGAAGCCATGCTGGCTGATGAAGAGCGCGTAACCAGGGTACTGGATATATTGGAGCCAGTCTACGAGAGCGCGCAGGATGCTGAAAAACTCCTTTTCCTGGCTCACAAGAGGCTCTCGCTTGCCGAAGATCCTTTTGACCGTGCTCGTTTGTTGGAACGCGTGGCCGACCTGGCTGAAAACAGACTCTCCAGGCCGAATGAAGCAATGCAAGCCATCGGCGAGGCGCTTGCTAATAATCCGGCCGAACTTCGTTATCTTGACGATCTCGAGCGTTTGGCCGATCTGACAGGAGAGTGGAAGTCTGCCTGCATGATGACTGAATCCCTAATCGACAAGACTGAAGATGAAACAGTGATCAAGGATCTCGGGCTTCGCACGGCTCGATGGTACCTGGATCGTCTGTCCGATCTTGAAACAGCGGAAATGCTCTATAAGAAAGTGCTCCACGTAGACGACACTAATGCGTTGGCTCTTGATGCCCTTGAAGCTATCTATCGGGCCAACACCGAGATCGAATCTCTCATGGGTGTTCTCGGAAAAAAGGCTGAGCTGATATTTGATGTAGAAGAGAAAAAGGCCGTGCTTAGAGAAATGGCGGAGTTGGCGGAAAACACACTGAATAACGCAGCCGAAGGGGCTAAAGCGTGGAAAATGATTTTTGAACTGGACGAATCTGATGTAGCGGCTCAAAATGCTCTTGTCCGGCTGTACGAAATCACGGAAGCATGGGACGATCTCGTCGAGGCCCTCCGCAATAAAAGCCGTTTCATAGACGACCCGGAAGAAATGCTCAGAATCAAGCACCTTGTCGGCGAAATACTGCTCAACAAGCTTGATGACAAGGATCGCGCTGTAGAGGCGTACAAAGACGCTCTTGACCACAATCCTGAAGACGAAAAAGCCCTGGACGCATTGGAGAGCATATACGCGTCAAGGGAGGAATGGAACGAAGTCCAGGACATTCTGCTCAGGCGGATGACAAACGCGGTAAACCCGGAAGAACGAATACCCATATACATTCGGCTGGCGGTTTTGGCGGAAGAAAAGTTCGAAAACACGGATGAAGCCGTTTCATACTGGCTCCAGGTCAAAAACACTGATCCGAAAAACGAACAGGCTTTCAAAAGGCTGGAAACTCTCTTCACCCGGGAGGAGCGGTGGTTTGATCTTGCCGACATATTGCAGCAAAACGCCGAGCGTTACGCTTCTTTAGGCGAAGAATCCCGTGAAGTGGAATGCCTGGTTAGAGCTTCCGCCATTTGGGAATCAAAGCTTGAAAGCCCGGAAAACGCAGTCGGCATGCTGGAAAAAATACTGGAACGGGAACCGGGAAATGTAGCGGCTCTGAATGGATTGGCAAGGATATACGAGGCCCAGGAGCAATGGGAGGAATGCCGCAAAGTGCTTGCGCAGGCTGCAGCCGCAGGTCCCACGGGCAGAGACGGAGCCGAGTTATATTTCAGACAGGGCCGGGTCGCAGAAAAACTCGGCGATGGGGAAGAGGCCATCGAGCACTATGAACATGCGCTAGAGCTGGACGAAAGCCATCCTGAAGTGTTGGCGGTACTGGAAGAGACTGCTCGAAACAAGGAAGACTGGAAGAAGGTCACCAAGCTGGTTCATACGAAGGCCAAGTACACGGAAGACGATCAGAAGAGATTGGAATACCTTTGCGAGCTGGGATCACTCTGTTCGGAAAAACTGGGCGAACCCGAAATCGGAGTGCCTTTCCTTGAACAAGCTTTGGAAATCGATCCCGAAAACCCGAAAGTATTGCAGCCTCTGGCCGATCTTTATTTCGCTGCAGGAAAAGATGATGCAGCGGAAAAGCTGTACACCGGCCTGGTGGAAGCACTGTCCAAGGAACGAAAAAACAAAGCGTTGGGGCCGCTTTATTATCGGCTGGGTGCACTCGCCGAACGTAAGGGAGAACATGAGGAAGCTCTCAAGTGTTATGACCAGAGCTACCGGATGGACACGACTTTTGCTCCCACCTTGATCGCTCTCGGCAAACTCTACATGGGACAAGAAGAGTGGGACAAGGCCAGGAGAATCTATCGTTCCATGCTTCTCCAAAACATCGATGAAAAATCGACCGGAGTCACTAAAGCCGATATCTATTACAATCTCGGACTTATTCACATCAAGGCAGGTGAAGACAAGAAAGCCAAAAACATGCTGCAAAGAGGCCTTGAACTCAACAAGGAGCATGAAGGCATCAAAGGATTGCTGGAACAGCTATAGGATAGTCACATGTTATTTAGTCTCCACAGATATAGTTTCCTGCTTCTATTCGCAATCTCCGTAAGCTCTTTCGGCTGCGGATCCACAAGCGAGGATTTGAGGGATCCGGATGCGGCCGGTATTCATGATTCCGGCGTTCCGGACGCGGGTGACCCCGACACGGGACTGATCGATGCCGAACCTGAACCGGATTGCATTCCGGAAAGGGCCGATTTCTGGGTTTATGATCTTTCCGTCATGCCTCCACAGTATGTTGAAACTCCGGCCACCTGCCGGTCCGCCGGAAATCACGGCCTTGTGTTTGTAGCGGATGACATCTGGTTGGATCCGGTTACCCAGGAATCGGTGAACACATTGAGCCGAGCGTTCAACGAATCCACCCCGGCCGACCCGGACAAGGGAATTTATATGCTCACCACTTCGACTTTCGGTGAGCCTTCGGATGTGGATGACAATGACAGGGTCTTCCTGCTGCTCCTGGAGTTGCCTTCCTACCAGGGTTACCAGTTCGACGGATACATACGCCGTGAAGACACTCTTGGGGGAACATACTCGAACAACGCTGAGATTCTGTACCTCGACGCGGTCAGAAACGATATCGCCTCGGAGTACATGCTTGGAGTTGTGGCACATGAATTCTTCCACTTGGTACACCTGAATCACGACCCATGGGAGGAATCGTGGCTGGACGAGTCGCTCGCGCAGGCCACTATGATTCTGTGCGGGTACTTCGGAGACCTCTATGCTTGGGTGCCCAATTATACAAACAATCCGAACCAGATGCTGGTCGACAACAGCCCTACTTTTCACTACGGCGCCGGCTTCCTGTTCGGGGGCTACCTGCTGGAACGTTTCGGAGGCAGTTACCTCAGCGCACTGGTGGAAAACACTTCCACCGGGGTTTATTCAATGGAAGAAACATGGGCCGATCTTGGTTATGACCTGAGTTTCCGTGAAATCCTTGGAGATTGGGCCGCCGCGAATTGGCTGGATGAACCGGGACTGGGTGATGAACGACATTTCGGCTACACTGCATTCTCCGTCCCTACCATTAATACCGTAGGACCCATTGAACCAGGCGTAGTTGCAGGTACCCGGACCATAAAACCGACCGGAGCGCTATATTACGAATTTGATGTCGGATCCCTTCCGGCTGATTCCGATTCGACCGTAATACTCGTTTCACCGGGGTATGAATCCCTTGAAACAAGAGTAATGATTCACCCGAACGACGACAAATCGGCAGCAATCGTCCACTACCCCGTTTTAGATGGAACGGAGAGCGCTTTCTCCATTAATGGCGCAGGCGATTCAATCAACAGAGTCGTGTTGGGAATAGTTTCACTTGCCGAGGATGATGTAACCATAGAATCCGTCACACTGGAGTTGGATTGACGATCCGTCTTTGCCGTAAAGGGATAAAGAAATAAATGAAAGGCAAGAAAGTTCTTTTTTTCGACTCCGACCGCAAAGCATGTAGGATAGCGGAACGAGCAATAGCCGCCACCGGAAGTTCCATTGAAACAATAAGGAATGAAAGAAATTTGTTCCAAAGAAGCGATCTGGAACACTTTGATTTGATTATTTTGAGTTTGGAGCATGAGAAAGACTGGAGCAGAACTTTCGAAGACATTGAAAAACATGCGGACGGAACAAAGCTGCTTCTTAATATCTCCTCTCCGGCTGATGAATACATTCCGATGATGACCGAAAAAACATATCTTCGGAATCTCATCGCCAAAAGCGATGGGCCTCTGGATACGGAAGAAATCATTGTCACGACCGAAAAGATATTCAGAGAAGACATCTTCGGGTTGGACAAATACATGATGTGGGGCGTGGAACCGGTAGCGATAAAAGTTACAGACTCAAAGGATAAAGCAAAATACATCGGTGAAGTGTCTCAATACGCCACAAGACTCGGGTGCCCTCCAAGAGCCGTGGAGCTTGTGGAAACCGTGACGGATGAGTTCGTAACAAATGCTGTTTTCAATGCGCCGAGAGACGAAAACGGAAACCCCAAATACGCTCATTTGAACCGCAGAGAAAGTGTGACACTTTCACCCGAAGAACAAGCTGAATTGTACTATTGCTGCGACGGCAGGTTTTTGTGCGTAGCCCAACGAGATCCTTTCGGAGCACTTACAAGAGAAACGGTTATCAATTACCTTGCGCGGTGCCTCAAAGGCGGACCTGGACAGATCCTGTACTCTTCCGGTGGAGCAGGACTGGGCCTTTTCCGCGTTTTCAAATCACTGAGCAAGTTCATCATCAATCTGTGTCCCGGAACAATGACCGAGGTAATTGCACTCATTGATCTCCGGGTAAACATGAAAAAATTCAAACAATATCCCAAATCTCTCCATTTTTTCCAGAGGGATTGAACTCGGAGAACCCGTAAGCTCGAACACTGCCGAAGAACATACGCTTTGACTATATGAGGAGTTCGCTTCAACATGAAGACTTCCCAGGAAGATAGCCGGTTTTGCATTGAAGAAAACGGCAAGCTGAATGAAAAAACGATCAAGTTGACAGGAGTGATTGATGAATTTGCCGATCTTTCCTTTTTCTCCCGTTTGACCGGCAGAAATGAAATCAACCTTTCAGGCGTCCGACGCATCAACTCTTTTGGAGTGCGCATTTGGATGGATGCGGTCCGCAAAGTAGCGGAAGACGTTGAATTGACCTTCGTCGATATTTCACCGCCCCTGGTCGAGCAACTCAATATGATACAAGGATTCATGGGAAAAGGTGTTATTGAATCCTTTCAAGTCCCCCTGATCTGCACCGAGTGCGAATACGAAGAATCCGTAACATGCCCGACAGCTGGTTTCACCAAGGAAAAGTCAATTTACGGAAGAAAATGCCCTGAGTGCATGCATCCCATGGAGCTGGATGACCTGGAAGAACAATACCTGGGTTTCATTCGCACGATTTAGACTTTCTTCTTTCTCTCGATTTTCTATGTTCTGCGGGCCGAGATGAAATCCTTTTCGTGGGTACGGGTTTGATATCTCGCAACTGCCTGCCCGAAGGAATTCCGCGACGCCCTTTTCTCCTGAAATGATCCGGCGGCAACCTTCTGTGAACAGCGTGTTTCCTATTATCCAGGTCATATTTCTTTTTCGATTCGGCCACACGCCTGCTCCACTCGGGATCATCTTTCACGCTGTTGTCCAGATTCACGCGCTTGTGAGAAAAATACCCAACGTCCGGTGACTCGGTCACAGATTCCCTGAACCGATCTATCAGTTGCAGGATGTTTTTCTGCATGGACTCCATTCGTTGCCTGCTTCGCTCGATTCTCGTCTCATCCACACCGGCCCTTGACATCATATTTTCCAAACGGGATATGGAAGCCATGGTCCGCCGGATCTGCTCCATCAATGAGTACCTTTCACTCACGTCCACCAGGTCAAAACCATCGCCCTTCCTTGATATCTCTATCAATCCAACGCTTCTGCCACCCGGCGGCACACCGACGATGAAGCTCTCTCCCAACTTTTGGGTTTCAGGCATCCACCCTCCCCGGCCTGAAACAAGCGCTATGTTGATCTCCGGGGTCTGGTTGATTATCTCAGTTGTCTGTTTCCGATCCGCCGCGGACAACAAAACAATTACATCAGCTCCCTTGGCCCTCAAGGAACCCGTCAGTTCTTTGGCTGCTGCAACCGGATCACTGAAAACCACTCCACTCGCCGCAAACTTGCTTTCGAGCCGAGATTCCGGCATGGTTATCGCAAGCACTCCAATCTTTTCCCCATTCTTCTCAAGGAGAATAGAACCGGGGAATAACTCTTTACCTGCCTTGTTTCTCAGATTTCCCGAGAGAACAGTTATTCCGTTCTTCCGGGCCAATTTCAGGATTTGCGAATGCCCCAGCATCAGGTCCGATGAACCGACGGCCATTGCATCCAGTCCGATTTCCTTATAGAGCGCCATCACCAACCCGGCGCGTTCCATGTGACGAGCCATCTCCTCCTTGCCGGGTTCGTCCGACCACATCCGAGGTTTTGTCAAACCATCTCCCGCATCAAGACTGAACAAGTGCGGTGTCTTATCTTTCATCTCCTTGTAAAAAGTCGCTCGCCTGGCAAGACCGCCAGACCGGGCAGCGCCTCACCCGCCTGCAAATAGTTCGCCCTGCCCTGCGCTCGTATATGCAATCGTCAACAAGTCCGACCCTCCCGGCAAATCCGGAATCTCGATTTCATCCACCATTGCCTGGAGTTCTTCAACGGACCTGAACTCTGATTGAGAATCCCCGGGAAGTTCGCTTTCCTTATCAGCCGGACGGCTCTTATCAGCAGATTCCGTCCTGCTCTTATCACCCTTCCTTTTCTGTGATTTGCAACCGACCAAAACCAGGCTGCACACAGCAAGAAACCCGGCAGTACGAGCTGCCATCGAAATCGTTCTCTGTCTCATTTTCTTGCCTCCGAAAATTGTGGATCCGGCATTTTATAACCAGTGGTGAATTTGCTATAAATTCACCACTAAAACCACAAATGCATAACAGGCATGGAGAAGAAAAACAACAAAAGTTCACTTTTTCGATGGATTAAATCAAGCTCCGGGCTGGGGCTCAATGAGGTCGGGTCAAGATTTCTCTTCCCATAGTTTTATGAGTTCGACCAGGGTGTTGACCGCCAATTCCATGTGTTGAATCGAAATCCATTCGTTTCGAGCATGAAAATTGTGTCCACCGGTAAAGATATTCGGAGTCAACAGCCCCATGTAAGTCAAGCGGGCACCGTCGGTTCCACCCCTGATCGCAGCCAGCGTCGGTGTAAAGCCGGTTCTCCTGACTGCTTCCAAGGCAAAATCCACGACACGAGGATCCTCGTCGAGATGTCTCTTCATGTTCCTGTATTGATGTTTTATTTCCAGCTCGTATTCAACCCCCGCAAAGCTTTCTGCAGCAACGGCAACAAGGGATCGAAGTTCCCCAACGAGATCTTCCAATCCTTTTTCCTCAAAATCCCGGATGATCAATTTGACCGTGGTTTTCTCCACATCGCCTTCAACACTTATCGGATGAAGGTATCCCTGCCGCGCCTCGGTTGTTTCAGGCGCTTTATTTCGGGGCAAATCGGCAAGCAGTTTGCCTGCGGCTTTCATGGAATTGACAAGCTTGTTTTTGGCGTAACCTGGATGAACGTTTTGCCCCTTGAAAACCACGGTCGCGGAATCCGCGCAAAAAGTCTCGTCTTCGATCTCTCCCGCGGTCTCTCCATCGACAGTATAAGCATACTTCGCTCCAAAAGCTTCAACATCAAAATGGTCCGTGCCCTTCCCTATCTCCTCATCGCAGGTGAACGCTATGCGAACCGTACCCCTGGGCACTTCAGGATGATTCAAAAACCATTCCACCGCCGTCATTATTTCAGCTATGCCGGCCTTGTCATCCGCTCCCAACAAAGTGCTGCCATCTGAAGTGATGATGTCCTGTCCAGCGCACTCCTTCAGATGGGCCGCATTCTCAGGATCCAGGCAAACAGACTCTCCCCCGGGCAATTCTATGCGACCCCCGTCGTAATTTCTATGAACAATGGGTTTTACCCCTTCACCTGAAACCTCGGGCGATGTGTCAACATGAGCAATAAGCCCGATGATCGGAACATTTTCCTTTGCGGTCGTGGAGGGAAGAGTAGCTGTCACATACCCCCACTCGTCCATCTCCGCGTCTTCGATCCCCAGTTCCTTCAATTCTTTTACAAGCAATCGGGACAAGTCTTTTTGCTTATGGGTGCTTGGATAGGTCTTGGATTCTTCCATACTCTGAGTATCGATCTTTACATAGCGAAGAAACCGCCGGGCTACTTCAGGCATGTCGACTTTGTCATTCGTAGTATTCATGCAAAAACTCCTCTCTTGAAACTCGTTCGAGCATCCGCAACTAATATCATTCATTCCAACCATTCAAATCACTGGTGGAATCAGTGACCTGCAATGATAAATATCAATATGCCGACCGGATACACAAGCCCCAAATTACTCATACTGGAGGCTGCAAGATTATCCAGCGCTTCCTGGGTATCATGGTACGAACCCAGCCTGCCTTTCTTTTTCGCTGTTCCGTAGATTGCAAAAAAAGAAGTCAACTCCGGCAGCGAAGTAGCCACTCCCATTATCCACCCCACCCCCCCC
>SLPX01000032.1 GCA_007131745.1 Myxococcales bacterium
CGGATCTCTGGTCGAAAACCTACCCTGAAGCCCGATTTCAAGCCATAAACATGGAAAACTACCTCGACTTTGTTATTTAACCCGGTCAATGAAGACAAGTTCCGCTTACCCGTAGAACGAATAATAAAAGAACTCGGACAGCACAAAAGACTCCGCGTTTTCTGATTCCTTGACATAAAGGTCATATATTTCTATATGGCTGGGTTTGGTGGTATTTGTGTGTCCGGGGTTAGGTTTTTTCCCGGGCTGAGAGCGTGTTTTTGCGCAGGGGATAGAGACAATGAGAAAAACGAAAAAGCTGATTTCACTGCTGGTCTTTGCTGTTTTGCTCTCCATGTTGTTCGGAGCATGCAGGAGAAGGAAAAAACCGGCGGAAAAAAAGGATACGGAAGCACGAAAGGTCGACACTGATGTGAAGAAGCCGCTTCCGAAAAAGATTCCGGCCATAAAGGACGCTGAGTCATTTGCCGATGTTTTCAAACTCCCGGCCGAAGCCGATGCCCTCATGTTTTTCGATTTCAGCGCTCTCAAGAATCATGACGCATGGAAGAAAACTGCCCGATACTTTGAATCCAATCAATTGGTCAAATCCATCAGTGAAACATGCAACATGGACGTGTTGGGGGTCTTGGATCGCGTTGCCATGGCGATAAACTTTCATGAACAGGACACGCTTACCATCATCGAAGGAAGCAATCTCGACAGTGCCAGGGTCATGGATTGTCTGAGAAAATCGGCCGAAACTCCGGGTTTGAAAAAGATGTTGAAAGTCAACGCTTCTGGTTCGGACGATGCAAAAAAACCGGAAGAGGCGGGCAAAGACAAAGCAGGGGACAAAGACGAAACCGGAGAAGAAGACGAAAAAAGCCAAGCCGAGAAAGACGAGGAAAAAGCCGGGAAAGAAGCGCCAAGGAAAGATCCGAATGAATCTGTTGATGTCACTTGGACCGGGGAAGATGGAGTTGTTCGGCTGAGGGTTTCGATATTGGGGCCCAACAGACTTTCACTTTCCCAGGGTGCTTGGGTTGGAAAGGCTCACGGACTCGACAAGGGAGAACATCCTCATTTGGGCGAGGATTCTCACATTCTGAAAATGAAAGAAGCGCTCGGTGGAGCGAGTCTTTTCTGGGTCGTCAGCCTTGGTTTGCCGCCCGGCGTAAAAAGCGCGATTCCCGGCGTGGCAGCGGCCCATCAACTTCGAAGTCTCGCTTTTGGAATAGATGGGCCTGGAAACACGATGGAACTCAAGCTGAGCGCGGACATGCGGGATGAGAAATCGGCCAAAAGTCTTGCCGGTGTCCTGGAGCGGCTCCTGCCGGGCATAGGCAAGTTCTCACCGGACCTCGAAAAAATCGGCCAGCTCATCGGTAAGATATCCATTTCTTCCGAAGGACCGATATTGAAAGCTTCACTCAAGATTGAAGAAGAGGACATGAAGACACTTTACGGAAAAATGCAGGGTGTGTTGGGCCGGGTTTCCAAGCTCTAAAAAAGGTACATCGCGATACGCTATCGCGGAATTTTGAAACGAAGGAAAAAGATCATGGCAAAAGTCAAATCGCCAATGGCGCAAGTCAAAGAAAAATTCGAGACAAAGGAAAAACTGGTCGACGATATCATTTCTCTTCTAAAACCTCCCAAGGGAGAACGAGAAGAAATGAGAGAGCGCCTCGGAGTACAGTCCAATTCGAACTTGTTGAAACTTCACTCCACGGCTTCGCAGATCAGCGAGAAGTTCGGAACCAAAGACGTTTTGGTGGAAAAGATCATTGAATTCATGGGGCATCCCAAGGATGAAGATCGGAAAGAACGTCTGTTGCAATACGGTCCCGGAAGACTCATGGACATGTACAAAAGGTGGGAAAAGAAAGCGGAGTCAGCGAGGGCCTGAAAAAAGCAGTCTGATCCCCTCAGGCAGGAGATTTCCCGGGAAAAGGATTTTTGCCTTGCGCCGCTTTCCATACCGGGTCTTCTTCCTGCAGCATTCTTCTCAGGATTTTCCCCGATTGTGACTTCGGAAGTTCCCGTCTTATTTCGACGTGTCCGGGAACCATGTGCGGAGCGCCGTTTTTTGCAGCCCATGACAGAAGATCTTCTTTGCCCGCGTCGGATCCCTCTTTCAACACAACCCATGCCTTGATGAGTTCGCCGTTCTTTTCATCGGGTAAACCGGCCGCAGCCGCTTCGACTATTTCAGGATGGGTGCACAAAAAAGCTTCCACTTCCTTGGGAAAAACCCTTGTACCATTGAGCCTGATGAGCTGCTTTTTGCGATCCATGAAAACGACTCTTCCCGATTGGTCCATGAACCCCATGTCCCCGGTAAGCAGCCATCGTTTTCCTTCTTGTTCCTTGATGACTTCCTCGGTGTAATCCCGTCGGTTCAGGTATTCCTTCATGATCTGTGGACCGGTCACCGCGATTTCTCCGATATGATCGGAGTCCTCAGCGCTCTCGCCGGTTCCAAGGTCGATCGACGGATCGGTCTCGTTTACGATTTTCCACTCGGTGGACGGCAATGGAAGGCCCAGGGTGCCGCCTCTACTTTCGCTATCCGGTCGAAACTGCTCGACCGAAACCACTGGAGACATTTCCGTGAGCCCATAACCTTCAGCTATCCGTGCGCCGGACACCGCCTCGAAGCTTTCCCGCACATGCTTTTGCAGCCCTATGCCTCCGGAGATGCATAATTGTAATTTTCCTTTTAGCTTGTGGTTGGAACCGTTATCCAGGCAATCGGTCAGCTTGCCGTAGAGCATCTCGTTACCCGCCATGTTCAAAGAAGACGGTCCCGCCTCGGTGAACACCGGAACAAGATCTTCGACACTGGAGGGCTCCGGGAAAAGAATCATCTTCCCCCCGCCGGCAATCGAAACATTCATGACCACGGTCATGGCAAAAGCTTTAAAAAGCGGCAATATCCCTATGTTCCCGTCACCCGCCTTGCTCTCGTGCAACCATGCTCTGCATTGCAATGCATTGGAAACGCAGTTGAAATGAGTCAGCATGACCGGCCTGGGTGTCCCGGTAGCTCCGGCGGTCAGCACGCAAGTCGCCGGGTGAGCAAGAGAATCGATTTCCACGCGAGGTGGATTTATCGGTGCTTTCAATAGGTCCGTGAACTTGTGTGCTACAGAGTCGATTTTCCCGGATGGAATTCTGTTCAAAAGTTTGGCCAGAGCTCTCTTTCCAAAAGGAGCGAAATCGGCAAGGTTTGTTCCCACAAGAATATCTATTTCAACTTCCCTGATTATTGGCGCCAGCTTTTCTTCGTACAGCGCATCCTGGCAAATCAAGGCCTTGGGCTTGATGAGGTTCAAGTGATACAGGATTTCCTTGGGTTTGGATGATGTGTTGATTCCCGAAACAACCGCGCCCAGCCTGGCGGCTGCATAATATCCGATCACATACTGGATGCTGTTTGGTAATAAAAGGGCTGCAAAATCTCCCTTCCGCAATCCCAGCGCATAAAGAGCAGTGGCAAATCCATCTACTTGCCGATCCAACTCCCGATACGTCATGGTTGTATCCAGAAACCGGACGGCCTCATTCCGGGGCCATTTCAGTGCTGCCTGTCTCAGTAATTCTCCCAGGCTGATTCGCTGAAACTCCATGTCTTTACCTTTTTCCGGGGGTCTGCCTGCAATTCAGGGCGGTTCATCACACAAGCATCTCGACGCCGTAACACTTGTCCGGTGAACCCAGTTCAAGGGCCGCCTGGTTGCTGGTCAGGATTGTTTCAGGTTTTCCAGGTCTTTTGAGAGCCAACTTGGCGGAAGCCAACTTGGAATTCAGACAATGAATGACCGAACCGTCAGGATTGCGATAGTATAAACCGGCCGACTCGGCCGGTGAGGCGACAACTTCACCGCTGACACCTTCGATATCATCGCCTGCGCTGAAATTCCATTTCATGGGACCGATCAACCCGCGATTTAAAAACATTCTGATCGGCCCGTTGAAAGAAAATGTTTCGCCTTCCGCCTTGATCGTGACTATCGTCATCGAGGGGGTCAATCGACGTCCCATTCTGGCTCGTGCGGTAACCCCTTCGAATACAATATCTTCGTTTCCATCCCATGAATTGATCTGGCACCAAACGTAAACGGGTGTATGCTCGGAACCCCAGTTATGTCCTCCCATGCCTTTCCACCCTTTCACCTCGACCCTTTCGCCGTCTACCACGTATTCTCCATCAAAGGTCGCCACGGGCGCCGGCGTCACCAGCTTTGTCTTGGGAAACCTCATGGTATAAAGCTTCTTGTGAAAAAACAGTTCCATGGGGTTTTCGTGAACTTGCATTTTCAAATCGCATGAAATCTCGTGTTTCCCGTTTTCCCATTTGCCGGACAACCTGTTGTTTGAAACAGTGAAATCGTTGGTATCGATATTCAGTTCATCTTCACCTTCCCTTGGAAAAACCGCTTCTTTCAGGGGGATGGAGCTTTTCAATGCCGTGGGTTTTCCACCCCTGGTAAACGCGATTACCCATGCCTCAGCGGTAGAGCCTTCGGGTTTGCCTCGTGGAACAAACGCTGTGGCTTTGAGCCATAGCGCTCTTTTTGAATCGGGTGAATTGAGCCGGAAAAAATAACTTTCCACGTGTCCCCGCTTCGCCATGTTCATTCCGGATTCTCCATTTCCTCTACAACCCTTGAATGAATTGAAATCAAAACTTTCGGTCTTGCCATTGTTTTTTTTGCTGTTCATGGATTTAAATCCCCTGGTGATTAGAATTCAGACAACACACCAAAGCCCTCAGTCCTCTTCAAGTCCTTGCCGTCGGATGAATGTTGCCGTATTGTTCTGCAAAAAACAAACATATTCTGCCATGGATTCTCCATATGCCGGAGGATGAATGAAAATCCGCAACCACCGCGCAACGAAGAGCGACGGACGACCTCCCGCGGTATCCATTCCGCCCGAAGACTCGTTATCACCCCTTGCAAAAGTGGCAAAAGACCTGTTCTTGCGGTTTTACGTGGATAATATCGGACCCATCCGAGTCGTGATGAAAAGGAAATCCTTTGTTCCCATGAAAAGCATCCGCGACATTGCAATCATTCTCAGCTCGAAACGCAAAGGCCGAAGCGGAAACGAAAGCCCGTGGGAATTAATGTTCAAGGTGATCACCGCGGTCAACCGCATACCTGTGGTGGAGCTTCCCGAGACCATGGACGAACCGCACTCGCCCGAAAAAAGCGAGCCAACGTCCATGCGTCGCGGTTTGCGGAGATCGGCCGGGTACCTTCTCAATATAAATCGTCACGCCTTTCCTCCTGGGTTTCTTTTGTCCGCGGATCCCTCGGCAAAACAAACTTCTTGCGAAACGCTCCGAAGCTGCGGTTGGAATGGACAAAGACTCCTTCTGGGTGTGCTGTTGGAAAACGGGTCGTGCGAGGATCCGCGTGCTCGGGAAATACCCCGCCGGATGGCATTCCTGGCCGGGGCGTGCGATCGCCGGGCTCATGAAGACAACGCTCGAATAATCCTTTTCCTGGCCGGCGAAACCGGAAAAAGACTTGGAAAAATGTTCATGGGTTTTTCCAGGATACGGCCTCTGGTTGTGGATGTTACGAATTTATCCATACCCGACAGGATGGGGTTGGTCTCCGCGTGCAGGGCCGTGGTGATCACCGGCCGTCCGGGTGAAATCATCGCAGCGGCTTCGTCCACGCCCGCGGTCGCATACTCTTTGTCCGAAAAGAAAACCTTTCGCCCGGAAGTTTTTGCATCGAGAAGCATTTGCGAAGAAGCGGATTTGATGAACGGAGTGCGGGCCGTGTTGTACGACGACGAGATTCGTAAGAGCCGCGTGGTCGCGGCTACCCGGGCCGGGAAAGCAGCGGAAGAAAGTATGCTTCATTGGCTCCGAAGCCTGGTTGCAAGATACAGGCTTACAGGGTGAAAAGCTCTTACCTCTCCAAAATCGGATCCGGGCAAGTCTTCAGGTAAGCGCATTTTTCACAATACGCGCCCATCCAGAATTCGTCGAAATAACCCATCAGCTTATTTACAAACTCCGGATGAGAAACCATGGCCCCGACTTCCAGGTTTCGCCTGTGTTCACTTTTCGCGCCCAGACCGGCACCGGTGAAATTGGCTGAACCGAAATATGCTTCCTTGCCGTCCACGATCACCATTTTCCAGTGTGAACGGGGACATATCTGCAACTCCATTGCGTGGCCGAACAGGTTGGGTAGCTTTTCCAGGGTGTTTTGAAACCGTTTGGATGGGATTTCTCCGTGGATGATCCTGAATTTCACACCGTTCATAGCGCATTCATTAAACATTTCGAGTATCGGCTTGTAACCTAGAGGAGTCTCTACGTGCATGTCCTTCAGGTTGGCAGTGGCGATCCAGACGAATTTCTTTGCTGCCAAAACCGACTGTGACACCACCCTGGTGTAGTGTTCCCGGTTGAGAAGCAACCTTATCGGCTCTTTCATCATGAATCTCACCGTTTAACAGCTTTGCGGAAAATTGAATTCTGCCATGGTTTTTACACGAGCCGGGATTAGACTCCAACCTTTCATCGTTGGAATGGTCAAAGAAATGAGATTTAAAAAATATCAGGCCGCGTAAACTTGTCGTTTGGCCTTCCAATCTCCAGGCCATATACTATAGATAGTTGCTGTAGATAAATGGTTTTGAAAATTGAGTTTTGCTTGAAGCCGGATGGAATAGAAAAGAGATGGACTTGGAAAAGCGGAAAAAAAAGTGGAAAACCTACGCGGTGATCTTTCTTTCCGCTGTTTTGGCGCACATGATGCTGTTGGTTTTGGGTTGGTGGACCGCCAAGTGGTTGGAATGGGGAAAGCCCAGACGGGATCTCACCTACCGGCAGTTCCAGATCACCCTCGAGTCCGAAGAAGAAAAGGAAGATCCGGAAAAACAAAGACAGGTGGTGGCCATCGAGCAGCCGAAAAGGGAACGCAAACCCGAAAAAGCGAAGTTCGTAAGCGAGTACGACTCCAAGGTCGAAAAAGAAACACAATCCAAAAAAACCAGAGTAGCCTCCAAAGTTGCTTCGACATACAGTCCCAAACCTCAACCGGTCGCGCCTCCCAGCGGACCCAAGCAACCGGTTGAAGAAAGAAGAACCCACAGGGACTTGGAAAAAGAACTTAAACCTCCTCCGTCTGCATTGAGCATGCGGACGACTCCCATGGATGATCCCGACCACAGAATGGAGGAGATAAAACCTCCGGATGAGGATCCGGATGACAAGAAGCCGGAAGAAGAGCATGAACCCGGGAAGGAACCCCGGAGGGCGGAAACGCTGAGCCCGTCTGACTTGAAGCTGACAGATCAACAGCTTGCAAAAGCCATCGGGGCACCGTTTCCGGATCATCTTGGTGATGTGCCTGAAGGAGAAAAGACCCTTCTAAACACCCAAAGGTGGAAGTTTTCCTCGTTTTTCAACCGGGTGAAAGCCGCGGTAGCGCAACAATGGCAACCCGGCACCGTGTATCGCCGCCACGATCCCACAGGCAAAATATACGGCTTCAGAAGCCGGTTGACCGTGCTCAGGGTGACTCTCGACAGCGAGGGAAATATAGAAAACCTTCTTTTAAACAGGTCCTGCGGGCTGAGCTTTCTGGACGACGAGGCCATCCGGGCGTTTCGCGCGGCCGGACCCTTTCCCAACCCTCCTTCGAGACTTGTGGATCCCAAAACGAACACCATCGAGTTCAGCTTCGGTTTTCTTTTCGAAATCACCAAAGGCCCGTCTTTCAGGATATTCCGCTACAGATGAGGGTGGGCCGGGAAAAAGCGGTCGGAGAAATTATTGTCGTTGTGAGACTCGCCCGAACAAGGTAAAGTGCAAATTCGGAATGCAATGCAATGATTTTGAATGGTCATTGACTTGAGCAAAATGAAGACTAATAAAATCAAAAATGAATAAAGACGACGAATAATCGAGCACACAAACTCTTTCAATTGAAACCCGAAGGAGAATCCAATGTCCGAAACAAAAAAGGGCGCTGAATCATCTTCCGCGGTCGACGCGAAAAATTTTGTCTCAAAAATAAGCGAACTTCAGGATCATGAAAAATACGTTGAACTCAACTGGGAGGGGAGTTTCGACGATTATCTGGAAATCGTTTCCGAAGATCCCGCGGTTATACGAACGGCATTTCAGCGGGTTTATGACATGATCCTCAGCCACGGCCAGGAAGAATACATCGATAACAAGAAAAAACTGGTTCGATACAGCTTTTTCAAAGACGAGGCCAACAACGGCAAGGACGCCATTTACGGCCTGGACATATCGTTGATGCGTTTGGTCAACGTTTTCAAGAGCGCTGCCTACGGCTACGGTTTGGAAAAAAGGGTGATTCTTCTCCACGGCCCGGTCGGAAGCTCCAAGTCGACGATTGTACGGCTTTTGAAAAAGGGTCTTGAAGCGTACACCAAGACAACCGATGGAAGGCTGTATACCTTTGAATGGAATCTCCCGGAAAATCTCCGTCATATCTCGGGAGGGGCGGAGAAATACCCTTGCCCCATGCACGAAGAACCCCTGCGTCTTGTTCCGGAGGAATTGCGCGCAACAGTGCTGAAAGAAATCATCAAGAAGCCGACCAAGTATCCGGTGAAAGTGGAAGGGGACTTGGATCCCGCGTGCAGGCAGATTTTCAGGGAGTTGATGAAGCATTACAACGGTGAGTGGTCCAAGGTCATTTCTCACATCAAGGTCAGACGGTTGGTCATGAGCGAGCAGGACAGGATCGGCATCGGAACGTTTCAACCTAAAGACGAAAAAAACCAGGACTCCACCGAACTCACCGGTGACATAAACTACCGCAAGATAGCGGAGTTCGGATCCGACAGCGATCCCAGGGCTTTCAATTTCGACGGCGAGTTCAATATCGCCAACCGGGGAATCATAGAATTCATCGAGATCTTGAAACTGGACGTGGCATTTTTGTACGATCTCCTCGGCGCCACGCAGGAGCACAAGATAAAACCGAAGAAATTCGCGCAAACCGACATCGACGAAGTGATAATCGGCCACACGAACGAGGCCGAATACCGCAAGCTTTTAAACAACGAATTCATGGAAGCCTTGAGGGACCGCACTGTAAAAGTGGACATTCCTTACATAACAAGGGCCGGCGAAGAAACGAAGATATACGCTAAGGACTACAGCGTAGATAAGATCAGAGGTAAACACATAGCGCCCCACACCCTTGAAATGGCTGCAATGTGGGCGGTGTTGACCCGTCTCGAAGAACCCAAGAAGCACAACATCAGCCCTTTGCAAAAACTGAAACTCTATGATGGACGGTTGCTCCCGGGTTTCACGCAAGACAACGTCAAGGAACTTCGCAAGGCTGCAATCCACGAGGCCATGGAAGGGATTTCCCCGCGATATATTCAGGACAAGGTGTCGAACGCTCTCGTATCGGACAAGGGCGAGGGATGCGTAAATCCCTTCATGGTTTTGAATGAATTGGAAAGCGGCTTAAAGCATCACGGGTTGATAAGCTCCCAGGAAGAGAGGGAGAAGTACCGCGAGTTGCTGACGGTAGTGAAACAGGAGTACGAAGAAATCGTCAAAAACGAGGTGCAACGGGCCATAAGCGCGGATGAAAAAGCAATAGGAGTTTTGTGTGACAACTATCTCGAAAACATCCGCGCGTACCTTCAGAAAGAAAAAGTGAAAGATCGCTATACCGGTCAGAACCGGGATCCCGACGAGCAGTTGATGCGGTCGATCGAGGAAAAAATCGATATTCCCGAATCCAGGAAAGATGATTTCCGTCTTGAACTCATGAAATACATCGGCGCGTTGAGTTTGGACGGAAAGAAGTTCGATTACACGAGCAACGAACGACTTCATCGGGCACTGGAGTTGAAGCTTTTCGAAGACCGCAAAGACACGGTGAAACTGACATCCATGGTATCAGCGGTGGTTGACCGGGACGAACAGGCAAAAATAGACGTGATCAAAAACCGCCTCATCCGAAAGTATGAATACTGCGAAATATGCGCCACCGACGTGTTAAACTACGTGGCTTCCATTTTTGCGCGGGGAGATACAAAAGGCGATTCCTGATAAAAGGACGAGGAAACCGGATGCCTGAAAGAATTGAAAGAGATCACAGGCGGTTCAGGAGAATCGTCAGAGGGCAGATTAAAAAAAACCTGCGCAAATACATAAGCAGGGGAGATATGATCGCGCCTCAAGGAAAGAAAAAAATTTCCATACCGGTTCCGCAGATCAATATTCCAAAGTTTCGTTTCGGCCAAAAAAACACCGGGGGCGTGGGCCAGGGCGACGGAGAAGAGGGTGATCCGTTGGGTCAGGGCGAAGGGCAAAGCGGAAGCGGGGAAGCCGGAGATAAACC
>SLPX01000284.1 GCA_007131745.1 Myxococcales bacterium
AGCCAAGAACTTCAGAATCGTAAGAACCCCAGAGAAACGAAGGGGCAAAGGGCACTGGGAAGATGTGATTCCTCACCGGGAAAAAGTATTCGTACATGATTTCGAACTTTTCAAGGATCATCTGGCCGTTCGGGAACGAGCCGAAGGGCTCTTGCGTATCCGCATACGGTCCCGGACCGACGGCGAAGAACATATAGCAGACCTTGGAAAGGAATCAGCATACCGTGTCGGATTCGAAGAAAACCCGGAATTCGAAACCGGGATAGTGCGGCTTTCTTACGCGTCACTTGCAACCCCGAACTCAATCTATGACTACGACATGGAAAAGCGCAAACTAACACTGCTCAAACGCGAAAAAGTCCTGGGTGATTTCAAACCGGAGCGCTACCACACAGAACGGTTGACCGCTGAGGCCAGGGACGGCTCCCGGGTTCCAATCACGCTCGTATATCGTCGAGACACGCGCAAATCAGAAGCGGAACCGCAACCACTGCTTCTCTACGGTTACGGATCATACGGTGCAAGTATTGATCCATGGTTTTCAATCGAGAGATTGAGCCTCCTGGATCGCGGGATGATATTTGCAATCGCTCATGTCCGAGGGGGACAGGAATTGGGCCGGGACTGGTATGAAGACGGAAAGCTTCTGAACAAAAAGAATACCTTTTATGACTTCATAGACGCGGCCGAGCACCTGGTTGAAGCAAGTTACACCTCTCCTGAGAAGCTTTTTATAGACGGCATAAGCGCGGGCGGTCTTCTGATCGGCGCGGTGATCACAATACGTCCGGACTTGTTTCACGGAGCGCTGGCCCGCGTCCCCTTTGTGGATGTCGTTACCACAATGCTGGATGAATCCATCCCGTTGACGACCTTTGAATACGACGAATGGGGGGATCCCCGCAAGCCGGAATTTTACGAATACATGCTGTCGTATTCACCCTACGACAACGTGCGGGAGCAGAGTTATCCTCATCTTCTTGTAACGAGCGGACTGCATGATTCGCAGGTGCAGTTTTGGGAACCCGCCAAGTGGGTTGCGAAACTGAGGGCAACCCGCACAGGAGACAACCGCCTCCTGCTCAGAACCAACATGGAAGCCGGCCACGGCGGGGCCGCAGGCAGGTACAGGCGCTGGAAGGAGGTCGCATTTGAGTACGCTTTCGTCCTGGACCTGGCCGGCCTGGCCGAAACCTCCTCCCCCTGACCATGATGACCCCACTCATTGTCGTCTCATTTACGGCTATTTCGTTTCGTAACTGTGAACCCCTTGCCAATCAGCGGGAGGCGGGGAAGAATCAAAGGTCCTGCAACGCTCGATCATCACGGCAGCGGCCTTGTCTTCGGGTTTGATTTCAAGAGATTTTTCAAACGCGTCGGCCGCATCGCTCCACTTGCGTTCCAGGTAAAGAGCAAATCCCTGCTCGTACAGTTCAACGCTGCGAACCAGGTCTTCGGGCAGGTTTTCCTTCTCCCCTATCAGTTCATAGATCGTGACCGGCCGGCTCTTGCCCTTGACCACCACCCGATCCAACCTCCGCGCTCCGAAACGCTCTCCCGTGCGATCCAATACCGCCTGGGTGATAATAATCTTTGTTCCGTATATTTTGTTCAAACCCTCCAGCCTGGAAGCCAGATTTACATCATCTCCGATACAAGTATACGCAATGTGCTCTTCGGATCCAAAGTGACCCACGATGACCCTTCCGGTGTGAATCGCGATACGAGTGAAAAAATCCGGGAATTCATCATCTTCCAGCCGGATTTCATCTATGCGTCTGAGTCCTTCGAGAGCCGCCTTGCAAGCCTTGTAAGCATGATCGGATACATCTTCGGGAGCATTCCAAAATGCAACCACAGCATCGCCTATGTACTTGTCGACCGTGCCCTCGGAACCGGGTGCCTGAATACACCGTGTCATTGCAGTCAAATAGCGGGCCAGTTTTTCAGCGAGTTTCTGCGGCCCCAGTTGTTCACCAATCGCGGTGAAGTCCTTGATGTCGGAGAAAAATATCGTCAAATCACGTTCGCTGCCCCCCAGTTTTGGTTCAATTTCACGGCGCAACAACATGCGGACAAGTTGCAAAGGCACGTACTTTTGAAAAGAACGAAGACCTGTTTTCATCCGCTCGAACGCGGTCAGCACTTCGTGAACCTCCCAAAACCTGCTGACTGCCTCACCCGAAGGCGCGAGTTCCAGGTTCCGCACCCGATCCGTTTCCCGCACCAGCTTGCTCATTGATGCAGAGACGAATCTCGAAACCCCAAGGACCAATATCATTCCCACGATCATGACAGCGCCGATGATCAACAATGTTACCATCATCGCCCTCTTGACACTCCCCAACACGTCGGATTCCGGAATCACGACACCGATGATCCACCCCTGCCCCGCGGGATGCTCCACCCTTACCAACCTTGCAAAATAGTGCTCACCCTCGTGTGAAAATGAAAAAAACTGTGTCCCTGTATCCCTGCTGAAAGCCCGCTTGAATCCCTCTTGCGTGGAAAGCGAGCTTATCTCAGGAAAAGGGCTTTCCTTTACAGGGTTCAGGCTCGATCCATCTCCTTCACCGGTCGTTCCAAGCAGTTTTTCCGGATCCGGAACAGCAACAAGCCGCTTCCGATAATCCACTATAAATGCTTTTCCACGAGGCGAAATATTCAAATCGGCAAGAAAACTGGAGAGTTCCATTAATCCCACGTCCCCGTGCAAAACACCAAGCAGACCGCCATGATCGTCGAGCAGCGGAATCGACGCCGTGATTCCCGGCACCTGGTCCGTATGGAAAATGTATACATCCGTCCAGTGAAGACGATCCGCGGCTACACGATAACGCTGAACTCCGATCTCGCCTTCCTTCCCTTCACTCTTTGGATCATCACGGGTGACTTCTTCTGTCCAGTAACGATACCAAGGCCTCACCCTGGGATCGTACCTGTCCTTTTCATCTATCCTTGTTTCATATTTACCAACGGGATCCCCGGGTCTGCGAACCCGCCATCTAACGTCAATCAATTCCCGGCCGCTTTCGGGCTCGAAACTTCTCCTGATGATCTTCGTGTCAAGAGAACCTTCCGGGTTTCGCTTGACCATCAGATAGTTCCCCTGTTCGTCCCCATAGTTCAGCATTACAACCGTTGGATTCGCCTTCATCGTGTGGAAAAAAAACGCTTCAAGGCCATCAATATCTTCTACGTCGACAATCCCCGCCCGGACCAGCTTGCGCGCCAGGAGCACGCTGCGCTCGGTGGGTGCCAGGAAAACATCCAACTGTCCGTGTGTGGAATCCGCCACTCGTTCCATCAAACCATCTGAAAAAGTGACCAAAGCATCCCGGCTGGTAAAATAACCGAGCGAAACCACGGTTGCCCCGGTTACCAGGAATATGATGAACAGAAAAGTGCTCAGGGTAAAACGCAGAGTCGGACGCCAAGTTGAAGGTTTCGGCATTCAAAGCCCTCTCGATCGAAAAATCTTTCACATCAGCATGCGAGACAATATAGATCAGGTATAGTTCAAACATCACCGTGAGTCCACCAAATAGAAAACTCCCGGGTGATCTAAGAACGGAGAAAACCAGGGAATCCTTCCTCTACCGAGTCATTGCAAAGAATTCGGAGAACTGTTCGGCCTACCGACGGGAAATTGTCAACCATGCAAAACTCTACACAGCTCGGCATGTTCCGGTGCGGCTCGCGCCGGATTTGCAAAAGAGATTACTTTTCAGAATCCTCGAATGTTTTCCTGCCTATGGAAAACCCTTTTGCAAGTTTTTCACCCACCTTGTAGTAGTGACGCGTTCTGGGAGCAAACACGAGTGGCGAGACTTCATGCAATTCCGGCAAACCTGATTTTCCCACCAAATTCTCTTCAACCTTCACATCCATAATTTCACCGACAAATTGCGTGTGCAATCCAAGCTCAAAAACCTTGTATAGCCTGCATTCCACGACCATGGGAAATTCTTTTACGTAAGGAGCGTCTACAAGTTCACTCCCCAAAGCCGTGAGCCCTGTTTTTTCGAACTTGTCCACATCACGCCCGCTCGCGATACCGACATAGTCTGTCTCGGCAACATGTTTCTCAGAAGGAACGCATACGCAAAAGGCCTTTCGCGACAATATGTTTCCGTGAGTGTAGGTAGCCGCGCGAAAAGACACCCCGATACAGGGAGGTTTCGAGCAACATATCCCTCCCCATGCCGCGGTTGCCATGTTCGGCCGGTCGTCCTTGTCATAAGTGGTGATTACCCATGCGGGAGCGGGAAATACCAAAGGTTGATTGCCCATGGACACTTTTGTCATTGTTCTTCTCCATTTCGCCGATGGTTCATCGACGTTTCTTCATCGCCCTTATCACCGTGTCCGTGGAGCGCATCGCCCTTCTCTTCTCCGGACATGTCGCTTTTTGAAAGCAGTGTAATCATTTCTTCATAGGTTACGGCGCGACATATGTTTGAAATCCTTCCCTCGACGAAGAGCATGGAGGATATGACAGCGAGCCTCCGCAAATGCTCTTCGGAACTTTCATCCGGAATTCCCAGCAACACTACAATGGAGTGTATCGGCTGAGAATCTCCATCAGGATTTGTGTCGTCGGCAAAACCCTGTTCACTGGTGGCCAGCAAAACCATCGGCGCCGGCGGAAACGCCTTGTGAGAATGGAGCAGCATACATTCCGGCGTGATCCGCAGAGCGGCCTCACGCATCATAATCTCCAGGTCCTTCAACAACCTCCCCCGCGCCGCAGTCGATTCCTCAAAGACCGTCCGTACCATCCGGTCAACGGCTTTTTTTACCGTCGACTCCTCCATTTTCAAAAACACTCTTTCGGGCGGAAACAAACCCTGAAACTGAGCGACCGGACCTTTGCCGTCAGTAGCCGCATCTTTCTCCCATTTCATGTCGGGCGGATAAATCACCAAACAAGGCCGTTCTCCCAACAACCTTTTCATCAATTGAGGCAACCTTGCATGCGGCGGCTTCCAAGATAACTGCCCGGTGCGAGCCAGGAAAAAGACGAACATATCATAATCGCGCGTTCTATTCTTAACATTTCGCACAACGCGGTTCCACTGTGTTACGGTCTCGGTTTTCACGTTCGGATCGCCGGGGTTAAAGTAGCCGCGGCGTTCCATGCTCTTGAGGGTGGTTCCCTCGGCCATGAGATGAATCGTCGCCCCCGCCTGGGTTGTCAACCTTCGCAAAGACTCCCATGCCTCGCGAAAGCCGACCTGGCGCTCCATCAGCGGCGGTACCGCGGCCAGGAAACGGCGGCAAAGGTTCAATGGTCCCGTTCTCATGAAACGAAACACCATGTGCCTCCCCTGTTCCACGATCCGGGTAGCCACGTGTTCGTATTCCGTGGCAAACGAAAGTTCGTCATCCAGTACAATGGTGGATATTCGAAGGTCGCGCGTGGACCCCATGATCTCTTCGACCATGTTCGAAGACATCCGGACAACCGGATGAACTTCCACTTCCGCCTCAACGGCTTGCATTGTAGCCGCGGCCATGACCTTCTCGGCCTCGGCCACTGCTCTATCCGAATCTTCACTCTCGGCTACAATCATGGCAGGATACAGGGCCTCTTCGGACCGCGACTGTCGAATCATCATAGCCAAAGACATCAACGGCTCGACCTGATCCGATTCACTCACCGGAATCATAATGCGTTCAGGCGCGCTCGAACTGTCCACCGGCTGATCTTCCACCAGCAGCGCGAGTTTACGCCCCCAACGCTCTGTAAACCATGCCCCTCCCAGACAAGTCGTCAGAATCATAAGGATCGTTCCATTCAGCACGTCCTGGGAAAAAATTCCGAGTCTCTCGCCGACTATCACTGCGGCCAAAGTCGCGGCCGCCTGGTTGACGCTCAACCCGAAAAGGACACCTGTTTCCTCCTTGGAGAAATGAAGTATTTTTCCGCTTATGTAGGCAGCCAAGAACTTTGTTATGTATCCCGCAACCACCATGTACAACATCAGCACCCACGCCCTGGAAGATCCGATCAACAGACCTACATCCACCCGCAGACCCACTGAAATCAGGAAAAACGGAATAAACAAACCTTCGCCGACAAACCGAAGACGGATCATGAGCCGGCTTTTTTCAGGAATAAGAAGATTCAAAGTCAAACCGGCGAGAAACGTCCCGATAATCGGTTCGAGACCCGCCAGCGGGGCAAGCACCGCGCAACCAAATGCAAAGCTCAGGACAAACAAGAACCCGGGGACGCCTTCAACATCACCGACATGCCTGAAAAACCAGCGACCGAGCTTTGGCGCGCCCCAAATAATGGCGAATGCATAGAGCGCGAACAAAAATCCTTGCCTCACCCAAAACATCCCGGTCAACCCACCACTTCGAACCGATTCAGCCACCACCGCCAGGACCGTCAGCGCGAGCGTGTCGGTGATGACGGTTCCACCCGCGGTCGTGGTCACAACCCGTTCCTTCACGAGCCCAAGACGCTGGACAATCGGGTAAGAAACAAGAGTGTGCGACGCGAACATACTGGCCATCAGGATCGCTGCAGGCCAGGAAAGCCCCAATAAATAATGCGCCCCCAGGGTACCGAGGACCTGTGGAATCAAAAAGGTCCACATTCCGAAGATAACACTGAAACGCCGTTCCTGCCGGAAACGCCCCATGTCGATTTCCAACCCGACCAGCAACATAAGGTACAACAAACCGGCCGAGCCGAGCGACTGAACAATGCTCTCTTCGGGAATCAGGTTGGATGCATGAGGCCCCAGTGCGATGCCCGCGATGATCAGACCTACAAGTCCCGGAATCTTTGCCCGCTCAAAAATGAGCGGAAACACAAGGACCACGGCCATCGCTATTGCGAATACAACCGTGGGGTCGGTCGGATCGAATCCATGCACCTTGGCTGCAAAAGGAAGTCCTGATCCGAACGAAAAAACTGAATCCACGAAAAAAAAACTCATCAAGCCTCATTAAATCACATTCCGGAAAGAAATAGTCGAATCCACCCGTGAAATCAAGCTTTCAGGATGAACCTGTGTTTCATCCGGTGTCCTTGCGCACATGGTGCAAAAAGAGTTATTATATAGAGCCTATTTACACGGAGGTGATTTGATGCGTTGGAGACTGTTCCTTATTTTTTGTTTGGCAATCGGCAACGCTGGCGGGTTGATTGGCTGCGGATCCAAGGATCGCGATGAAAACGATGTCATCGACGCGGGACCCGATAACGGCGAAGACGGTCGCGTCCCGGACGGCGACCTGGTTGACTCGACGGTTGACGGCCGGGTGGACGGAGGCCCCGACTCTCCAAACGAACGCTCCTGCGACACTGTATTTCGATTTACTCCGGAGGGAAGCGTGGGCACCGTGAGTTTGGCGGGCGAGTGGAACTGGGATGCAACCGAACCCATGCTGCCCGACGGCACCGGTGCCTATTCCATCTCGAAGACCCTTGATTCGGGGATCTGGGCATACAAATTCGTTGTCGACGGCAATTGGATCCTGGATCCCGGAAATCCGTACAGAAAGTATTACGGGGGCGTTGAAAACTCGGGAATGCGAGTGCCGGATTGTAAAATCCCACTTCTCGAAACCACTAGCTTTTCGGTCGACGGTGCATCGGGAACCGCCAACGCGGAAGTACGTTTCATCCGCGCAGCCGGAGGGAGCGACGCGGATCCCTCAACCATCACCGTCACCCTGCGAGCCGGTGACTTCACCCAGACGTCGCCACACTTCGTTTATGAAGATTATCGAATCACCGTAGAACTCACAGGCCTTTCCCAAGACAAGTATACATTGTATTTCGCGGCCGCGGACGAGGATGGAATAAACGCGGAAACGATTCGGATTCCATTCTGGGTGGAGGAAGAAGCGTTCGAATGGAGCGACTCGGCCATGTACATGATCATGCTGGATCGTTTCAGGGACGGCGACCCGGGAAACAATCCCGACCCGGATCCCGAGGCCGAACCCACCGCGGACTGGTACGGCGGAGATCTGGCCGGTGTGACCGACGCTATAGAGGAAGGCTATTTCGATGCGTTGGGGGTAAGAACTCTCTGGCTCTCCCCGTGGGTCCGTAACCCGGAAGAAAGTTTCGGTGATCACGGCCGCAGGGTATCAGGTTATCATGGTTACTGGCCGATTCGGGCCCGGGAAGTGGATCCCCGCTTTGGAACAGAGGATGATCTTCGTGAAATGGTGGCCGCGGCCCACGCGCGCGGAATAAGGATCTTGATGGATTTCGTCATCAATCATGTTCATGAAGAACACGAGTATTTCCTGTCCAACCCGGAGTTCTTCCGCACCGGGTGCATATGCGGAGAGCCCGGTTGCGATTGGACGGAAAAACGTCTCGAATGCCTCTTCAGACCCTACCTGCCCGACGTAAACTGGGAGGTTGTCGAGGCGGGGGAGACTTTCATCGCGGACGCTATTTGGTGGCTGGATACTTTCGACCTGGACGGATTGAGAATAGACGCGGTGAAACACGTGGAAGACGCGGCCATCTTCAATCTTTCCACCCGGATACGCGAGGAGTTCGAGTCAGGCGGCATAAGGTATTATCTCGTCGGAGAAACCGCAATGGGATGGGCCGGCCACAATATCGAAGCCAACCTATCTGAGTACGAAGCCATAAGCCGGTACATCGGCCCGTACGCACTGGACGGCCAATTCGATTTCGTGCTCTACCACGCGGTTTCATACAACGTCTGGGCGGACGATGTTTTCGGACTTCTTCACGCGGATTTCTGGACCCAGGCAAGTTTGGAGCACTACCCCGAAGGATCGATCATGTCACCGTTTATCGGCTGCCATGATTCATCCCGCTTCATTTCCAAGGCTGATCCCGATGCAGGCTGGTTGGTATACAACCAGTGGCCCGATCAAGGCCTGCCTTCGGCGCCCTCCACCCAGGAACCCTACGACCGTGCAAAAACCGGGTTTGCATGGGTACTCTCGCTTCCGGGAGCGCCCCTTCTCTACGCTGGTGACGAATACGGTGAATTCGGCGGAGCGGATCCCGACAACCGGCACATGTGGAGACCTGAATCCGAAAGGTCGACAAGGGAAAACGACCTGTTTGAATGGGTTTCCGCAGTCGGCAACGCTCGACTCAATTCCCCCGCGATCAGAAGAGGGGATTACACGAGTCTTGCAGCCGAAGAAGGGTTCTTGTGTTTTGCCCGCCATACAACCGAGGATATTGCAATCATTGCACTGAATCACACTGATATTGCTATCGGCAGGGAGATAAACCTTCCATCAAACCTGCCTCAACCCCAACCCGCTTTTTCGGATTATCTGCGGCCGGGTTCCACGGCGATAGACATCATAAACGGAGCCGTAGACATTACGGTGCCTCCCCGCTCCGCGGTGATCCTGCTTCCACATTCCCAATGAGCGGAATCGAGGCGGCCGGGTATGCTTTAGGTTTTCTCGATGCGCAGAGAAAAGCAGATTGAAATAAACCTGGGCAAGGCCTGCAACAACAGGTGCGTTTTTTGCGCGAACGGCGCGATTGAACCGGGAGACCGCTCTTTTCTGGATTTTCAAGAAGTTCTTGGCGAGGTCCGACAAGCCGCGTCGGAAGGTTACCGGGCCCTTGGTTTTCTGGGCGGCGAACCCACCCTTTTCCCCAAGATCACGGAGATGATCCGCAAGTCCCGAGACCTTGGTTTTACACGCATAGCACTCTGCACGAACGGGCGACTTCTGAGCGACGACGCATTTCTCAAAAAACTCGTCAACTCGGGCGTAACCCGAATCACCCTTTCCCTGCACGACCACCGCCCGTTCGTGGAAGACCGTCTGAACGGAAAACCCGGAGCGTTCAATGACAAACTCGCTGCATTAAATAACATCGTCAAGCTCATGGATGCAGGACCATTTTTGCCGGACGGTTTTGCGCTTAACACCTGTCTTCACGGGGGCAATATCACCTGTCTTCCCGAATTCGCGGCTTTTTTCCAAAACCGCGGAGTAAAAGAGATCCGGTTCAATCTGTTGCGGGCTGAATACAAGGCGATTGGAAGCCGCAAGCTTACCCCTCCCCTCGGTTGGGTCGCAAAAGGCCTGGAAGAGTTGTGTTCCTGGAACGAATCACTGGGCAACATGGCGCTCAGCATCAGCGATGTTCCTTTCTGCGGCCTCCCGAACTCATTCTTCCGAAACAAACAGCTTCTCGAAAAATACATGGGAGAAAAACGGGACCTGGATACATCGGTCCGGATGTGCAAATCGAGAGGAAAACGCCGAGAAACTTTCCGATGGAAAGACCGGCGGATTGAAAAACTCAAAACAAAACCCTCTTTTTGCAAGGATTGCACGCTCGATGTTCATTGCGA
>SLPX01000365.1 GCA_007131745.1 Myxococcales bacterium
AAAAAGACGTTCCAGTGACTTAATGGCGCCGGGGTCATTGTCTCCGAGGTCCAGTATGGAACGGTATGCCAGAATGGCCTCCTCGGGTTCATCCAACGGTTCTTCGTAAATGTGACAGATCTTGAATAGAAGGGTCTTTTTAACGTCCGGATCCAGGGCGTGTTCAGCCGCTTCCCGGTACACTTCCAGAAGGTCTTCCCAGCGCTCTGTTCTGTTCAGCATGCGTTCCAGGGACTGGAATACATCTTGGCGGGATCGGTCGTTATGGAGGACCCGAAGGTAGCATTCCTTGGCTTCCTGGACCCTGTCCAAACGCTCGTCGTTTATCTGGGCCAGTTCGGTGGCCACGGCCACCGATGTTTCGTTTTCATCAAATATGTTGTCCAGGTATTCCTTGTATACCTTTGCAAGTTCTTCCCATTTTCCGAGAATGCCCGCCAGGCGTGTAAGCTGATCCCTGATTCCCGGCTCTTCCGGGTTTTCAAGGAACAGCTTGCCGTACCAATCGAAAGCCTGTTCAAGGTCTTCCATTTGCTCTTCGTAAAGGATGGCTATCCGACGAGTAAAGGCCGGTTTTTGATCCGGGATTTCCGCAGTATCTCTTCTTATCTTGTAGATCTCGATTAAAAGAGGCCAGTCCTGGCGGCTTGCATATATCGGTTCAAGTATAGCCGCAGCGTCTCCCTTACGGTCTTCATCGCCGAGGAACCGTTCGATTCTCTCTATGGTTTCAGAATGCCTGGGATTGCCGCCGAGCGCTGCCCTGTAATTGAGAAGCGCCCTGTCCGGGTTTCCCAGTTCTTCTTCGCAGATTTTCCCCAACCGGAATCGCATGGTCACCGCGTCTTCCAGGTCTTCCACGAATTCAAATCGGCGCTCCAGCAGTTCCGCCAGATCATGCCACTGCTCGCCCTTGGAATAGAGAGTCTCGAGAGCATCGTTTGCCTGCCGGTCTCCTGGAGATACGCTCAGAACCTGCTCCCAAAGTCCTACCGCGTCTTCCCGTCGGTCCAGAACTTCGTCGCAGAGAATAGCCGCTCTGGCCAGGTAATCTCGTCGCTTTTTTTCATCCTCCATTTCCAGGTCAGCGCGGGTGCGCAAAATGCCGAGCAGGGGTTCATAGTTTTCCATTTCCGCGTACAGCGACTCGAGCGATTGTAGCGCGTGCAGGTTGTCCGGAGACGAATCCAGGACTTCGCGATAAAAAGAGCGGGCCGTCTCCCTGTCTTCCAGGCGATGCCTTGACACATCCGCCACAGTCAGACGCATCTGCTCCTGAATCCGCAAATCCAGAATGTCGTTGGCCACGCTCTTGTACAACTCTACAAGGTCTTTCCATCTCTCTTTTTCGCCTGCCAGACGTTCCAACGCGCTCATCACTTCAGCGAGCTGGGGCAAGCCAACCGCCTCTTTGAGTGCTTTTCCGTAGAATTCGAATGCCTCTTCTTCCGCGTCCAAACCAGTTTCCTTGATTTCCGCGGTTCTCACATACAATGACACTTTTTCCGCCGGGTCGGCCGTGGTTCGAGCTTTCAATGCGTAAATTTCACACAATTTAGCCCAGTTCGATTCCGCTGAATATATGGGCTCCAGGATCTCAGCCGCCCTCAACGCCAAGAGTTCATCCGACAATAACTCCTCCAGCGCCGACCTGGCGCCATCGTGTTCCGGATCTTTCTCGAGGACCGACCGGTACCTGTCTATCGCTCGTTCAGCATCGTCCAGCCGGCGGTGGAGAATTTTTCCCACTCGATAGGTCAGACTTACCTGCGATGACTCGTCCTCCGTCAGCATGAGTTCCCGATCCAGCATGTCATATAGATCTCTCCATCGTTCGGAGGATTCATACAGTCTTGCAAGAGAACGGACGGCTTCTATATCGTCGGGGTTTTCATCCAGCAAGGTGTTCCACGCGGTTATGGCTTCGGCTATGTCCTCGATAGCCTCTTCATAATACATGGCTATGCGGCTCCAGAGTCCTCTGCGTTCGGTTCCGTCCAGAGTGACTTCCGCCCGGCGCCTCAAAATGCATACCAGGTCGGTCCATTTTTCCGACCTCATGTACAGTCGTTCCAGGCTGTCAAGCGAAGTGGTGTCCTCGGGATCCATTTCCGAAATCGAATTGTATGTTTCCACCGCAGAATCAGGGTTGTTGAGGTAATGTTCCTGGATTTCAGCGATGCGAAACAGGTGCTCTTTGCGCGCATCAAGTTCATCCGCCCACTCAACTTCCATGCGGAGTACCTTGACGAGGTTTTCCCAATCAGCAGCACTCTCATACAGTCTTCTCAACGCCAGGGCGGCCATGCGGGACATTTCGATATTGGCCGGATCCAGTTCCAGTAAACGCCTGTACCAGGACGCTGCCTGATCCGGATCCAGTATTTTTTCTTCGTACAACTTCGCCAGTTCGAGGGTGAACTCGGATTTGAGTGCAAGGTCCGAATCGCCGGCGGCTTCAAGACCTTCCTGGTACACTTCCGCTGCTTCTTCCCACATGTTGGATTCGGTGATCATGCGGTTCAGAGCGTCGCGTACCCTGCCGTCTCCGGGCTGTATCTTGAGGGCTCTTCTCCATGTGAGGAAAGCAGCGTTTTTGTCGTTCATCCTGATGGCTTGGATTTCAGCTATCCTGGCCAGTAGATCCACCGCTCCGACAGGATCATCGCTCCGAGCTTCGAGCCGAACCTCAAGTATTTCAACCAGGTTTTTCCATTCTTGCGTATCCGCGTACAAGGGTTCGAGTATGGAAGCGACCCTTTGACGGAGATCCTTGTTTTCCAACAGGGCTTTTAAAGCTTCAACGGTCTTTTGATGGCCGGGAACCAACGCCAGGGCTTCAGAAAAAATATCCACCGCGCCTTCCGGGTTATGGAGGTGGACGGCCATCAATTCACCACGCCTGAACTGGAGGTCGGCTACCCGGGCCGGTTCCTCGATGTAATCCAATTCGCTGAGTAACAGGTTCTCCAGCTTGTCCCACTCGTTTCTGCCGGCGTAAAGTCTTTCCAGTGCCGAAAAAGCTCGGTGGTTGCCGGGTTCCAGGTCAAGGACTTCCCTGTACGATTTTACCGCGTTTTCAGTGTCACCCAAAACATCTTCATCCAGGTTACATACCTGGAACAGGATGGATTTTTTTCGATCCACATCCACGAGAAGTTCCACGCGTCGATGAAGCAGGTTTCTCAAAGCTTTGTAGTCGCCGGTTTCCTGCAATATCCTGCGGAGAGCCTCGAATGTCTCTTCGTGAGACTCGTCAAGTTGCAGAACATGTTCATAATATTTTCTTGCTTCTTCCGGTCGGTGAAGTGATTCGTCGTATATGTTTGCAAGTTCCTTGGAAAGTTCCTTTTTCAGCGTTCCTTCGGATTCTCCAAGCGCCTCCTCGTATTTTTCGACGACCTTGTCCCAATTGTCTTCCATGGCTGCAAGTTCCCGGAGGGTTTCACGGTTTTCTTCATCACCGGGTTCTTCATCGAAAATGCGCAGACAGTTCGCAAGCGCGCCTTCCACGTCTCCCAATCTCTTGCCGTAAATTGCTGAAAGCCTTTTGAGTAAGGTCAATCGTTCGTCGTTATCTTCGGAGGCTTCCAGCAAAATTTCCAGCCCGCGCGACAAGTCTTCCCATGACTCGGTTTTTTCATAATAAGGAACGAGGATGGCTGCGGTCCTCACTCTGAATTCCGAATCATCATTCATGTATTCTTCCAGAGCGGACACGCTAAGACGATGCAACGGCTCTATTTGCAATGCCGCGGAATAGTGATCCAGGGCCTCGCTTGTTTTTGAAAGCTTGTGCTCCAGGAGTTGTCCCAGCCGATAAAGCAGCCCTACCTTGTCTGATGGTTCATCCGCCAGAACAAGCTGCTTTTCCAGGGTGTCGGCAAGTCCCTTCCAGTCTTCCCGCGCATCGTTTATTCTCTCCAGCGAGCGAAGCGCCCTCATGTTATCCGGCTGGATCTCAACTATTTTTTGATAAATCGAGGCTGCGCCGTCCAGGTTCTCCAACTTCTCTTCCTGGATTGCCCCGGCCTTAAACAAAACGGCAACTTTTTCCACGTCGTCCGGTTCCAGGTCGGCCCTCTTTTTGTAAATTTCCAGCAGGTTTTTCCAGTCCTTTGTTACGCTGAAAATCTGCTCAAGTGCATCCAGGGAGTTTGCATCCTCGGGATGCTTTTCAAGGATTCTCTCAAAATAAACTCTGGCATCCTGGGGTTTATTCAATTCCTGGAATGTGATTTCCGCCATTCGCCTGTTCAGCCGGACTCTCTCTTCTTCCGAGTCCACCAGGCGTAAGCGTTCCTCGTAAATCCCGACCAGTTCCTTGCCGGCGTGGGCCTCTCCTGCCAGGCGTTCCAGCTCCTTCTCGATTTCTTCATTTTCGGGAGCTAATGCATAAGCCTTCGCGCACCAATTAAACGCGTCCACCTTGGAACCAAGCTTCTGTTCGCAGAGTTCCCAGATCTTTTGCAGGAGATCCAGTTTTTCCGACACCTCGTCCGAGTGGCGCAGCAAAATCTCGTAGGTTGTAAGCAATCGGGGCCATTTGTTCCCCTGTATGTAAATAGGCACCAGTTCCCGAGCTGCTTCGAGGTTCTCAGGTTCGACCGAAAGAACTCTTTCGTACGCTTTGACAGCGCGATCCGGTTTTTGCAAACGATGCTTCCATACATCGGCTGTTTTGAAAAAGAGTTTTATCTTTATTTCTCTATCGGCTGTCTTGTCCGCCGCACGGTTCAACGTATCAACGAATTCCTGCCAGTTTTCGCTGTCCGCGAATAGTTCTTCCAATGCCTTCCAATCTCCGGCTTCCGCGTAAAGATCTCGTAACACCCGTACCGCCTTGTGATGGCCGGGTTTCATGTTCAGCACTTCACGCCAGACCTCGATGGCTCTCTTCGTGCCTCCAATGCGGTCACTCCAGAGCACCCCAAGGTTTTCCATTGTGGAGAGCCTCTTTTCGGAGTCTTCCAGGATCCTGAGTTGAATTTCCGTTATCTCGGCCAAAGCCATCCATCTTCGTTCCCTGCCGTACAAATGAACGAGAGCGTTCACTGCTTCTTCGTCTTCGGGGATGATTTCAAGAACTCCGTTCCACATCGCTATAGCGGTCTTGGGATCCCCCAAACGTTTTTGCGCCAGTTCAGCCATGGCACGCAACATTGCAGGTTTCTCTGAATCCGGCGTCCCGGAAAGTTCTCTCTTGTATAGGTCCAGCAATCCTTTCCAGTTTCTTCGTCTCTCATAGATTTTCCGGAGCTGGTTGAGCGCTTCCCGGTCGGTGGGATCCAGTTGGAGGATTTCTTCAAGGGGTTCGATGGCCTTCGTGTGATTTCCGACTCTCTCGCTCCAAAGCTCTGCAATTCTCCTGAGGATTCCCTTTTTCTTTTCAATGTCTTCAGATGCATCCGCCTGCTTGTGCAGGATCTTTATCAAGTCGTTTACCCGGCCGGACGATTCATATTTCTCGGCAAGGGCCGCCATTACCTCTTCGTTTTCCGGTTGAAGTTCGAGGATGGAATTGTAGGTGTTTAAAACCATGACATCGACTCTCAGCTTTTCGTAGATTTCGACGATGTCGAGCAGCAGAGAAACTTTTTTCTCGACCTCGGAATCGCTGAGCTTTTCGATATCCTCCTTTATCAGCTCCAGGAGCGCGTTCCATTTTTCGGTTTTCTTGTACAGGCGTTTCAGAGCTGTTTTCGATTCATCGTAATCAGGCCTTGTCCGAGCGACGGCTTTCCACAGATCCACAGCGCGTTCAGGATCTTCCAATTTCTCTTCCGCCAACCGCGCCATTTCTTCACCCAACTCCGCTTTCAATTCACGGTCATCGGTTTTTCCTTGTGCGCTTCTCAATAATCCCAGCAGTGATTTGTAATCCTCCAAGCTTTCATAATATTCGCGGAAAAAACCGAGCGCCATGGGTTGAGTCGGGTCGGCCTTGATTACCCTCTTGAAATAGGGTTCGGCCTCTTCAAGGTTGCCTAGTTTTTTCCATGCCAGCATTCCTATCTGAATATGAAGTCCGGCATCCCCGGATCCGTCTCCTGTTTTCAGTGAATTCTTGTAAATCCCGATGAGAGACTCCCAGTCTTCGCTCTTGGTATAAATGTCTACGAGTGCATGAAGGGCTTGGTGATTGGAAGGATCCAGCGCAAGCACTTGATTGTATGCTCTTGCTGCCTGTTCTTCGTCGTCCAGATGCATTGCTGCTGTGCGTGCAGCGTCCAGAAGCGCTCCAATAGCAATTTCGTTCTCACCGCCGGCGTTTGCCCGGGCCGACTGGAGTTCGAACAGATCTTTCCACATGGATTTGGTCTTGAGATGCCGGGCGAGGTGACGATAGGCCTTGGTATTCAGTGGGTCGACTTCCAGGCTCTTTTGCAGGTATGTTTCGATTTCCTCGGCTTCGGGTTTGTTTTTCTTGTAAAGTTCCGCCGCGCTAGCGTACAAACTGGTTGTAAGCTGAGGGGATTCTCCCGAAGAAGCCGTTTCGAGGTATTTTTCCACGATTGCTTCCCATTTTTCTTTTTTCATCGAAATGGAATTCAATCGCTCTTCGGCTCCCTGGTGGTTTTGTCTTAGTTCGAGGACGGCTTTCAGAACCTGCTCGGCCCCGCTCTGGTCCAGGATTTCATCATCCAGGATCCGTGCTTTTTCATACAATAGGTCGGCTCGGATATCTTCATCATCATGGAGTTCTATTTCCAAATCGATGATCTCCAGAGCTGTTTCAGGGTTTCCCTCCTGCAGAAGTTGTGCCCGGGTCACTGTCATTGCCTGAAGAAGATCGGTATCCACCTCATCTTTTTCCAGCTCTTTGACGCCGGCGACGATTTTCTGCATTGTTTCGTCGTCAAAAGGGTTACGCGCTAAATGCCCTAGGTAGGTCTGGATCTTGGTTTTCATGAGTCACGCCATCCGAAATCTGGTTTGAAGTTATTGGATGTTTTCAGGCAACCCCGTCTGCTTCCTTGAAAAAGTCATTATTTCAAGGGGTTATACCAGGCTGATTGCCCATTTTCATTACGTCTTTTTCCGACACCGCCCATAACGAGCCGCCATGTTAACGCAGGGGTGAAAAGGATTCAACGGAAATCTATACAAAATGGGCCAAGTGACCCAGAGTGTGTTTTGCATCGGTCGGGATGGAACGGGAAAAAGAATCGGCCGGTTGACAGATGGCCTGTGGTCGACATATCTTTATTTGCTGAAAACCAATATTTAGAGACGGAACAGGATATGAAGCTTTCAACCAGAACCCGTTACGGCCTACGCGCTATGATTGATCTTGCGATGCAGCAAAAAGACAGGCCGATAATGCTGAGGAAAATTTCGGAAAGACAGGGGATTTCGAAAAAATATCTTGACAATATTTTCACTGCGCTTCGGTTGTCCGGGCATCTCAGGACTGTCAGGGGAGCGAGTGGTGGATACGTTCTGGCCAAGCCTTCGTCCGAGATAAGAGTTTCCGATCTTGTAAAAGCCCTCGAGGGAAACGTATCACCTGTGGATTGTATTCACCAGCCGGATTTATGCGAAAAATCGGAGGATTGTGTGGCGCGGCGTTTGTGGATGGAGATGGAAGGTGCCATGTACGGAGTTCTCGAAAAGCATACACTGGAGGACCTTGTAGAGCGGTGCAAAAAGAGCGGCGGAGTTTTTTGCGACCAAGATGGTTGATCTGTTTGGGCTACCTGTAAACCGCGTGCAATAAACATTTTCTAGCTGCCGTGGAGTTCCAATCTCTTTCTCCCTCGACCTTAAAAATGATCGTGCCGTTTTTATCCAAAATGTAGGTTTCCGGATATTTCGAAACTCCGAAGGATTTCCTTGCCTTTCCTCCTTTATCCCACACAAAAAAGATTCTTTCGGCCGGGTGCAGCAGCGCCGGATGCGAGGCGAAAAAACGGTTCAGGGTCGTAAAATCATCATCAACAGCAACCAAAAAGGTTGAGCCGCCATGGTTTTTCCATCGCCGTGCTGTTTGCAGAAATGAGCTGAGTTGTGCGAGACAACCGCTGCACGCGGTCGACCAGAAAACCACCAGGGTTGGGCCGCCTCCGGGTAAGCCCGTTTTCATTTTGTCGTTCAGGATATTCACGGTCGGTCCGGCGGCTTCGTCGTGAGTCATTTTCAGCACCGGCAAACGGCTGAGATCTTTCAGTGCATTCGATCCCATCGTTTTGTCTGTATCTATTACGTCAAACGCATCGCATGGTGATCGGGCGGTCCTTGCATCCGTACGTAAAAACGCGGCAACGGATTGTACCGCCAAGCCCGCTATTAATAACATCGATAAGAAGGTGACGAGGCGCAAAAAACAAACCTATTCTTCACGGCATTCCGGATTTCAGGGTTTTTCTTTCAATAAACGCTCAACGGATTTCATGATCTCCGCGGTTTCGTATGAAGACCCGAGACGAATGTCGCGGATGATCCCTTTTTTGTCTATCAGAACCAGGGACGGCACTTTTGAAAGATGATAACCTGTGGCTATCTTCGCTCCCGGGTCCGCTGCCACGGTAAACGGAAGTTTAAGGGATGCGGCTTTTTTTCTGGTTTCAGCGAGGGTGTTTCTCGCCAGGGCAACGATACGAAAACCTTTCGGACGCAGCCGCGGGTAAATGGACTTCAACTTTTCAAGGGATGTTATGCACGATGTGCACCACGTGGCCCAGAATTCCAGCAAAACAACATTTCCTTTCAGGGAATCCATGGTCACGACGCTGCCGTCCACGGTTATGGCTTTGAAAGAACGGGCGCGCTCGCCCGTCAGCAACAACTTCAGCATCTGTTCCAGCGGGGGTTGTTTCTCGAGTCTCAAAACAACCTTTCTTTCCTTTCGGTCTCTCACGAGAAAAAGGGTTACCGTGTCGCCTGCTTTCTTTTTTTTATAGGACTGCAACACGTGGGAGGGCTCGGTGACGGTTTTTCCCTCGGCGCGGGTGACCAGGTCTCCTTTTTGCATTCCCGCCTTTCGAGCCGGCGATCCGTCCAAAACCTTTAGAACTTCCACTCCTCCGGTTTTCTTTTCCATTGTAAACCCCAACCACGTCCGGGCCTGAGCGGTCGTGCTCCACAAGGAAAGCATGCACGGAATCGCAAGCCAATGCGGACCGCAAAAAAGATTTCTTTTCGAGTTATGGCCAATCATTTTCTTTTAGCGCCGTCCTTTCCGGTTCTGCCGTTTCGAGTATAATCTATCGACATTGTGAAGATAAATGATATTGAAAAAGCCGGGAGAATGAAACCGAAAAACGAATGCAGCGTGGAGAGAATTGCGGTATGCTGTAATGAGTGATCCGAGACGACCAAAGTCCCGGGCGTTGACGACTGCAGTTGAATATAAGTGGAGGAAAAAATGGCCGGACAGAGCAGAGCAGGAGTGGTGAACTCGAAAAAGAGAACCGGATTGAAGAAGACTTTTAACCTGGCTTTCTGCATGACGGTATTGTTGACGGTAGCTGCGGTTCTGCAAGCTTGCGGCAAGGGTGGGCCAGGAGATCTGAAACCAATCGACGCGGCCGTGTGGTTTGACGCGGCGCTTGACGACGCGGGGATTGACGGTGGATCCGACGCCGTTTCGGCTGATGGAGATGTAGGGGGTGTCGGGACAATAAGCGCGGAGGAATTGCGATACGAACAGATTCCTTTCGTCATGGGTCAAACTTACGTGGATCTGCGGGCCGGGGAGGACTATGCACGTTCACATATTCCCAAGGCCAGGAGTCTGCCCGTGGAGCAACTCTGGGACGGGAGCGGACTGGTCGATGGAGGGTCGGCGCTCTCAATGATTGCGCCTGTTACTGATTTGCCCTTGTTTTTCTATTCCGGAGCAGCAGAAACGGATTTGGTTTCGGAAGTGGCTGAAGCGGTTTTAGCCATGGGCTACACCGATGTTTACGTGCTGGAGGGGGGAATTGAAAGTTGGAGAGAGCATGGTTTCTACGAAGATATAAATATCGCCGGAGTACACGCGTTCCACTACGATCCGATTCCCGAAGGCCATTACATCGTTGATGCTATGCCTCAAGAAGATTACATCGATTTGCACATAACGGGAGCGCTCAACGTGGACGCTGAACAGGTATACGTAGACGGTGAGTTGATCGATGGCGGACAGGTGTTGTTGGACGCTGTCCCATGTTCAGCCGAAGTCGTTATTTTTTATTGTGTTAATATAGGATGCGCTGCATCCGGAGCGTTGTCCGAAGCCGTAGAGCAGCTTTCCTGCTATGACGAAACGAGGATTCTTCACTATCCGGAAGGTCTGGAAGGATGGCAGAACGCTGGATATCCGTTGAGTTGCGGTCTCGAACCCGACGGTCCTTGTCCCTGATCTATTTGTATCTCCGTTCTTCGGCCAGTATGGTTCCGGGAATATCCGGGGGGGCGGGAACTTCGGGTTCTTGAATGAAATCGGTTCTGAATGTAAGCGCCAGTTCGACCCTGCTTCTTTGATAGAGCGAATAGCTCCTCGAGTTGCCGTAGGTGAAATACGCTGCATCGTTGGAGTCATTGCGGACAAACGAATAGATCAGGTTGACCTTGACCCATGGTCTGATCGACCAGCCGTAAACAGCATAGAGATCCAGGCTGTAATCCTTCCGGGTGTCATTGAACCGAGTGTCGAACCGGAAATCATGGAAGTCGTTGAACGTCAGCTTTCCTTCGACGTAAGCTTCATGACCCTTGTACAGTCCGGCCAACGCCAGCCTGGGGCCGTGCCCACGATATGTGAATGTATCGAAGCCGCTGGAAACATCTTCAAAACGATATCCCGCGGCGACAAGACCCCACTCAAACGGCACCACCATGATTTCCAGTTCTCCGTCGATTTTCCGGTCTGTCCGTCGGGTCGGTGTGAAGGCAGCATCCGGGTTTCCGAATTCTTCGATCGGTAGAAAAACGATGCGGCCCAGGGACTCTCCGATATTTTTTCCATATTCTTGGTGTTCAATGCCGGCGTTTAGCCGGGCTCGCAGCCGCGGCGCGGGCCAATACCTTAGCGAAAGGTCTCCACGGTGGCTCTTCATGTCTACGTTACCGTAGATGTTCGTGGGTTCGTCGGTATCAAAGAACTTTCCGGTGAACGTGTAATTCAACGTTGCAAAGAGTTCAAACGGAGTTACGTACGAGAACTCGAGCGAAGGAGATGCTTGCAAAAAACTCCACGCATGATTGGATTCTCTGACGATACGCATCGATGGTTTTAGGGAAATCTCAAGGTCTTCATGGATTGTGAAAGCCAACACGGGATCCAGGTTGTAGGTGGTTTTTCTCAGCTCGTTCGTAACGGAACCTTCGTCCAAATCGATACGGAGTTCTTCGGTTTCAACGTTGGTGTCCAGGGTAAAAGCCAGCCACCCTGTGAATTGTGTTTGAAATGTTCCCGATACGCCGAGCAGTCCTACCAAGTGTGATACGGCATCCGCTCCGTACTGCCCCCTGCGATCCAGAAACGCGTTGTTGTCAAAGCGCAACCCTGTGCGCGCTGAAAGTTCGGCCGAACGAACCGAGGGTCTGGAAACGGTCTGCACGTTCGCGTCCTGCCTGTCGGAATCGCCCTCCGCTCCTGACGCTTCAGCGGAGAAAAGGAGCAGGATTCCTGCGAACAGAAAATGTGAAAATGTTCTTGCGTGCATGTTTTACTTAGAGCCCTTCTTTATTATGCAGGATCTCATTGAGATCCGAACAAACATGGGGGGATGGATCCGCGGCCGATGTGAGCATGTTTAATTGACGCAAGTAGGGCATCCCCCTTCCGTACCCGCCTGCTCCTTTTTTTTGAGTTCGTTGCGCATTGATTCGTAATGCCGGACTATGGTTGTGTTTTCCCATTTCTTTCCGTGCGATCCACATCCCGAAAGTCCGCCAACGATGGATGCAGCGAACAGGAACAACATGGCCAAAAGAGTTTTTTTCACGGTATGACCTCCACTTCCACCTTTGCCCAACTTGTCTTGCACCCGTTGGAGACAAAAACCTGCACGGGATACCAATCCCGGCAACAGGTGTCATTTGCAAGCCAAACTATTTTGGAACCATCGCCTTCGTATGTTCCGAAAGGCACGATCCAATCGTAGGTAAGAGGCGATCCACCAGGATCAGAAGCAGCAACGGTTATGGTCGTGGTGTCTCCCAGACCGATACTCTCCGGCTCGGCGGAAACACCACTGATCGACGGCGGTGGAGCGCTTGGGTCACACGGGGGCTCAACTTTGACAGCGATAAGTTTTTCATCTTCTCCCCCACGGCCGTCCGCCACTTTCAAATGGATGTCTATAAACACTTCTTGGGGAGGCGTTTCCCATGACACCGAAGGAGCTGTCCACAAAACACTGGAGCCGGTCGTGGATTCGAATACTCCGTCGCTAGCGTCCCAAATGAAACCCTCGGGAACCAAATTGTCTCCGTTAGGATCCCAGGCGATTGCCGTGAAAACCACTATCTGTTCTTCCCTGACGATCGGTGATGGTACTCTTCTTCCATCCACGAGTATGTCGTTGATAACCGGCGGCAGGTTGTCGGCCGGTTCGGGCTCGTCCCACGTGCATCCTGTTTGTAAGGGAGAGAGGAGAAAGCTCCAAAGCAAAATAATTAACGCTGCCGTTCGGTTCTTCAGATCGATTTTACTGTTGTAACAAAGCATGGGTTTTCCAAGATCAGTCGAAATGCGCTGAAAATGCCTTGTCAGGATTCAGCGATTGTCCGCCGGATGATTTCGCTCGCTCGTGCGTCCAGAACCGTGAATTCGACTCCGAAACCGGGTCCGAAAATCTCGAGTTTATCCTGATCATCTTCAGTATTCCATACAACCCGGGCCTGGCAAGAGAATTTTTCGATTCCATCTTCAAGAGGGATCCGGATCTCGAGAAGCACTTCTTCTCCTCTTTTCAACGGAGGATCCGCTGATATGAACATTCCTCCTAGGCTGAGATCCTTGTTGAATCCAAGTGTGTTTCTGGAAGAATCCGATGATTGGAACTTCACGAGGAAACTCTTTTCGATACGGGGAAGCAATCTTCTGCCGGCGGTTTTTTCTTCTCTGCCGGCTGATCCGCCGTTCTTGCCGCGGGAAAAGATTATTCTGTCGATGTATTTCAATGCGGCGAGATCCGGCAGACGGCTTCTTTCCGTTACAAATGCTTCGTCTGCGGATACGATTTCGTATTCACCCGAGAGCAGCTTGATGGGCTTCCCATCATCATGAGAAGTTGATTCTGCGGCTGGTTTTTCATCCGGGACTTGGCTCTTTTGCGGAACTATGCCTGCAAAGAGTTTTTCCGTCATCGAAGAAACTTCCGTTTCGCCGACATGTTGAAGGGCGAGTTTGTACAACTCTACGATCAGCAGTTCTTCAGCTCGGTCCCGACGTTTTGCTTCCAGATGGAGAAGAATGCGTTTTGCCGTGATTTGGGGATCTTTTATCGGCTTTCGGATAAGATCGGAAACACCCAGTCTGTAAGCTTCTCTGGCCAGAGCCGGCGTGGGGTTTTCGGTCAGCAGCACTACTTCCACGCCCGGGGATTGTTTGCCTGCAGTCTCCAGGAAAAGGGTTTCTTCGATATCCGACTGTGAGGGATCCACCACGACCATGTTAGGTGGATCGTCCCGCATCAACATGAGAGCGCTTCTTCCTCCGGATGCAAACTCCACCTCCAGCCCGATTTTTTCCATCGCGCTGCCCAGCGAATTTCTGGTTTCAGTTTCCGACTCGGCCAGGAGAACCTTTTTCATTGGGGAGAGACTACGGTCCGCTGAAGCGATTTTCTCTTCCAGTTCTTTAGCCAGCCGCGTGTTTCCCTCGGGCACCGACGACAGCAAAATGGTTCGAAGGTCCAATGTCATCTTTTCCCTAACGCGTCTTACAATAGCGTTTTCCCAGCATCGCCAGGCGCGTGATGCAGCCTCTTCGGGACGAGTGTCTTCAGTGAAAATGTATTCATCGACCTGAAGTTCAATAGCGGCCGCGGGCAGCCCTGCGTTTTCGCCTTCCCTTTCTTTCGATTCTTGAGGAAAGTGTTTTGAATCGTCTGCAAAAACAATCGCCGGGTTGTAGGGACGGCTTTTTATGAAGCGAACGAAGTCCAGGCCGGTCAAATCTTCAAGGGTGTTCCATGTTATCACCAGATCAACACCCGTGCTTTCCAGAATTTCTATTCCATCACCTGCGCTTTCGACTGAACTCACCTCGAGATTGCGGGCCCTAAGTCCCTCGCTCACCTTGTCCGCGTAAGGGCTCCTCGGACATGCCAGCAGGACGTGGCCTTTTTTTTCGCTTTCAACCCGGTAGCGGAACCAGAGCTTCAATAATTCGATAATGGTGGTTTCTCCATCCGGCATGTTTTCCTCCGAGCCTCCAATCTGCGGAACTTTTGCCGTGAGTAGACTTCGAAGGAGACCGTGTGTCAAGATTCCCGGAATGGAGACTCCAAAGCCGGGGTATGAATCCGGAAGCCAAAATTTCTTTCAAGCTAACTTTCGACTTGCAGGGAAAAGCCCCTCCGGGCATTATGTTTTCCCTCAGCCGGGATCCCTGAGCGGTGAAACCTAAACCGCAAATTGATGAAGCCGGTTTCTTTTGAGTGCGCCGGAAGGGCCGGCGGGATGCGTAAATAGGATAACCCAACGGAGGTAAAATCGGAATGTATGATACTTCGGACATCAGAAAAGGCCTGAAAATAATACACAACGGCGATCCGTTCATCGTTGTGGATTTTCAGTTCGTAAAGCCTGGAAAAGGCACGGCCTTTACCAAGACCAAGATCAAGAACATGATCTCCGGTGCGGTGTTGGACATGACGTACCGGTCTGGAGAGAAATTGGAACCGGCCGATTGCTCGGAGAAGAAAATGCAATACTTGTACAAGGACGGAGAGAGGTATTGCTTCATGGATCAGTCCAGCTACGAACAGGTCCTTCTGGATGGAGACGTGTTGGGTGATGCGGTGAATTACCTGGTGGACAATCTTGAAATACAGGTTTTGTTTTTTCAGGAACGACCTATAGGCGTGGACCTTCCCACCTTCGTGGAGATGGAGATCGTGGAATGCGAACCCGGGGTAAAGGGAGACACCGCTACGGGCGCGGTTAAACCAGCCACCCTTTCGACGGGATATTCAGTTAATGTGCCTTTGTTCGTTGAAGAGGGTGAAAGAATAAAGGTCGATACCCGGTCCGGGGAATATGTCGAAAGAGTTCGGAAGTGAATGGAAAAAGATCGTCTTGCTTGTGTCGGCTCTTCTGAAAGAAGCCGCCTGGAAAATTTGCGGATGAGGGCCGATTGCCTGGCTGCATTCAGAAAATCGATGAAGAAGAGGGGAATTTTGGAGGTTGAGACGCCTGTTCTTATTCGTCGGCCCGGGTTGGAACTTCATCTCGACCCGATACCCGTCCCACCAGAGGGTTTTTTGGCGACGAGTCCCGAGTACCAGATGAAGCGTCTCATAGCGGGCGGAACCGGATCCATTTATTATCTCGGTAAGGCTTTTCGGAGGGGTGAGAGAGGACCGCACCACAATCCGGAGTTCACGATGGCGGAATGGTATCGCGTTGACATGGATTACGAAGGATTCATTGAAGATGTCTCCCTGATCATAGCCGAAACGGCCGAGGAAGTTTTGGGAACCACGAGGGTCAGGCGTCCGGGGAAGAAGAACGGATGGCTGGATCTTGCCCATCCATGGGAAATTCTCACAGTAAAAGAATCATTCAGGGATCTTGCCGGAATTGAACTGGCGGAAGAGAGCGGTGAAGCTTGGATGGAACCCGGATCGGAAGCCGAAGCCTTGATACGCGAAAGCGCGAGAGCAGCGGGCGTGAGAGTTCCCGCCGATGCAACCTGGGAAGAAATTTTTTTTCGAGTTTTTGTTGAACGCGTCGAACCCCGTTTGGATCGGGAGCGCCCGGTGGTTTTAACCGACTGGCCCGTTACATTGGCGGCTTTGTCTGTATTGAGAAGAAAAAGTGGAGGGAAATTTGCGCGGAGATTCGAGATTTTTGCCGGCGGCATGGAATTGGGAAATGCATTCGAGGAACTACTGGATCCTGAAGAGCAAAGAAAAAGGCTGGACGCCGACATTCGGAAGAGAAAGAAGACCGGGAAGCGGGTCTACGAAATCGACGAGGCTTTTTTGGACAGTCTTCATGAAGGCCTGCCCCAGTGCGTTGGAATAGCTATGGGATTTGATCGACTGGTGATGCTTTTGACCGGGGCTTCCGATATCCGGGAGGTCACTGCTTTTACGGCCGAGGAGTTATAATGGGCGGAGGTTGCGGTATTATCGACTACAAGATGCTTGAAGAAAAGCTTGGGTACGCTTTTCGTGACTTCGGGCTGCTGGAAACGGCTCTTACTCATCGTTCGTACGTTAATGAGAGCAGGAAAGACCGGATTCACAATAACGAACGGCTGGAGTTTTTGGGTGACGCTGTTCTGGATCTCGTTGTGGCCCGAAACCTCATGGATTATTTTCCTGCTGCTGATGAAGGAGCTTTGTCGCGGGCTCGGGCTTCACTTGTCTCGGAAAAGTCGCTGGCGCGGATTGCACGGGATGTGGATCTCGGTTCAATGCTCCGCCTGGGTAAGGGCGAAGCTCTTTCCGGGGGACGTGGCAAGGATTCCTTGTTGGCGGATGCTTTTGAAGCAGTGATTGCTGCCGTATACCTGGACGGGGGATTCAGAGCTGCGTTCCATTCGGTCACGGCTCTGATGGGCGAATCCATGAAAACCGTTATGCAGGGTGAATTCGATCATGATCCCAAGAGTTGTCTTCAAGAACGGCTTCAGGCGGATTTTTCCACGGTTCCTTGTTACCGCATGGTTGAGGAGAAGGGACCCGAGCACAAAAAGAGTTTTACGGTGGAACTCTACGTGTGGAACTACTGCCTGGGAAGAGGGCAGGGCAAAACAAAGAAAGAAGCCGAACAGAAGGCAGCTGCATTTCTCTTGGAAGAACTGCAGAGCGGGGCACTGGATCTTGCATCCATGGCGCCGAGTGAGTGAGTCAGCCCTTAGTTCCAGACGATTTCTACGGGGGCATTCTTTCTTTGGTTTGTGTTGTCGCCGAGTTGTCCCTGCTGGTTGGCGCCCCAGCAATAGGCGACTCCCGCGTTTGTTATCGCGCAGGTGTGGGAATCTCCACTTGAAATAAATGCGACATCCGTCAGGTCTTGTACCTGGACGGGCGCGGTTCGGTCGGTATTCGTTCCGTCGCCGAGTTGTCCGCTCGAATTCCATCCCCAGCACCAGATCGTGCCGTCGTTCTTGAGCGCACATGTGTGTCCGTAACCGCTCGAAACCATGGCCACATCATCGAGTTCATCGACATTGAACGGATCCACTACATATTCACCCACTCCGATGTTGCCGTCTCCGATCTGGCCGTATTGATTCCATCCCCAGCACCAGACCGTGCCGTCGTTTTTCACTGCGCAGGTGTGAGCGCCTTCGCCTGATATCCAATCTATATCCTCCAAACCTTCGACTTGCACCGGGCTGGATTTGTGTTCTCCCAGTCCGCTTGTTCCGTCGCCGAGTTGCGCCCATTCGCTGTCGCCCCAGCACCAGGATGTGCCGTCATTTTGCATCGCACATGTGTGATAACCGCCGGCTGAAATGAGTCCGATATTAGATATATCCACAACTTGCACCGGCGTACTTCTCAAAACGCCCACTCCGCTCGTTCCGTCGCCGAGTTGTCCCATCTGATTAGTGCCCCAGCACCACGCTGCGCCGTTGCTTGTTGCAGCGCAGGTGTGTGAGCCGCCGCCGGACATCCCGGTTATGTTCGTGAGATTCAATACTTCCACCGGTGTTCTCTTGTCCGTTGTTGTCCCATCGCCGAGTTGTCCGGAAGAGTTCGAACCCCAGCACTGGGCGGTGCCGTCGCTCATCAGGGCGCAGGAGTGGGAATTGCCGCAGAAAACATAGTCTGCATCCTCCAGATCATGCACTTTCACGGGTGACCGCCTGTCCGCGTCGGTTCCGTCACCGAGTTGCCCGGTATAATTCAACCCCCAACAGTAAACATCCCCGTTACTCTTGACTGCACATGTGTGGGAAGCTCCCGCTGAAATCGACGCTACGCTGCAATCCGCCGGGCAGTTGGTGACGTTTTCACCCAATTCTACATCGCACACTCCGTCGCCACACGTCCAGCAAGTGGTAGTATCAAACTCCGAACAATCCGCTGAGCACCCAAGCGTTCCGCCGTCGAATCCTTGGTCTTCGCAAGTCTCGCCCCCGGTTTCGTCTCCATCGCACACCTCATCGCCATTGATCATTCCGTCTCCACAATAGCCTTCGCATCCGGTTGTGTCGAATCCACTGCAGTCCTGGAGACAAGCAAGTGTGCCGCTGTAGAAACCTTGTGATGCGCATGATTCACCTTGCAGATCCGTTCCGTCGCAAACCTCGCCCTCCTCCACGACATCGTTTCCGCAAACGGGGGTCTTGTCCTTATCGTCATCCGAGCAACCCGCAATCATCAAAAAGAACAGAACCGCCGTGAAAAACTTACAGACCTTCTTTTCCATCTTTTGTTTCCCTTTCCTTTATTTAATATGATCTCTCAAATTCTCCAAATCTTGGATTCAGGAAATCAACCTACCAAAAAATCGAGAGGAAACAAACTAAGAATTTCCACTTTCAGCTTTTTGGGATTCGGTAGAAAAAATCTCTGTTTCTCTTGATTGACACAGGGTCAGTGGCAATCGTAGAATAGATTTAAGATAATTTATATCCATTATGAGTCATTGTTCACAGGAGACCTTTTATTATGAACCATCAAAAGCGGTTTTTATCGTGTTGCGCCACTCTGATCTGGCTTTCGGCAGTCATTGTTTCTGCGTGTGGACCAAAAACGGGGAGCGGAGAGGACGAGTGTCCGTTTGATGAATGCATTGTGTGTGAAAACCAGGAAGATTGCCCCGCAAACATGCATTGCCCGGTGGATGGAGGTTATTGCACGCCGAATATCTGCACCCCCGGAGAGTCTTTCTGTGAAAACGGTTCGGTCATAAGCTGCAACGACATAGGAAGCGGTTACCTGGAACCCAGGGAGTGTGAAACCGGGGTGTGCGTGGACGGAAACTGCGGATGCAGCGACGAAGACGACTGTCTTCCCGGAGAGGAATGCATCAATGATTTTTGTGTCTGCGTTTCAGGCGTGACATGCGGGAATCATTGTTGCGCGGAGGGTGAGACCTGCAGGGAGGTTGAGATATGCGAAGGAGATGAATGCCGGTTGTTCCAGCTTTGCAGGCCCGTGTGCGAAGGCGAGGTCTGCGGTGAAGCCGGCGAACTTTGTTGCAAGGGCGACACTCCTGCCTGTGGTCCATTGGGCGAGTGTGTGGAGAGTTGCGAGGGGCTGGGCGAACTGTGTGGAGAGAACTTTGACACATGTTGCCCGGCCGGCGACGTGTGTGTGTTCGGCGAATGCCGCACGCCGGGGGAACCCTGCTGGGATTTTTCTGACTGCGATTTCGGATATTATTGCGACCCGGGGGTGGGTCGTTGCATGCCCGACGACTTCCCCGAAGACATCGTGTGCGAGATGGATTATGACTTCGCGGACTTTGAACCGGAACTGCTCTGGCATTGGCAGGGAGTCGAGTATGACGGCAGGCTTCACGTGAACGTGGCCATGACGCCCGTGGTCGCGGACATGACCGGAAACGGGATCCCGGATGTCGTGGTCAATGCATACCCAACGGGATCATCTTCGAGACACATGCCCGTGGTAATAAGCGGTGAAACCGGGGAAACCATATACTTTAACCCAACCCGCTGGGCCAGGACCTGGAGCCAAATCGCCCTGGTGGACATAACGGGTGACGGTCTTCCCGAGTTCGTCATGCAGACCACGACCGGCGTGGGAGTAATCAAGAATCTGCAGGAGTGCCCCGCTGTAACACCCAGCGAAGACTGTTTTCTCTGGTTCAATTCGAGTCTCGGAACAATATCAGCCGAATCCCAGATCGTAGCGGATATAACCGCGGACGGCAACGTTGAAATATTCGTAAACAACCGCATCTTGAACGGGGCGACCGGAGACCTGATAACAAGTTTGCCGGGCGGCATGGGTTATGATTACACCGTGGTCGCGGATATAACCGGCGACGGAAAGATGGAACTCTTGGGCACGCGCTGCCTTTATGCGTTGGATGTAAACAATGAACCCCAGGAAATCTGGTGCAACAGCGATTTGCCCGGCGCGGGCATGCGTTTCGTAGCGATGGGGGATGTGGTCTCGGCAGGTGGGCGGGCCGGCCTGCCCGAGTTCGTGATAAGTGGGACCGGTGCAAACACTACTGAGTGGCCGAATACACAGATTTACTTCGTTGCCGCGGAAACAGGTGAAATTCTCCACCAGTTGCCGTTGCCCGGAGGAGGCAGGGGAGGGCCGCCCGTGATCGCGGATTTTGACGGCGACGGCCGGGCCGAAGTGGGAATCGCGGGCAAGGGGTGTTACACAGTGTTCGACATGGATTGTCTCGGCCCGGTCGACGAGGACCTACCAGGCTGTATCAGGCCCGTTATTCCTCCTTGCACGCAAGGCGTGGACTGCTTCGAGGTTGAAGCCTGCCCGGATTTGGCCGACACGTTTGGAACTGGAAACGGCATGTTGTGGAGCGTGTTCATCCAAGATAAATCTTCCAGCCGCACCGGAAGCTCGGTCTTTGATTTTCAGGGCGACGGCAGGAACGAGGTTGTTTACAATGATGAGTGCCAGCTCATGGTGTTCGATGGTCAGACCGGCATTCCGCAGTTCCTGGTTGCAAACACCAGTCGGACCGCGAGCGAGTATCCCATCGTCGTGGATGTAAACGGCGACAACCGAACCAATATCGTGGTCGCGGCCAACAACGATCAGTTCACTAGGGATTGCCGGGAACCTATGGAGACCCGCCCGGATCGTTACCCTGAATGCCACGGCGATGAACCCATACCGGATTGGTGCACCCAGGGAACCACCGGGGTGTTCGCGTACCAGGACCCGGAAGACAGGTGGGTCCGTACAAGAAAAATCTGGAACCAGTTCGCGTATCACATCGAAAACGTAACCGATGACGCGCGCGCGCCGACCTCTCCGCCCATGCCATGGGAAACTCACAACACGTTCCGCGCCAACAGGCAGGGCGAGGTGCCTCTCAACGCAGCGGACCCCGCTGTGACGAAGGTTCAGGCAAACACTACGAATTGTCCTCCGACTTTGGTTCTCCGGGTTACCATTCGCAACAACGGGGTCGCATCGATTCCTCCGTGGATGCCGGTAACCCTCTACGACGCTGTTTCCGGAGAGGTTTTGAAAACCATCTATCTTAGTGAACCCATTTCTCCCGGCGGCATAAAGGTAGTGGAAATCGAATACGACCTGAGTTTAGACCAGATCGATCAGGAGCTGACCTTCGTCGTGGTTGCAAACGACGATGGAACCGGCGATTCACATATTTTCGATTGCGATCCGGATTCCGCGTCATACGTGTTCGGACCCATCCTTTGTTCCAGTGTGACCGTCCTTTAATCCTTTGAAACATTTCGGCCTCGTCCATCAAACGCCTGCTGGTGGACGCTGAGCTTCCGCGTGCCCGAGAATAAAAAATGGAGAGGTCCGGGAAAACGCATTCCATGCCTTGTGAAGGGTTGCGGATGTTCGTGCATTGTTATAGGAAAAAGGCTGTTGAAAAGTATCTGTGACGCGGCAGACGGATGCGGTGCGGTTGTTGAATGTGAACCCCTTTAAGATGGCGGAGAGTGTGTATCCGCCGGATGAATAGAGAATATGAACCTGACCAGGAACCCAATCAACGTTGCAGTATTCCTATTGGTTATGGGAGGCGGCCTCGTGTTGTCGGGTCAAATTCTCTGGACGCTGTCGGTGCATAAAAGCGAGGCAAAAGTGGGTTCGGGCGCGAAAGAATCCGTGGGCGAAAGAGGTCAAAAGGTTGATATACCGGAATCGGAGAAGAAGGAGGAGGTGGCCGGAAAGAAGAAACCATCTGATGTGGACCAAGGTGAAGAGGCTGAAAAAGAAGGAGATTTTGGGGACGGTTCGACGGGTGAGCAATCGGATGAAGCGGTCGAGCATCGAGCTGAAAAGATCCTGTTTATTATGGCGCACCGTTCGGCCGAACTCTCTCCGGATCACAATCGGAGACTGGAGGATTTGGCCAAGGGAAAAACCGATGGAAAGTGGTTTTTCGAGATTACCGCTTATGCCGGTGAGAGATCTTCGTGGAAAAGGAATCTGCGGCTTGCTGTTCGGAGGGCCGATAGTGTAGCCGAGACCCTGCGGGAACTCGGTGTGCCGGAGAAGAACATATTGATTAAAAGACGGGTGGCGGGAAAGCACGGCCGGTTGAGATCGGACTGGCGCAAGGTTGAGGTGGAGCGAAGGGGGAGCTTGGAATCGGAATGAGTTTTTTGTACTGGATCATTACCTTTGCCGGTGTTGCCATGTGTGTCGCCGGGGCCTACGTGTTGGGGAAAAACCGGAGGATCGGCAACCTGGAATCAATGCTTGCAGAAACGTCGGTGAAATTGAGAAGGGCCGAAGAAGCGCTCAACTTGCAGGTCCTGGAAAGTGATTTGAGCGGCAACATCCAGGTTGCCGGGGAAACAACGGTGGAATCCGCCGGGGAACACGGCGGTTTTACAGAGCAGGTGGAATCCGAGACCCGCATCGTCCAAGTAGATGCCAGGGCTTTGATGGAGGAGGCTGATCGGAAGGGGGACGGAGGAAGAGGCAAGGTGGTGTTTTCGTCCCAGGCCGAAATAGAGGGAATTGAAGCGCACGAGATGGAGAAAATCCCTATGACCGGATTCGAGGATTACTTGGATCCGAACGGGAGGATTTCGGCACAATCGTCCGAAGAGTTGGTGTTGCTTTCGCGACAGGTGGATACCTTGACGGATGATTTGGGCAGGGTGCACAAGCAACTCAAGGAAGAGAAGTCAGCTCGCAGGGAATTGGAGGCGGATTCAGCCCAGAGATGCCGGCGCATTGCCGAGTTGGAAGGGCTGATCGAGAAGCAACGGCTGGAATTGAAACGAAGGGAAGAAAGGATAAAAAATCTTCTGACGGAAGTGGGAGTGAGTTTGGATTCCGACGAAGTTGTTGAAGAGACTTTGGACGCTCTTGCAAGCATCGACGTGACAAGGAAAACTCCTCTCGTGGATCTTGTAGAATTGGATGAAATAAACGATAACCCAGTGGTGGATTTCTCCGGCGGAAAATCCGTCGGGTTGAAGGGGAGGGGCAAAGAGGAAAACCGCAGCGGTCCTCCGTTCTTGAAGAGGAACGGGAGTTGATGGTTTTCAGATCAACAAAAAACGGGACATAACCTTAGATGGATGACCATGAAAATCAGTTCTTTCGGTAAGACCGACATCGGCAGGAAAAGAAAGCACAACGAAGACGCCTTTTTTTGCAATGACGAGCTTCAACTTTACGCCGTGGCCGACGGAGTGGGTGGTCATGCCAAGGGCGAGATTGCCAGCTCCGAGGCGGTCGAGCAGATTCACATTTGGGCGCTGAGGCATCGTGATTTGATACTCGATTACCAGCAAAAACCGCAAAGGAACAAGATACCGCCTCTGCGCAGAATGATGGAGAGCGCGATTCAATCGGCCTGTTACATGGTACATTCCATGGCGGAACTGGAGCCGAATCGGAAAGGTATGAGCACCACCATGTCTTCACTGCTCATAACCGGAGAAATAGCGATCATAGGGCAAGTTGGAGACAGCAGAGTATACATATATCGAGGAAAAAAGGCGATTCAAATCACCGAAGATCACACCTTGATCAATTACAAACTTAAACAAGGCTTGATCACACCCCAGGAGGCGAAGTATGCCCGCGGAAAAAACGTGATTACCCGGGCTGTGGGGCACATGGATTATGTGCAGGTGGATGTATTCGACATGAAAATTCGTCCGGGTGATACGTTCATGCTCTGTTCGGACGGTCTGCACGGGTATCTGAAACACGGGGAAGTCGAAGAGATAATGCAGAATCCGATCGAGGATGCAGCGGAAAGCTTTCTGGATCTTGCCAACAAACGGGGTGGAAAGGATAATATCACCGTTGTGCTGGTGAGTGTGGAATAGCATCGTGTTTGTGTTGTTTCTCTTGGTTGCCGGATCTTTGGAGGGAGTTCCGGAATCCGCGGATCCCTTTGTTCATGAGGTCGGGGCCTGGTATGCGTCAGGGAGCAAAGAAGGCGCGTACGAACGGCTGAAAGACCGCATGAGAAAGGTGTGCCCGGACGCTTCATCCATGTCGGAATGTACGCATTTGGTGCAGAGTCCTGCATCGGTTCTGCTGGCGGCAAGGCTGAAAAGAGATCTTGGCGCTCCCCATGAAGCGGCAGGATTGCTTGCAAAACATATCGGCAAATGGGTGGAAGATCCGCCTTGGCGACAGGTGTTGCATCCTCTTTTGGTGATCGAAAAAGCGCGGGCTTTGAAAGAATCCGGAAACCCGGGAAAAGGGGCTTCGGTCTTGTGGAACTTGCGCAAGAATCGGCAGTCTTTTTTTTGGTGGGAAGCGGTGAGATTGCAGGCGGATTACTTGTCCGAGGCGGGGCGAAACGATCTTGCAGCCGGAGCCTTCAGCGAGTTGGCTGCTCGCAGCCTCCACGCGGAACTGCGCGCTTATTTTCGTTACCGCGCGGGGAAGAGTTTTCATCTCGCCGGGAAACCGGCGCAGGCTGAAAAGGCACTGAAGCTTTCGGCCGTGCATGATGCATCTTCGACATGGAATGCGAAAGTTTTGGAGGCTTTAGAAGAGTACGGCGGCGGGGTCGACCTCAACGTCAAGGAAAGATATTTAAGGGCCGGGGGGCTTTTCGATGGGTTTCACATGGAGACAGCGGCCCGAGCTTACCGGGAGCTTTTGGAAACGCCGGAGGAGGATCTTTCGAAAGCAAAGGGGAAAAGGAAGTCCTACCTGGATGCACGGCGCAACGAAGTGATTTACGGACTGGCTCGTTCACTCTTGTTTGCGGGAGATTACAATGAAGGCCTGAAATATGTTCGACTGCTTCCTGATGATGCATCCTGGAGAAACAAGGCGGGTAGGCTGAGAAGGAGTATCAAGAGGCGTTTGGGAAAGTTCAAAGAGGTCGGCGATGACCTGGTTCGACAAGGAGAAAGGGTTTCCGAACCTTCAGGAAGGCGATACAATTTTCTTGCCGCGGCCGATGCATTCATGCATGCAGGAAGCTACAAGAAATCCCTGGACTTGTTGCAAAAATCCGCGCCTTCGGCAAAGTCCGCTGCATTGCGTTTCAGGGAGGCTTATCTTCTTTTAAAAACCGGGGAAACCGAGAAAGCGTGCAGTGCTTTCGAAAAGGTTTCCTCCCTGCGCGGGCGGCGAAATTCCGGGCGGTATTGGCTGGGTGTATGCAATCTCAGGCTCGGCAGGAAAGACGAGGCGATGGAGAGGTTTTTCGAGTTGGCAGGCCGGAAGCAGCTTTGTTATTATGGTCTACTGGCCAGGGCCAGGCTGAAGGAGATGGGAAAAGCCGAAACCCCTGAGACTTCTCCCCTGGCGCGTTTTGCGCCGTCTCTTGACAACCCTCCGTTGCGAGCGATCAAACACTTGTCCCGAATAGAATGCCGAACTGCCTTGACCTGCTTGTTGAAGAGAACAGCAGAGTTGTCTCGTATCGGATTCAAAAGAGAAACGCGAAGCCAGCTTCGCCGCATTGTCTCGTGCGTGAACAAGGACCCTTCTTCCCGAAGTAATCTGAGACCCTTTTCACAGGAGCACTACTGGATAGGCGTAACGTGCCCTCCTTTCAAAGATGGAGGGAGGGGTGCCGAAAATCTCCCAAGGGAAACTCTTTCCTCTCTGGCGGATATCTCCGCCTGGGCGGGCGAGGAATCCATCGCCAGGCTTTTAAACCGCGCGCTAAATCGTCCACTCGAACCGACTCCGCGGCCCCTGGAGCGATACATAACGGAAAATGCCTCCAATTGGGGAGTCAGGCCCTCCTGGGTCTGGGCTGTAATCAGGGTGGAGAGCGCGTACAATCCGATGGTGATTTCAACGGCCGGTGCAAGGGGATTCATGCAATTGATGCCCCATACGGCGAGAAGAGTGGCGGAGAGGCTGGACTTGGAATCCTTTGACATGTCGATGCTTTTCGAAGAGGAACCGAATGTTGAATTCGGTTCATGGTATTTGGGACAGCTTTTGACGCGGTTCAAAAATCAGTTGCCGCTCGCCCTGGCGGGGTATAACGGAGGGCCCCATAACGTAGCGGTTTGGTTGCGGATCAAGGGCGATCTTCCCTTGGATGAATTCATCGAGGAGATTCCCTTTACCGAGACAAGACGCTATGTGAAAAAGACCCTTCGATGGATCTATCGCTACAGTTTGGAAAACGGGGATGAACCGGCCGATTTGATCTCCCTGAAAGTTAATCCCGCACAAGAAGACAACATAGATTTTTGACGCGGGCTTCGGTGACCATGGAAAGACATGACCAAGTATACCCTGAAAACAAGCCGGAATACCGGGAACGCCGGATGGGATGAGACAAAAGATCTGGATTCCGAGCAAAGGGAAGTGGTCTTCGCTCCTCCGGGAGCGATTCTGGTTGTAGCGGGAGCCGGCACAGGAAAGACTAGAGCGCTGACATATCGCGTTGCTCATCTCATCCGGAGCGGAACCCCTCCGGAGAACATTCTTCTTTGTACTTTTACCAACAGGGCGGCACGGGAGATGGTGGGCAGGGTTGAGAACTTGACGGGTATATCTGCATCATGCATGTGGGCAGGCACTTTTCACCATGTCGCCAACAGGCTGCTTCGGGAGTTCGGAGAACAGGTCGGCCTTTCGGCCGGTTTCGGAATACTGGATCGAGAGGATTCCAAGGAACTCCTCTCCGTTTGCATGGACGGCCTGGGGAAGCGGACCCGGTACATGCCGCAACCCAATGTTGTGCAATCTATCTTGTCCCTTGCTGCAAACAGCCAGGTTTCATTGGAAGGGGTGATTCGAAAGAGATGGAATCGTTTTGCGGACAAGATCGAGATCTTCCGGAAAGCCGCGGAAACGTACAGTCGCCGGAAGGCTGAACTCAACGTTGTGGATTTTGATGATCTACTTCTCGGATGGCTGGCCTTGATGTGCAGAGCCGAGGATGCGGCGCAAACAATTGGTTCCAGGTTTCATCACGTGCTCGTGGATGAATACCAGGATGTAAATCCTCTGCAGGCGGTTATCGTAGATGAGACAGCGCGCAGGGGCCGCGGCAACCTCACTGTGGTCGGCGATGACGCTCAATCCATATACTCTTTCCGTGGAGCATCGGTCGACATCATGCTGGGTTTCATGGAAAGACATCCGGAAGCCGCGTTGATGAAACTACAGAAAAATTACAGGTCTCTTCCGGGGATACTCAAGTTGGCGAATGTGTCCATCCAGGGAAACCGCTGTCGTATACCCAAGTTGTTATGTTCCGCGGCTGCTGGACGCGAAGGAGAAGGGAGTGCTTCCGGAACTCCGGTCAACGTCGTTTTGGGTACGGTCGAAGAACAAAGCTGTTTTGTCTGCCAGCGACTGCTGGAAATACACAGAGAAGAAGGGGTCGCTCTCCGGGATATTGCGGTTCTCTACAGGGCTCACTCACACAGCCTCGAACTCCAGGTTGAACTCGGGAAGCGTGGAATCCCGTTTTCGGTCCGATCGGGATTGCGTTTTTTCGAGCAGGCGCACATCAAGGATGTTGTATCTTTCTTGCGGATACTTCAGAACCCTGCTGATGAATTGGCTCTCGCCAGAGTGTTCAATACACAAAGAGGGCTGGGAGGGAGGAGTGCAGCGTCCATTCTGGAAAGCCTGAATGCCTCCAGGTCGACCGGTAAGATTGAAGATGTGCTCATGAATGCAGCGGGCGATGACACGGGTAGAGGCAAAGGGGTCAAACGAGAAGCACTGCTGCGGCTTTCGGAGCACTTTCGTTTACTCAGAAGCGAAATCCGCGAAGGTGGCGTGAAGCCCGCTATGTTGTGGTTTACGGACGGCCCATACAGGGAACATGCCGAGAGGAATTTTTCCAATGCAGAGGAAAGGCTCGAAGACATCCGCGGCCTGGCCGAGTTCGCGGTCTGTTATGACGATGTTGATGTTTTTCTTGGCGACCTTTCACTTGCAGGATCTGCGGCTGCGGTGGAAATCAAGGGCGTGGAAAAGGAAGACGACAGGCTGACGCTTTCCACGGTACACCAGGCCAAGGGGCTTGAATGGCGCGTCGTGTTCGTGATTTGTTTGTGTGACGGGATGTTCCCCTCCGCTCTTTCCTTGAAGGACCCCGAAGGCGAAGAAGAAGAGCGACGTCTTTTTCACGTGGCGTCTACAAGGGCGAAAGAGCATCTCTATCTTTGTCGCCCCGCGGTTGCGCAGACAGGCAATGACTTTAATCGAATCTTGAGACCATCGCGGTTTTTAACCGAGCTTCAACCAAATCCACCCTATGAAACCTGGGAAATAGTGGTGGAGTGAAGGCATACCTGAGCAGTGTTTGATTTATCCGATTTTGAGTATGAATTGCCCGAGGAACTAATCGCGCAAGCTCCGTGCCCAAAACGTGACGGTTCGAGGCTCATGGTGGTGGGTGAAAGAACTCGAGGGCAGGGTGAAACCGGGGTGTTTTTTAGCGACAAAAGATTCAGTGATATCGTCGACCTTTTGGAACCGGGCAGTGTCATAGTATTCAACAATACCGAAGTTTTTCCTGCGCGTCTCAGGGCCCGAAGGAAGACCGGAGGGTTGATAGAGGTCATGTTGGCGCGCCGCATTCCGGATCCGATAAACCAATATCCAACGGAACAAGGAGAAGAGAAGGGCGATTGCATAGGCGCAGTGGAAAACCGCCGGTGGTCTGAAACATGGCTTGCAATGTTGAAACCGGCCAGGCGGTTGAAACGAGGAGAAGAGCTTGAATTACTTGATCGCAAAAGCAGGGCGGTCAAATCATGCAAGTTGGAAACGGCGGGAATGAATGAGAGCGGAGATATGATGATCAAGCTTTCATCCCGCGGTAAAAGGTGGGCGGATGTGTTGAGTTTATGCCGCGACATTGGTGAAACGCCGTTGCCTCCGTATATCCGTCGCCCTGCCGGGGAGCGCGAATCGGATCGGATGCGCTACCAAACCGTGTATGCACGGGTTCCGGGAGCGGTGGCCGCGCCGACTGCGGGTCTGCATTTCACCGGAGACATCCTGGATCGCATCACGCGGAAGGACGTGAAGCAGGCGCACGTTACCCTGCACGTGGGGCCGGGGACTTTCAAACCCATAAAGACTGATGACCCTGCAAAGCACGTCATGCACAGCGAATGGTACCACTTGCCCCGTGAAACTGCCGCCGTGATTGAAAAAACGAGAAAACGCGGTGGTTCCGTGGTTGCGGTCGGAACGACGACTGTGAGGGTTTTAGAATCCTGCGTGGATGAATCCGGATGTCTGAAGCCCGGTACGGGTGAAACCGATTTGTTTATCTATCCGGGTTTCAAGTTCAGGACGGTCGATGCCATGGTGACCAATTTTCACCTTCCCAGATCCTCTCTGTTGTTGCTGGTGGCCGCTTTTGCAGGAAAAGAAACAATTCTCAATGCATATCAACATGGTGTAAAGGAACGCTATCGTTTTTACAGTTACGGCGATGCAATGCTTCTTTATCGCAGCAGGAGTGCGGATCTTTTAGCCCGAAGCAGAAGCGAATAAAACCGGATGGTTGCAAAACCGGAAAAGTGAAGAATGGCCGCCAAGGACACAAATAGCTTTTTCGTCCACCGAAGCAGCGCTTTGTATGCCGAGGCCGAAAATTGAAGCAGGTTCGGAAAAAGCCGTGCGTCAGAAGACCGCTGCCCGAAGGGCTGAAGGGATTTGGCCGAGTCGCCGACGATGCTCCCCGAAGGGGAGCTTCAAACGGCGACGTCCGGCG
>SLPX01000287.1 GCA_007131745.1 Myxococcales bacterium
CACAAGGGTCCAAGCATGATTCAAGACGACTATTTGTTAAGGCTTATAGCGCGATTCGCGGAGGGAATATCCCGAATCGCTGCGCACAAAAAGCAGGGCGATTTCGCTAAGGCGCAGGAAGAAGCCGGTGAGATCATTAATGATGTATTTGGTCTCCGACCCGATTTTTTCCAAACTCTTTCCGAGTACGAACTCCAATCAGCTCTCAGGGCGGGAAAAACTTTCAATGCCCACAAAGCACTGATGTTGGCCCAGCTGCTCTCCGAACAAGCGGAAATCGCATGGAAATCAGGGTCAAAGGAGCATGAATGCGTTCCTTTGCTCATAACATCACTGAACGTTTATATCGAAGCCCTCCTGGATACACGGGAATTGCGAACAGATGAACACATCCAAACGATATCCCAACTCCTTCAAAAACTGGATGACTACGACCTGCCGATGGAAGTCCTGGAAAATCTAATGGATTACCATCAAACTTTGGGAAATTTCTCGGATGCTGAGAATGTATTGTATGAATTGCTGGAAACCGATGAAGAACATGCATTACAAAAAGGCCGCTCTTTTTATGAATCACTCCTCTCCCTGACCGATGAAGATCTGGACGCGGGCGATCTTCCACGAAGTGAAGTCGAAGAAGGTCTCAAAATGGTCGAAGAACGCTCCTATTGCTGATCTTCGGTCCGGGACTCATTACATTTCCAACTGTTCCAACATCTCTTCAGATCAATTTTTCCACGCAGACCGTTTTTTCCGGGATGAGGTCACCAAGATCTGAGGGTGCAATTCGTACAACGGTGTTATCCGTTGCTAAAGTTCTTGGATGGCAGGAACATGTGATGGTTCTTCTTGACGGCGGAGCACAGAAAAGAATAATAGCCTGCACGCGGACCGGAAATGGTTTCCGGTTGCAGCGGGGTGGGTGGGAGCGAATTTCCCGAAAACCTTTCGGGGTGTCGCTCCTTTGTGTCCAGACACCCCGGTGCTCAACCAGGAGGCCGTTTCATGACCGTAACCATCACCGGAAAAAATCTCACAATCGAAGACGTTGTCGCTGTTGCCAGGCAAGGGGATAAGGTCGAGTTGCACCCGGATGCAATAGAAAGGATCAAACACTGCAGATCCTTCATCCAGGAACGCATCGAAGCCAAGGAAATCATGTACGGGGTGAACACCGGCATAGGCGAATTTTCAGAGGTCGTCCTAGACGACGCACAAATCCAAGACTTTCAGAAATACCTCATTTACAACCACGCGGCCGGCATAGGCGAACCCTTTCCCGAAGAGGTGGTGCGAGCCGCGATGATCTCCCGCATCAATGTTCACGCTATCGGATATTCCGCCATCAGGCCGGTTATCACGCAACTTCTCGTGGATATGTTAAACACCGGCGTCACTCCGGTGGTTTGCCAGAAAGGATCCGTGGGAGCCTGTGGCGACCTTTCACCCATGAGCCAGATCGCGCTTGCATTGCTGGGCCAAGGAGAGTGCTTTTTCGAAGGAGTGCGGATGGATTCCGATAAAGCATTGGAAAAAGCCGGGTTGAAACCAGTGATATTCGAAGCCAGAGACGGCCTTGGAACCATCAACGGAAGCAACGTCATAGCGGGACTCGGTAGTTTGGCGATTTACGACGCGGAAAAATTCCTGAAGCAGGCGGAAGTCGCGTGCGCCATGACGCTGGAAGCATTGATCGCGAACATGAAACCTTACGACGTGCGACTTCACAAGCTGCGCGGATTTCAGGGAGCAGTGACCTGTGCTGCGAACCTGAAAAAAGTCATGGACGGCTCTGATCTGCTCACCGGAAAATACAAGACCAAGGTTCAGGACGCGTATTCCATGAGATCCACTCCCCAGGTGATCGGCGCGGCAAGAGACCAGGTCCGCTGGGCCAAGAGCCAAATGGAAGTGGAACTAAACGGCGTAGGCGACAACCCGGTTTTCCTCGCTGATGAAAAGATCGTGCTTACCGGCGCCAACTTCCAGGGCACACCCATCAGCATGCCCCTGGACAACCTTGGCGCTGCCGTGGCCATGGTTTGCGTGCTTTCGGAGCGGAGACTCAACCGGCTCACGAACCCGGCTCTGAGCGTCGGGCTTCCCCCGTTTCTCACCAAGGGCGCGGGCATGATGAGCGGCATGATGCTCTCCCAGTACACCGCGTGCATGCAGATAGTTGAGCAAAAAATCCTCTCCTCGCCGGCTTACATTGAATCCATCCCGGCCGCGGCCGATCAGGAGGATTTCGTTTCCATGGGAATGAACTCTGCCCGAAAAACCCGGGACATCCTGGAAGTTTCTCACGGCGTCATCGGAATTGAAATGATGGCCGCGGCCCAGGCTCTTGATTTCCGCGAATTCACCCCCGGCAAGGGAACAATGGCCGCGAAAAAATCCGTGCGCGAAGTTGTGGAATTCCTGGATGAAGACCGGCCCCTTTTCAACGACCACAACAACATCATGAACCACTGCGCTGAATGGAACCCCCTGAAAGCAGTAGAAGAAGCAATCGGCGAACTTTCAACTTATTGATCAAACCTCTCCAATTCCGTTCCGTTACTATCCA
>SLPX01000417.1 GCA_007131745.1 Myxococcales bacterium
GCCACCCTGGACTATGTCGCGTGCCGCGACGTGTTGGCGCCTCTATCGACCTCGCATGCGAATCGACTGGATCCCACGATCGACAGCCTGGCCAGGCGTCAGATTGAAGGGTGCGTCAACGCGGGTGTGGGCAAGATGGACGAAAACGCGTTCACGTTACATGTTCACGACTTTGCCGTGTAAAACCATTTTTCTCTTTTTCATGTCGCTTGATATTCAACCGAACCTACCAAAACAGCGCCTCCATCGCGGGCGAGACTTCCAGGAAGAAAAGGCCGTGGAACTGGTCCGCTGGAACCAGGAAATCCGAGTATGAACCGGAACCGCTGCGATACATCTCCCCCGGTGTGAAAAAAGGATCCTCCGCGCCCGGGAACTTCAGATCCACCAGCAGGAAAGGTTCTCCCAGTTCATGGAGCATGAGTTCTATCGAGTTGGACTCGGTCGGGGTCGGCAGCATATCACCGAAGCCGGGCCAGTTCATGAACGTCTGGTAGGCAATGATCCCAAGGGCGCGATAGTTGTCGCCATGTCGCTCGCTGAGGAACGTGCCCATGCTGCGGGCCATGCCGGGCCAGTTCCAGGGTGTGTTGATCTCGTCGTGGCGCTCCGCGATGTGTAAGTTGTGGGCCCAGATTGCGGCTCGTTCTCCTGGGTGCCGCAGGGACATTAGGGCGTCGAAAACATCGGCCATCCCGTGATCGCGGCTTTCGAAACCACCCGAATAGTTATCTTCCTGAATTCCCCATACAGTGCCCTGATTGGCCTCCAAGCCGCGCAGGTGCAGCCGCGCCAGGGCGACCTCGTCCGCGGAAACAGAGGCGATCAGGGTTGCGTCATTGGTCTCGAACCAGGTCCAGGCCGCATCCACTCCTTGCATGCAACCCTCGTGGTCCTCTGGTTCAATCGGATCATTGTACGCGCCTGAGCCATAGAAGTCGTCTGCCGAATCATAAGGAGCGCCGTAGCATCGAAGCAGCGGCTCGTGAACCGCGGTTGCGTCTTCGGGAGCGGCACTGTCCAGAAAAACCCTCAGCAGTCTTGCGTCGTCCCACGGCTGCTGGATGTCAAAGCCCATGTAAGCCACCGGATCGTCGGGATTCTCATGGTTCCAGGCAGCGAGCCACTCCACGAGATCGCGCATGTGTCGATCCGCGAACACGCCGAAGATGTTGCGAAGCACGGTGGTGGAGTTTCCTTCGCCGGTGGCGACGAACTCACCTACCAGGTCGGCCGCCACCCAAGGGGTCTCCACGGCTACCACGCGAAAACCTTTTTCCGCTACCAGGTAACGGATCACCCGGTCTTTGGTACCGTAAAAACCACCGGAGGTATGCACCGACTCGCCGAGCCCGATGTAGTCCGCGTCTCCGATGATAGGATCGAGAGCTGAAAGATCTTCCCATGGCTCCACGGGTTCGTAGGGCGCGATTGCGGTGATCCCCGGCGGCAATGGTTCAGCGTCGGGAGAAGTTGCGTCGACAATCGACCCGTCGGGAAGTGTAGCGTCCGGCAGGTCCGCGTCTTGAATCGATGCAGGTGAGTTGTCGCCGCACGCTGCCGCAAATACCATGACAGTTAGAACAAGCAGCCCCGGTATCCATCGGTGGAACAAAAAACCGGCAGGCTTGTTCGCCTCCCGATTTCTTTTTCCGAACTTTGGAATCACAGGTATTCGATAAATCATTTCAAGACCTCCATAATAAGCTCATTTGATTATATCCTAGAAGGCTCTGCAACTGTCGTGCCCAAAAACAGCAAAAGTCTTTTTCACTGGAGAAAGTCCGGGATTGTCAGTACCTAGCCCAGTGTAGACAATCTTGGGTCCGACTTGGGTCCGAACCGCATCCCGTGATTTGGAACTTCTCCATGCGTGCGGCGTCAGATTTCTGTGTTCATGATCTTTTTTTAACGCGGATACGTCATCTTTTTCGCATAGTAACTTTTTTGTCTTTTTCATGGCACTTGACCGGGAGGGTTGATTGAACGAACAATAGAGGTATATGTGTTTCCGCAAAGATTTGTCTTTGATAACGTTGGTAATGGTGAGAAAATTTCTTTTTGCGCCCACGTTAAGCAGTTTAGATTAATTTGAAAAAATTAAATAAAAGGCAAATTGGAAGCATGGAGAAAAGAGCGGGTGTTCAGATGAAAAATCGAGTTTTGACTCTATTATCGGCAATCCCGGCGGTATTGTACGTGGTTGTTTTGTCGGGATGTCCGGGTTCAAAAACTGAGAAGTGTTCCTGGGGGGCGGTTTGTCCCTCGAGCGAGGTGTGTCACGATCCCACAGAGCAGTGTGTGTTGCCCCGCCAGATCTCTGCGTGCACCGAAAAGGTGGATTACGAACCATGCAGCTACACCGGCTCCGTACCCGGCACCGTTTGTCGAAAGGGGATTTGTGTAATTCCTCACTGCGGGGATTCTATTGCCGATCCGGATGAGGAGTGCGATGGGATGGACCTGAAAGGTGAAACATGCGAAAGCCTCGGGTTTGGGGAAGGGAACCTTGGATGCAGCTCGAATTGTAGATATGACACAAGAGATTGCGAGTTGGGTTCAGTGTGCGGCGATGACAAAAGGGAAGGTTCCGAAGTATGTGACGGCGAAGATCTTGCCGGAGAAACCTGTATCACGCAGGGTTTCTATGCCGGCGTGCTTGCGTGTCTGGAAGATTGCTCGGATTTCAACACTTCAGGATGCGTGGGTTATTGTGGTGACGCTGTGATAAACGGCCCAGAGGAATGCGACGGCTTGAACCTGGGGGGAGCAACCTGCGATACGCTGGGCTTTTACGGAGGGGAACTCGCATGTTTACCGGACTGCACAGGTTTTGACACTTCAGGTTGCAATAACTGCCCTGAAGGTTCGGTTTACATATCGGCCGGGGATTTTGAGATGGGGTGCAACGAAGATGATCCTTGCTACATTTATGCATCGGAATCTCCCAGGCACACCGTGACCCTTTCGGCGTACTGCATACAAGTCACCGAAGTGAGCGTGGCCCAGTACAGGGAATGCAAGGATGGTGGTGGGTGTCCAACAGGCGCGCCGGTACACACCGGCAACGACACGGACTCCTGGTTCAACTGGACCTCCGGCGCCGGTGAACGGGAGGAACACCCGATAAACGGAATCAGATGGAATGACGCTCGTGAATATTGCAACTGGAAGGGTGGGGATTTGCCCACCGAGGCCCAGTGGGAGAAAGCCGCAAGGGGAACGGATCAGCGCACGTACCCATGGGGCGAAGAGGATCCGAGCTGTGACCGGTGCAATTGGAACCAATCTGGCTTTAGCGTGCCTTACGGATGCAATGATGCATTGGTGGGACCCGGAACATGGCCTGTGGGGTTCTTGACCGCCACGGATGGTGATTCACCGTACGGCTTAAAGGACATGGCCGGCAATGTGTCGGAGTGGACCCTGGACTGCTATGGTCCAAATTTCTATTCAACTTGCGTTGAAGGCTGCGAAGACCCGGCAAACAATGTAGAAGGGTGCACCGGTGAACGGGTGATCCGTGGCGGAAGCTTCACCAACGATTTGTTGTGGCAATTCAGGGTCGTCACCCGCCTCCACATGGAAGGTACATCTCTATCCGCCTCTGTCGGTTTTCGGTGCGTCTTCCCTCCTGCCGAATAGCCTACATGCAGATCATATTTTTGTCTTTTGTGGAATATTTCGGATCCCGGTGTTTTCCGGGTGAATTGGCGCTGAATCAGAGCGGAGGTATAACAGCAGTCACATCGCCTGCAAGCTGTGCTATCAGGTAGACATCACTACCGTCGGAAACAGCGAATACATTGGCAATGGTTCCTTCAGGCAGGTCGGGCAACTCAAAAAGAAGGTCCGGATTTGCGTCTTTGTTTACATCGAACCCGATCGTATATTGACCCGCGGGTAACTCAATGTAATCTCCCGCTACTCCGAAATCCACGTCTTCATACAACACCGACGGTGTGCCCCCGTCGGGGACGTTCCAAATATCCACCTGGCCCACTGCCGACGCTGCATGAATTGCCCTCACACGGATGTGTCCTGCCGGTGGCGTGGATGCGTCGTCAATGAGTGCGAGGGCCTGAATCGAACTCAACTCATCAAATGCTACCGCTGTGTAGTAGGTGCCCGCGGTCAACTCCAAACCCGTGATGTCGAGAACACTTTGAGCAGGATCCGTGCCGGTCGGCGCAACGTTAAAGTCGTATGTCCCAGCCGGTATCTCCAGGTAATCAGTGCTCTCCTGGAAGGCGAGGTTTACCACCGCCGCGGGTTCGGCGCCGTCAGCGAACACATCTACGCCGGGAGCGTCCGGAGAGAGATGAATCACTCTCAGCCGCGCTGGTTCATCAACAAACGGGTCGATTCTCGCCACGGTCCCGTCTTGAAGCTGTGCCGCCAGAAATACTCCTGAACCATCAGTTACGGCGAAAACGTTTGCGATTGTCCCGGCGGGTAGGGCAGGTAACTCGAAAACAACATCAGGGGATCCGTCCTTGTCTACGTCAAACCCCAATGTGTATGCTCCGGCCGGAAGGTCCAGATACGAGCCTACTTCGCCGAAATCCACGTCTTCGTACAACAGAGCCGGTTCGCCCTCGTCGGGTAGATTCCAAATGTCGACAATCCCTACTCCGACGGCGGTGTGTATGGCTCTCACCCGAATGTCACCTTCCTCCAGTCCTTCATGATCGTCCAACAAGGCGAGAGCCTGAATCGATGAAAGCTCATTGAACGCCACCGCTGTGTAGAATTGCCCTTGTGCGAGTTCCAACCCCTCAATGTCCAGGACGCTCTCTCCCGGCCCGGTCCCGGCTGCCGAGATGTTGAATGAGTACGTTCCCGGTTCCAATTCCAAATATCCGGTTGACTCTTGGAATGCCAGTTCAGAGACCGCCGCGGGTTCTCCACCGTTTGCGAAAATGTCCACACTCGGCGCGTCGGGGGAGAGGTGGATCACTCTCAGACTTGTCTTCTCTTCCTCTTCTCCACGGGGGTCGATCCGGCTGATGGACCCATCCTGGAGTTGCGCCAGCAAGAAAACCTCACCTTCCCGGCTCACGGCGAATATGTTGGCGATCGTTCCAGCCGGGAGAGCAGGTAAATCAAAGATGAGATCCGGGACTTCGTCTTTGTCCACGTCAAATCCGAGCGTGTAGGCCTGCGCCGGCAAGTCCAGGTAAGCGCCTGCGACCCCGAAGTCCACATCCTCGTAGATGATGGAAGGGGTTCCGTCGCTCGGAATGTTCCAGATGTCCACCCGGCCGACCCCGTCGGCCACGTGAATCGCTCTGACTCGAATGTTCCCCGAGTCGAGCTGCTCTGAGCTTTCTTCCAACGCCATCCCTTGAATAGATGACAACACGCCGAATGCAACTGCAGTGTAGGACTTCTCGGCCTCGAGCCTGACGCCGTGAATGTGCAAAACACTGTCATCGGGTGACGCTCCAGCCGGTGCGACATGAAAATCGCGATCTCCTGTTTCCATCTGCAAAAATCCTGTTCCTTCGCTGAACGCAAGGTTTGTCACCGCGGGAGATTCGTCCTCGTCGACAAACACATCTACAGCCGGTGCGTCGGGTGAAAGGTGGATCACCCTGAGTTGTGCGTATTCCAAATCACCTCCATTTCCGTTGTCCGAACACGCGAATGCTCCGACGATGAGTGGTAAGATGAACAAGCTCACAACAAAACCGATTTTGCTTTTCAAGTTTTTCATGGCTAATCTCCTTTTTAAGTCAGATGTTAAGAAATTTAGTAACTGCTGAAAATTTAAGCTAAGCATGAATCTTTTCGGGTCAATGAAAAAAAAAAAAAAAGATCCCTTTGCTGGGTTCGCGTAGAGCTTCCTCGTGATCGTTGTTGATCAGATTGTTCATGAGTGTTATCCTTTATTAGTAAATTGACATCAGGATATGTTTTTTATGTACTCGAAGGCATGGGCATGAAAAGCCTCGCAAACAGTTTGATCGGACAGAGGCTGGATGTAATGAGGAGATAAGAGGAGAGGGAATCATGTTTAAAAGGAAGAACAAGAGACTTTTGGGGTTGTTTTTGTTTGTCTGCTTTTGTGCAGCGCCACGAGCGGAGGCCAATCCGATTGCCTGCCAGGACTTCACCGCAACAAGGTCGGGAGATGACGTCCTTTTAAGAATGATTCTGTTCAAGGATTGTCACTATGAAGCTCCGGCTCTCGAGTCCATCCTGCTCAAGCGGGATCTTTTTGTACAGGATTTGGATTTTGTGCTTTCGGACGACGACGACTTTGCATTTGTTTTTGAGGCGGTCGATTCAAACGTTTCGTTCCATCGCCATATCTACGGAGTCAGTTTCGAAAGCAGTTATGAAGGATGGTCGCGCATGAGTGCCAGTGTTGAAGGAGCGGATTGTGCGTCCTTGGATGTCTCTCTCGGGGAAAAAGAGACAATTCTCAAAGTGTCTCTGAAATCGGAATGCATCTCAGATCCGGATGCGGGATTTGATTACATAGTGACCCGATATTCCGAGGTGCTTCACCCCTTGGAATGGAGCGAGTTGGACGCGGGAAGCCACATGGAATGCACAGCGATCCATTACTACGACTACGATGGAGGTCCTGCAAGATACGCAGTAGGGGTGCGCTCGGGTGATGACACTTTTTATGCAACTTTCAATTTGATGCCGCACGAAATAGATAATCCGGGTAATGGCGACCCGGATTGGGGAATCGAGGATCCCGACGATCAAATGCAGGCCGCCGGGGGAACTGGTTGCAACGTGGGCGGAAATTCCAACTCAGGACATCTCCCATTGTTCTTATTCCTTTTTGCTCCCCTTTTGTTTTGGAGACGCCGGAAGACCGGCTGATGAAACCCATCCGAATCGAAATGAACCGGGGTTCGAAGTTGATAATCTTTTTGTGCGGTCTGCTTGTCTGTGCTGTTGCAGCTCAGGGGTGTGACAAGTCGGAACGGGAAACCTCGGATAATCAGGACAACGAAAACACAACTCCCGGCAACGGGTATCCTTCAACCGGTATTCTTTTCACTTCAGAAATCGTGATAATGGACGTTGAAGAGAACAGGTTGAAAGTGGAAGGGACATACAATTTCAAAAACCCTTCATATTCAGACTGGTCGGGAAGAATCGCTTATCCCATCTACGTGGATCAAGATCAGCCGGCCGCGGAACACGTGTTGCTCGAAGGAGAAGACGAACCATTGGAAGTCCGCTGCCTAACGCCCGACCAATGCCTGGCCGTGATCTTTTTAGAGTTGGAGGCCGGCGAAACCAGGTCGATAAAGCTGAGCTACGAACAGCACCTCCTCAAAAACCGTGCTGTTTATCTTCTCACCACGGCTCAAAGCTGGGATCGCCCGCTCGAAAAAGCCGAACTTGTTGTGAAAATCGACCGGAATTTCGAGAATGTTCAGATTTCCTACACTCCCGACCGGGAAGAGATGGAAGGCTCCAAAAAAGTTTATACAATTGAGCGCACGGATTTTATTCCCGACCGGGAACTCGAGGTTTCGTGGTCCGACCCGGGTTGACGATTTAATTTCGAGTTTCGAGTATTTCGAGATAACACGAGAAAAGCAAGGCTGTCATTGGAGGAAAAATGAGATTTGTTCACACTGCCGACTGGCATCTGGGCGCACGTTTGAACGCGATTGGCCCGCGATCTTCCGAATCGCTGGATTGGCGGTTTGATGCAGTCAGAAATGTTTTTGATCTTTCGCTCAAAGAGAACGCGAGTTTCATTTTGGCCGCCGGGGATATTTTCGACAACTCTTATCCCGGACCGGACATCAGGAAAAAGGCCGCCGAACTGTTCAAAGACTCACCGGTTCCCTTATACCTCATGCCTGGAAACCACGATCCCTTGACGCCGGGGAGTATATGGACGAACCCGGCTTTTTTGGACGAGCTGACAGGATTGAAAAATGTTCTGTTGTTGCTTTCTCCCGAGCCTGTGGAAGAGACGTTTGAAGAAAAGCAAGTCACTCTTTTGCCCGCACCCGTGACATTTAAGAATCAACCTGCCGACACCTCTGCCGCCATGGACGGCGCCATTGGCACGGCAGTGGACAAATCAGCGGAAGAAACCACTGGAAACGAAACAAGGATTCGCATTGGAATCGCACACGGCGGACTTCAAAACTACTTTGGTACAGAGATTCTGTGCGACTGGATTCCTGAGAACAGGGCGGACCTGTCCGGCTTGGACTATCTGGCGCTTGGGGATTATCATGGTTACACGCCTGACACACACCCTGCAGCGCGCTGTCGTACCAGGTACAGCGGAGCGCCTGAACCATTGGCCGTGGATCAAGAAAGAGCTGGATACGCACTCTTGGTGGAAATCAACGAACCGGGCGGTGAACCTGTTGTTACGCCTTTTTCTGTCGGCAAAACAACTATCGAAACCAAGGTTTTTCATGTCTCGCCGCAGGAAGGTTTCGATAAGATGAAAAAAGAGATCCGAGAAATTGAATCGCCGGCCCGAACTCTGCTACGCTGTACTGTTCGTGGCGTGCTCTCTGTTACACAGTATTCCGATTATCGGAAATGGATGAACGGGTTATATGACGAATTTCTGGGGATAATTGAAGACTCCAAGGGACTCTCTCGTGAGCCCTCCGATGAAGAGTGGGAAGACAGCGATTTGGGTCTGAACCCCATTGAGAAGAGACTGGTGAAATTATTGCAAAGCGAGGTGGAAACAGAGCGCTTCACTGAACACGAGGGCGGCCTTGTTGCTTACTATGGAAACAGGCCTTCGGTACGCAAAGAAGCCCTTGCGTTGCTTTACGAACAAATTTCGAGGCGGGACTCATGAGCAGTTTTGTAATCAAGAATATAGAGCTGACCAATTGGCGTAAATACCATTGTCTTAGAGCAGAACTCAAAGAAGGAATCAACGTGCTTGCCGGCGACAACGAAGTGGGCAAATCAACTCTTGTGGAAGGTTTGCGTTTTGCGCTTTTTGTTCAACACAATGTCAGAATGAACGACATGATCAGGAATATTTTTCCGGAATACGACAAGAACGCCGAGTCGACCGTAAAAGTAGATTTTGAGATTGACGACCAACCTTGGACCATAACCAAGACATGGTGCCAAAACCCAAGCAAGAAAAACTGCAAACTACAAAGAAAAATCCCCCTCAAAACATGGGAAAAAACTGAAGCTGAAAAAGTATTCGTCAAGCTAATGGGTTTTGATGAAGCGAACCGGGACAACATGGAAAAATTCGGACTCAGCGCAATCAGCGGCCAGCGTGACCCGGGAGATTTTGTCGAATCAGGGCTTCCATCAGTGGCGACAGTGACGGGTAGTCTTCGTTTAACCGAAGACGGAACCGTGACCACCGGACGACGCTTGCTGGAAATACAAAAACACTTCACCCGGGAAGTTGAGAGAAACTTTAAAAAGTCCGCATCCGACACGAAGAATAAAGATTTTTCCCATTTTTCCGGTTTGCTGAAAAAAGGAGCCGATGGAAACGAAGAAAGAGAAAAATTGAACGCTCTGGAAGAAGATGTCGCCCGCCAAGAAACAAAACTCTGCAAAGTAAACAATCTCTTGAAAGAAGTGGAAACCCTGACCCACGACATCGAAGTCAAGGAAGCGGAAGTTACAACCGCAGACCAGGATTCGAAGGAATTCGAGAAACGTTTTGGCAAGCAGCAACGCATAAGGAACGAACTGCTCACTTTGAAAAATAAATTCGATCAGGCCCGAAACACTTCGGAACAACTTGAACGCAAAAGGGATGATGTTAAGCGGTGGCAAAACGACAGGCGACAAGCAGAAACCGCCATCCAGGAGTTCAACCAAAAGCTTCCTGATCTGAAAAAACGGGAAACAGAGCTGATCGATCAAAAGGCGCGTCTGAGAATCAAGCTGGGTGGAGCGAAAGAAGCCTATAAAAAGCAAAACAAGCTGGTTCAGGCATTACGAGTCATGGCCGAATGCAAAGCACTCAAAGACGAGATAGACCAACACCGGGAGAAACTCGAAGAACGGAAAAAAGTCGAACAAGAGCTTCAAGAAGGGAAAGACTCCCTGGAAAAGCTGGGAAAGATTCCAACAGACAAGATAATCGAGAGGATGCGAAGAATGAGTGAAGAGATTAGGGCTCTTCAACTCGAAATCTCTCAAACCATTCAATTTACGCTGAACCTCAAAAAGAAATCCAGAATCATTCTCCAGACAGATGGCGAGGACCATGAACCCGTGGATATACAACCCGACACCCCGCAAGTATTCCACTCGGTTCGTGAAATGAA
>SLPX01000145.1 GCA_007131745.1 Myxococcales bacterium
ATAAACACTCCGACCCTGATCCTGGCCGGCAAAAAAGATTACAGGGTCCCCTACACTCAAAGCATCATGATGTTCACCGCGCTCAAACGCAGGTCCATACCCGCAAAACTCATCTTGTTCCCGGACGACGGCCATTGGCCGAACACGGTAAAGTCAATGCCGATATACTACTCAGCCCACCTCGAATGGTTCCACAGGCACCTGGGCGGACAAAAACCCGAGTTTTCGCCCGAAGATCTGGTATACGGAAAGGCATTCAAAAAACGAGGCAAAGATAACTAAGCCACCCATCCGTCTATTTGGGTAAAAACTTAGCAACATCCGCGAATAGATTTCGATATATCGAAAACTAAAGCTTAAATTGGGTTTACCTTACGATATAGTTGATATATATTCAAAATATCCTTCTGGAAGTGAGGTGTATCGAAATGATTAAACGGGAAAGTTACCTATCAAGAATTCGTCCATTTATTGGCAGAGATGTCATCAAAGTGCTGACAGGCATCCGTCGTTGTGGAAAATCGGTGATGCTGGATCTTATTAAAGATGAATTGAAGGGGCTGGGAATTACGGAGAATCAAATTCTTTCAGTTAATTTTGAAAGCAGGAAGGCAGGGCATTTAGCATCACTGGAGGAGACTTATAAACATGTGCAATCATTTGCCGCGAATAGAAAGGAAAAGGTTTATCTGTTTTTTGATGAAGTACAAGAACTGACTGGGTGGGAAAAAATGGTCAACTCTTGCCTGGTGGATTTTGATGCTGATATCTATATCACAGGATCCAACGCCAAGCTGTTGTCAGGTGAGCTTGCAACCTACCTGGGTGGACGGTATGTGAAATTTCGCATTTTCCCATTTTCCTTTAGAGAAGTGTTCGAAAGCTCGCCGGATACAGACATCAATCACGTTTTTCAAACTTATCTTACAAGGGGCGGCATGCCTTTTCTTTACCAGGTGCCCATCGATGAAAGAAGTGCCATGCAATATCTAAACGATGTGCATGATTCCATCATATTAAAAGACATCGCTGTCAGAAACAAAATCCGGAATATTGAGCTGTTGAAGAGGGTGATTCTGTACCTGATGGCCAATGTCGGAAACACGTTCTCAGCAAAATCCATCTCAAAATTCCTGAAGAATGAGCAGCGACGAGTTTCCACAGAAACTATCTATAACTATATCGATTACTGCACTGATGCTTGTTTTGTTCATATGGTTTCACGAAAAGACTTGACGGGGAAGAAAATATTACAGTTTCATGAAAAAATATTTATTACAGACCACGGCATGCGGGAAGCCATTTATGGGAACAACCTGCGGGACATTAACCAAATCCTCGAAAACATTGTGTTTATGGAGCTGCTTCGCAGGGGTTATCAGGTTTATGTAGGTAAAAAGAATAACCGTGAAGTAGATTTTGTGGCCTCTTTAGGAAAAGAAAAAGTGTATGTGCAGGTGGCGTATCTTCTCCCTACAGAGGAGACAGTCGAGAGAGAGTTTTCAGTGCTGGAGATGATCCCGGATAACTATCCCAAATATGTCGTTTCCATGGACGAGGTTGACAGAGGAAGATCCGGCATTCGAAATGTTCATGTACGAGATTTTTTATTACAGGAAAATTACTAACAACCGACCAACCGAAAAACCAGGTCGTCTCCTTGCATTTGACTGTTTCGGTTCAGTTGAAACGTGACTCCGAAAAACTCTATGATATTGAAAACAATCTTCGGAAAGGGAAAGGATGTTCAATGAATTCTGTCGCTCATGACCATTCGGCAAATTATTGCGGAAAAGTCTTGACTTTTCCGCGATATACTGCGAAATGGTCAGCATGATGAGAGCGTTACAGGATCGTATAGAGAAAGATTTGCAAAAGAAGATGGTCTTTCTGACCGGGCCTCGTCAGGTCGGCAAAACAACCCTCGCAAAGGCTATCGCGGGGAATCGTCCGGATACGGTTTATTGTAACTACGATGATTTTGATCACAGGGAGATTATTCGCCAACGGTCTTGGTTACGCTCTACTCGATTGCTCATTTTGGATGAATTGCACAAAATGGCTGGGTGGAAAAACTACTTAAAGGGGTTATACGACACCAAACCTGAGCACCTGCAAATTCTGGTCACAGGAAGTGCTCGGCTCGAAACCTTTCGCACACATGGCGATTCCTTGGCCGGCCGGTTTTTTCGCCACCGGCTTCATCCTTTTTCCATGGCCGAGGTTCCGGACGCGGATGAACATACATTGGATCGATTGTTAGAGAGGGGAGGATTTCCGGAACCTTTCCTGGCAAATAGTTTGATGGATGCGGACCGATGGCGGTTGCAATACACTGATGGATTGATCCGAACCGATATTCTGGATTTTGAAAGGGTCCACCACTTGAGAGCTGTTCAAGACACCATGGCTTTGTTACAGCGTCGTATAGGGTCCGTGCTGTCATATGCTTCCCTTGCACGGGATGTTGGTGTCTCGCCCAACACTATCAAGCGCTATATCAATATTTTCGAAGCGCTCTTCATTATCTTTAGAGTAACGCCATACTATCGCAATATTGCCAGGACGTTGCGGAAAGACTCAAAAGCGTATTTTTACGACACAGGGATGGTGATTGGAAACCCCGGAGCGAGGTTTGAGAATCTGGTCGCTGTGGAATTAAAAAAACATCTGGATGCTGTGGAAGACACCCAAGGCAAAAGGACTACGCTCCAGTTTCTCCGCACAAAAGAGAAAAAAGAAGTTGATTTTGTCCTGACGATAAACGGGGAGCCTCAAGTGCTTGTAGAGGCCAAGCTTTCGCAAAGTAACATCCATCGGGATCTGCTCTATTTCAACAAACAAACCGGGCTGGCCGCAGTACAGGTCGTGAAAAACCTTGGTTTGGAGAGTGTAGAGAAGGGGGTAGAAATTCGACGAGCGGAACCGTATTTACGCAGACTGTTCGTATAGAGTAGAAAGTGATTGAAGTGGTTGGAAGTTCTCCGTCACCCGGTCCATGAATTCCATCGTGGTCTCCCGGGACGAGAAGCCGACCGGAACGACGATCCCGCCGAGTTCAAGGTACCGAATCACGGATGAAGCTCCAGGAATTGTCGACTCAAATGCAAATTCGAGGACCTCGGCCGGGTTACCCATAACGTACCTCTTGACGTACGTACGAAATGACGTACTATGGATTTAGTTAGCCTGTGGAGGTGTATCATGACTACGATTACAGCCAGCGAAGCCCGCGCGAACCTATATCGTCTAATCGACGAAGCTGCATCTTCGCATAAGCCGTTGGTCATATCGGGAAAGCGGAACAAGGCAGTGCTGATTTCCGAGGAAGACTGGGAAGCAATCCAAGAAACGCTGTTTCTGCTCTCTATCCCTGGTATGCGCGAATCGATCAGGGAAGGCATGGAGACAAATGTTGATGAATGCTCCGAGGATCCGGGATGGTGAGTTGGCGGCTGGTCTATACGAAGCAAGCACAAAAGGACGCTAAGAAGTTGGCTGCAAGCGGCTTGAAACCAAAAGGAGAGGAGTTGTTAGCCATCCTTGCTGAAGACCCGTTTCAGAAACCGCCTCCTTTCGAGAAGCTCGTCGGCGATCTTGCCGGGGCATATTCAAGGCGGATAAATATTCAACATCGGTTGGTATACCAGGTGTTGGAAGAGGATCGGGTTATCAAGGTGTTACGGCTATGGAGTCATTACGAATAAGGAACTTATTTTTCAACGTAAACAGTCTTGATGTTCATAAACTCCCGGATCCCCTGCACGCCAAGCTCCCGCCCATATCCCGACCACTTCACCCCCCCGAAAGGAAGCCGCGGATCCGATTTCACAAAAGAGTTTACAAAGCACGCTCCCGCGTCCAACTCCTCCCTCGCTATCTTTTCACCTCTTTCGATGTCACGCGTAAACACCGCCGCGCCCAGTCCGAAAACCGTATCATTGGCCAGAGCAATCGCCTCCCCTTCGTTTGCAACGCATACAACCGCGGCCACCGGCCCGAAAAGCTCTTCGTCGAACGCGGGCATACCCTTTCGCACGTTCGCTAACACCGTCGGAGGATAAAAAGCCCCGGGCCCCTCGTCCACTTTTCCGCCCAGCAAAACCTTCGCGCCCATTTCAACGGACCGCTCCACCTGGAGGTGAAGTTCATCGCGCAAATCCTTTCTGGCCAGCGGACCCAAGCTCACCCCTTCTTCAAGTGGATTTCCCATTTTGCGCAAACCCATCTCCCGCGCCAACGCGGCCACGAACTCATCATGCACATCCCTGACCACCAGGAACCTCTTCGCTGCAATGCAGCTCTGACCGCTGTTTATCAATCGACTCGCCGCGCAGATTCGAGCAGCCTCCCCTACATCCGCATCTTTAAGCACCACGTACGGGTCGCTTCCGCCCAACTCCAAAACAGTCTTCTTGATCTCCTTCCCCGCGGCCGCGGCCACCACCCTCCCCGCTTCCGTGCTCCCGGTCAGCGTACAAGCCCTTACGACCGGATTACGGATCACCGCGCCCACGCTCCCGCTTCCTATCATCAAGCTCCGAAACACATTCTCCGGAAAACCCGCCTTTGCAAAAACCTCTTCTATCGCCATTGAACATCCCGGCACATTGCTCGCGTGTTTCAAAACCCCTGTGTTTCCACCCATGAGATTCGGTGCCGCAAACCTGAAAACCTGCCAAAAAGGAAAGTTCCACGGCATGATCGCAAGCACCACCCCCAGCGGTCGATAAGATACAAAACTCCGATACGCATCGGTTTCAATCTCTTCATCCGCCAAAAAAACCTCCCCGTTTTCAGCGTAATACTCACAAACCCATGCACACTTCTCCACCTCGGCCAATCCCTCACCCAGCGGTTTTCCCATCTCAAGAGCCATCAACTTCGCATACGCTCTATTGTTTTCCCGCAATACCCTCGCTGCCCCCTTCATCAACCCCGCGCGCCGCGAAAAAGAAGATTTCTTCCATTCACCGAATGCTACCTCGGATTCATTCAAAATTCGCTCCACCTCCTCCGCTCCCATCTCGGCGTATCCCTCCAAAACTTCATCCGTAGCCGGATTTATTGACTTCAAAGACTTCAACGACATATCACCTCCTGCAACAACATCTCAAATTATACATTTCCATAAAATCCAAAAACAACTGCATGTACATTTCCATTTACATTTACATCTACCGCCACTGTTTCACAACAAAACAGTCGACCCTCGCCGGGTTCGGCTAAGACACATTCCGAACAAAGCAAGCACCCCCCCGGTTTTGCAAGCTCAAGGCAAATCTATTCCCAGGCTCCGGAGCCGGGTTTCGACCTCTGCTGCCCAGCCACGGTTGGCCTTGGGGCTCGCGGGGCTGGGGTGAAGGATTCTTCCGATTTGCACTTCGCCGGGGTTCAACACTTCTTTGCATCGCGTTTCCGCGAACGCGCCTATGCCCAGGACGTAGCGAGGGCTCAACACATGGACGGTCTTTTCCAAACCCCAGTCGCAGATTTTGAAAAGGCCGGTTTTTTCCGAGGCGGGGAGTTTGTCGGGTGTCCGGTTTCTGCCGCTTTCTTCCATGAAAACCAGGGGACAATAATTGGCCACGAAAAAGCGGGAGAAAAAACGTTCGGGTTCGCTGAATCTGGCTTCGGCCCAACCCCAAAGGCGGGAGCCGCTCACTTCGGATCGACGGCATGAAAACCCCTCGATGCGTCTCTTAGGGTGCTCTTTCGCAGGCCGGCCGACCGGGCCGGATATTTTCAACCATTGCCGGACCTTGGTCGCATCTCCGAACGGAACCCCGGTCTGGGCCATGCCGAAAGGCCCGGGATTCATTCCGACCAGCAACACCTCGACCCTGTCGGACGCGTATTTTTCAACGTAACGCGCGTACGGCGCCCATGCGTATTCCAGCGGGTTGTAGACAAAAGCGGTCGGCGGTCCGAACTCGAGGCGACTGAGCCTCGCGTTCATTTCGCGGGCAACATCGGTGAGGTCCATAAAAGCTCCCTTGTTTCATTCCAGATTGGAAAACAATTGACTCACAACACTTGAATAAAAGAATAGCAGACGACCTTAACAAATTCCATCTCAAAACTCTCAAAACAGGAAGCAAAGACAAGAATCCGGACAGTGAGTCCTTTTTTGCTAAAATGTATCCTTCTTCGTGTTGGTCTCGTAATACATTTATGGAGTTCGGTTTTTTTGAGTACGGATAACGAGAAGAGTAATTCGGATTACTGAAGAAATTTGAATCAAAGCGACTCACAAGGGATGATCAATATGATGATGATAATGATGAAAATGATGTAGTTTAAGGATTTCAAAAAAGTTCAAAGGAGACTGTTATGATCAAGTCAAAAAACCTTCTTGCATTTTGCCTCGTTTTGCTACTGGCCGCTTGCGGGGGAAAGAGCAAAGATGATTCGGACGCGGCCGTGGATCCTGACGGCCACATCGATGACGACGGACACATCGATGATGACGGACACATCGATGACGACGGCGGTGAAGTCACCTGCACACCGATAGGAGAGGAGTGCGAATCCACGATCGAGTGCTGTGGGGATGCAACCTGCGTTCTCGGCGACGACGGCGTGAGGCGCTGCAGCGACGAAACCCCGCATTGCCTCCCGGATGGAGAAGAGTGTTCAAAGGCGAGCGATTGCTGCTCCTTGATGTGCGACGGCGGGGTATGCACTGCTGATGGCGAGCTGTGCAAGCCCACAGGGATGGATTGCAGTTCGAACGTGGAGTGCTGCAGCGATATCTGTAATCCCGACACGTCGCTTTGCGAAGCCATCGGTCCGGGTTGTTCGACCATCGGTGAATACTGTTCGGCCGAGGGCTGGGACGACGGGTGCTGCAGCAAAAACTGCGAAAACTTCGGAACCGTTGAAGAACCGGATTTGCGATGCAACCGGACTTCGACCTGTGGAGCGCGGGGGGAAATCTGCTCAGAGGACCACGACTGCTGCTCAGGTGTTTGTCTCGACGGGCGCTGCCCGACCCAGAGCGAACTCGGGGGGCAGCGGTTCGCGGGCGAACCGTGCGAGGTAGACAGCGACTGCGCATCTTATGCATGCGCTTCACTTTACCTTGGCGGCCCGAAATTCTGCCAGTTCTTGGGCGGCTGCCGGCCCGCGGGCGAGATTTGCAGCGAATCGTGGCAATGCTGCAGCAACGTGAAACTTCTGGACGGGGGTCCGGGCGAACACTGCACCATCGAGTTCGAAGGAACCGGCTGCGTGCCCACCGGAGTGGAAGGGGTATCCACGTGCGACTTGCAGGAGGGTCCGAAAGAGGTTGGAGAGATCTGCAAGGACACCCTGGAAAACCATGTTCATGACTGTTGCCCGGAAGATAATTGCGAGCTGACTGCCTTCGGCGTGTGGCGGTGCACCGGGCCGGACGGTCTTGAAGATTGCATCGAAGACGGGGATCCCTGCCTGATATCCGACCAGTGCTGCTCGGGGATATGCTCACCTTGGGAAACCGAGGACGGCGTGGAGATGCGTTGCGGCGAGTGCGTGGTAGCCGGCGGACTTTGCACCACGAACAGCGATTGCTGCGGCGGAATCTGCACGGACGGCATTTGCGGCGAGGGTGAATCCGAATGCGTCCCGCTCGGCGGTTCATGCACCGAAGATGAAGACTGTTGCTCCGGATACTGCCACGAAGGGAGCTGCATGGCGCCCGGACCCGGTTGATTGAAAGACCTAAAAGCTCAGGACTTTCCGGACTTTCCCGGCTGAAAAAGGATCTGCTTTTCGATTGATTTGTTCAGTTGTAAGTGGTGAGTTTCAGATCACTGATAAGCGTGGCGATATCCGCGGCCTGGTTTTTCTCACTCACGTTCACATCGGGGGTGGTTTCACCCGAAAGTCCGCCCATAAAACCGGCTTTCGAGGTGAAACTTGGAAATTTCTTCATCAATTCCCGGATCGGTTTCCAGATTGAACTAAACCCGCTCTCGCCCGAGAAACATTTGTCTTTCAAACATCCGCTGCAAAGACCCCAGCATTTGTACGACCCACTGAGAGGGCTTCCACCCGCGCCCCGGATATAGACTTCACCATCACAGTCATCGCACTTTCGTATGAGTTGACCTTGTTGCCAAAGCATGACGAGAATCCCCAATTTTATGGGACCATCCGAACCGACATAAGGCATCGACAAAAATCCATCGGGCAATTCGCAGAAGAAATATTTCTCGTTTTCCAGGATCTTGTCGAAATTTTCCAGGATGACATAGAAGTTTCTGTGGAATGATTTTAACTCTTCCGCTCGAGCTTCATCTTCATGGGTCGGCATGTACCCGAGTGAAACTATTTTTGTCATTTTTCGACCTCCTCGGCGCTATGAACATGTCTGTCCGGATCTCCATGGGATCCTGTTTAAAAACCTATGTTGGCAACTCGGCCCTTGTGAACGTTCTTTATTTCGCTCTCGTCTCTCAATGCCTGTATGAGAGTTTTGTGAGTCAGGTCTTTTTCTTCGTAAAATGAAAACTTGTCGGCCACGACCCTGAAATCCCCGGGAGCAAGATCGGGAATGGATTTCAGGGATGTTCTTTCTTTTTTTCCGAACCGTCCTTTTGCCAGATGGACAAGGAATCTCCGGTAAAAGATGACCTTTCCTTCCGGTTTGAGGTAATGAAATCCGATCTTGTGATTGAACCTTCTGACGGATGCATGGTCGAGCGCTTTCAACCTGTTGGTGGTGCATATCAAGAATCCGCGGTAAAGCTCCAATTGTGTCAGGAATTCATTCGTCTGGCTGATCTCCCAGGATCTCTGAGCCAGGGAGCGGTTGAAAAGCAGGGTATCCACTTCATCGATGACAAGAACAGCATCTTCTCTTTCGGATTGCTCAAAAGCTCGGCGGATGTTTTGTTCGGTTTCGCCGACAAATTTGCAAAGAAAGTCGCTCGCTCTTTTTACGATGATCTCCCTGTCCAGGTAATGGCCGACAAAACGCGCGAATTCGCTTTTTCCCGTGCCGGGAGGTCCGTAGAGCAAAAGATTCTTGCTCCATTTCCGGTGGTGGTTTGACTCCCTGAGATACCGGTCGAACAACTCCAACTGCTCCATTGTAAACTCGATATCTCCTTCCACGTTTAATCCATCAAGTGAATAATTATTTTCGATATCTTTCTTGTCCGTCTCTTTTACTCCCCCTTTGCAAAGGAGTTCATACGCGTCGAGCGCGGTCGTGACCGCGCGTTTCAGCTTTTTCCCATCGGATTTGCCGGCTATTTCCAAGCCTTTTTTCACCGCCAGGTCCACCGCTCCCGCGTTAGCCTCGTATCGTTTCGCAAGATCATCGATGTCGGAAGGGCTGAAAAGTCGTTTCACGCGATTGCAACGAAGGATGGAATCCCAGAGTTGAACCCTCTGCTTTCGATCAAACGGTTTGAAATGAAGGCTGAAAGCAAAACGTCTCAAAACCGATTCTTCCATGTGCGCAATCGAATTTACAATCCAGATAATCCGGGCGCCGGGTTCTTCCAGGAACTGATTGAGCCAACCCTTGTCTTGCCTCTCTCCCCTGGTGAAAAACGAACATGCTGTATTCAGGATGTTGTCCGCTTCGTCCGCGATTATCAACGACCCCATGTCATGGTTGGTCATATTCAATGCAGCGGTAACCGCGGCTCGCCTTCGGACGGTGATGTTTTCTTCATCGTTTGCTATCTCGTATGTTTCCATACCCGACTCACGTGCCAGGGACGCCGCATAGCTCGTCTTTCCGGTCCCGGCGGGACCATAAAAAAGAATATGAGTCGACGTTTCAGGTTTTATCTGGAGGAGGTTCAACAAATGCTCGGTCTGCTTTTCGTCGACCAGATGCTTTTCGAGAGGAACGGTCTTGCGGGAAAGTTTTTTGAAGAACAACCTTGAAAGAGAGGTTTTGGATGGGTTGTCGAGCAGATGAAGAAAGTCGCTGTTTAAACAGATGTATTCTCCCGCCTCGAACAATTCGATGGAAAAGAGCTTGCCCGTAAGTATTTCATTCAGTTCTTTTGATTTGATTTGCAACACCGTCGAAAGATATTTCCGACCCATAAATGTTTCACACCTGAGGTGATGCTCAAAAAATGCCGAGGCCGGTTCGTAATAGTCTTTGATAAAGAAGAACAGAGTGAACTCGACCTCCGAATCCGTGAGGCTGAACATCTTTTTAAGGGAAGACATGTTCTTTTGGATGTCGCAAGAGGTTGAATCCTGAAGCCGCCGGATTCTCTTTTCCAATACC
>SLPX01000154.1 GCA_007131745.1 Myxococcales bacterium
CCTTCATGTTCCTTGAGCATCTTCGCAAAGGCAAGCATGCTCTTGTTTGAAGCGTTGCCGGCCCAGCCTCCTGTTTTCCGCACCGCCTCGAGCGCCAGGTCTCCGTCTATGGACCTCCAGTTGACGAGCGGTTCGTTTACCGGGTTTTCATGTATCCGCTCGGGCATCATGTCTTTGCATTCAGGGCTGTTTTTCAGCCAGGCTTTTACGATTGGATTCATGTTGAAAGAGGAACCCGCCACGATCCGCGGCATGCGCGATGTTTTTCCCCTCCTGTAGAGACTCAGAAACCCCCGGTAGATTCCGGCTATTGTCGTGCCGTTCGACACCGGCACACTGACCACCGCGGGCGCATCGCGCATTTCATCGTAAAGCTCGTATGCTATCCCTCCGTATGCACGAAGCTGCATCGCGGTATTGTCACCTCCAGGGTTTGCATCATAGATTTCTTCCCGCTCCGCATGTTCCCGAGATACTTCGACCGCGGTTTCGTAATCACCGGGCACGCGCCTTATCACCGCGCCCATTTTTTCCATCTCTTCGATGCGCTTTGTGCGATATGTTTCGGGTATATAAATAACGCATCGAAGCCCGGCAAGCGAGGCCGCCATTCCGATCGCCACTCCGTAGTTTCCGCACGTCGCGACGGTCACCGCGTCGAACCCTCTTCTCAAAGCATCCATCGCCTGCGCGCATGATATCCTGTCTTTCTGCGTCCCGCTCGGATTCGCGCCCTCGAACTTCAACCAGATCTGGCGCAACCCGAACTCCCGCTCGATATTCCTGACGCGCATCAACGGCGTGTCGCCCACCTCGGAATCTATGATATCCTCGAAAGCTTCCAGCCTGGCCTCGAGGGGGTATTCTTTTCCCGCGGCGATCTTTCTTTGATCCTCCACGTCCAGCAACACCTCGGCCGCGTCCCCGCCTGCCCCGTCCATCAGTTCATATACTCCTCCGGATTGCTCCCAGGCCTGTCTTTTTTCTTCATCCATTCTCTTAATCTCCGCAGAATCCACGAAAATCGCCGCGCAAACGCTGAAATCTAATCACCATCCAGGATTTGCGGCAAGAAATAAGTGACCGGTGTTGACAAGCAATGATCGATAGTGCTATCGTAATACCAAAGCACTGTCGATGGAGGTTCAGTATGCAAACTGTGACAGTATCCCCGAAATTTCAAGTGGTTATTCCGAAAGAGATAAGAAATGCATTAAGACTGCGACCCGGGCAGAAAATGAGAGTGATTGAATACGATGGACGTATCGAGTTGATACCGGATCGTGATATTTCGGAACTCAGAGGATTTCTGAAGTCCATTGACACGCGAATCGATCGCGAGAACGATAGGGTATGAATATTATCGATTCTTCCGGGTGGCTGGAATATTTTTCCGATGGCCCTAACGCAAAACACTATTTATCTCCACTGAATGATACATCATCTCTAATTGTTCCAGTCATTACAATCTATGAAGTTTTCAAGGTTGTGCTCCGGGAATCCGGCGAAAACAACGCGCTTCAAGCCGTTGCAGCAATGCAAAAAGGAAAAATCATCGATATTACCGCCGATATTGCGATGAATGGAGCTAAGCTCAGTCTGCAACACGATCTCCCTATGGCTGATAGTATCATTTTGGCCACTGCCCGAACTTACAAATGCATTATTTGGACACAAGATTCGGACTTTCGAAATATTGAAGGCGTAAATTACTTCTCCACATAAGTTTAATGTTCGAACTTCAGACCATGAATCAATAGCGGGGCGGGTGGCTTATGGAAGTGTTGTAGGGGGTCTGACCAGGAAATCTGCGTTTTTGAAGAAGTTCAAACCTATAAGCGGCCAGGTATTCGAATATCACCACCCATGCAGCGGTCATTTCTGAAACCGAGACCACGTCTACCGAGGTGACGTGCACGAATCCACCCAGGATGTGGTTTTCTTCGTCTTCATCTGAGACTCGGTGCATCAGCTTGTAATAGAGAAAATTGCACAGGTAGTCGCCCGCATAGTCCGAGATTCCCACCGGGTAACCTTCCCCATCCAGGACGGCTTCGAGTTCCGCGAGGGGAATCGTGCCGTAAAGAAATTCCGCGCCTTCTTCCACGATGGGTCCGCCTGACATGAACACCCCGTTATTGTCCATGCCGTAGGCCCGGTTCACGGCCGTGGATTCCAGACGGATCTTTTGTTCTCCGGCTGCAACCCCTGAAGCGACCGCGATAACCGGTTTCAGCCTCTCGTACTCGGCCAAGAGTTCTTCATCAGCCTCCTCCCAAACCACCGGAGTCATGAACGCTCTAATGTCGTGACCCGCAATCAGTTCATGGTCCAGAGGCTCAACCGCAGCCCAGGAAGGGTTATCTTCGATTCCGCCGAAGGGCCCGAACCCTGAGACAAGGATCACCGGCAAAACATCTACGTCCAGAATCATTTCGATGCGGCAAATCCCACCGGTGCAGTTGTCATCGTCTCCATGAATCACGGCCACGTACCCACCCGACCGGGTCGGCACACCCGCCACCATTCCATCCGTCTCGAGTTGGAGTCCGGGTGGAAGTGCGCCCCCGGCCAAAGTGTAAACTCGTTCCGCTCCCGTGTGGTCATGATTATTCAGGTTCAGCTCGTATGCATAGTCGATGCGGCCCGAAGGATCCGTGATATGAACCTGATCCGGCGAGAGACCGGTGTCCGCGGGGGAACCATCTTCGAGCAAGTCACCGTCTGGAAATATTGCTCCGTCCGGTAGAAGACCCGCGTCGGAATACGCTTCGGTTCCCGTGTTGTCGCTCCGGCATCCGCCCGTGTATAACCCGACCTGCAATAAGATCAAAAACAAGAACGGGAACGAAAAGCCGGACTTGAAGCAGAATCTGGAAATAACGTCTTTATCGAACATTCGAAACTCTTTCATGGTTTTTCGTAAACGTTAAGCCGGTTTACATTTCGACCGGACGAGAGGGCATACTTGGAGGCGGTGCCGGAGAAATTTCGCCTATGGTAGTCCATTGTATGCATTCATTTCCCATCGTGCAGCTCACTTCGTTGCATTCTCCTATTTCCGAAAACGTGCCTTGATTTCTGGCAATAGCCAAGAGGGAGCCATGGATCCTGTTTCCGTAAATTTCGGCATGGGCCGAGCCGCAAAGAAATATGCCGAACAGGGCATTATTGTAAATGTCGTTGTACTGCAACAAATGATTGCCGTCTTGAATGGTTATGCCCACACCGTATGAACCCTCAAGGTCTTTAAAAGTATTTAATTGCTCGGAGTGTTCCACAATGGAGGTTCCGCCTACAACGTGTACTCCGGTTCCGCGGTTTCCAAACAAACCTACGCACAGCAGCCACAGGTCTTCGGTCGAGTCCGATGTTATTCCGCCCAAGTCATTTAGCGAAATTTCTCCGCTCCAGACGGCTATGTCCGAGGAATCGCGGATCAAAACGCCGGCCCCCTCGTTTCTCCAGGTTTTTACGTTCAAAAGCAACACGGTGGTGCAGTTGTTGATGGATATTCCGTTTCCCAGGTAATAGTCGTCTCCAAAATCATAATCCGCATCTCCGGGAGATTCGGTGTTTTCCGGTAGCGTCAGAAAACCCTCCGGTATCAGTATTTCCGAAAACACGGATTCGCCTGGAGTATTGAATTCCACCGCGTTGTAAAAAATGTTTACATGTTCCGAAAGCCTGACGGATAAAATGTCGATATTTTCGGATTCCAGCAGCATGATCCCGGCTGTGCCGTTCGCATTGAATACCGAATCGGCAATCTCCGAATCTGTCACATCCTTGAAAACAAGCGAACCGAGTCCGTTGTTTTCCCAAAACAGGGACCCGCTTATGAACACATTGGATGTGGAAAGGAACGTTGCACCGAAATCTCCAAAAGACTGGGAGACAATACTGTCGACCATTTCGAATCCTAGGGCGTGCTGAACATGCAAGGCTCTCCCGTTTCCATGCAGTCGCGCTCCTTTCACCGTGACGGGCGCGGAGCGAACAATCATGCCTGCGGTCTTGTTGAAAAACAGGTCCGTGTGCAAAAGCCGGGTCCGCGCTTCCGGTTCCCACACGCCGTTGTGGTCGACTTCAACTCCAACCCCCGAAGCGATCGAGTGGACCCTTTCCAAAACGACCGGAACCGGAGCCAAAATCCGAACGCCGAAATCACCTCCCTTGATCTGCAGGTTCCGGATGATCACCGAGCCGGCATCCAGAATCAGTATGCCGGTTTCTCCCTCACTGTTGACGATCTCCGGAGGAGTCTGCCCATCACCCTCGATGACCAGGTTTTTGTCCGTTTCGATGACAATCCCCCCAAAACTGTCCTGTGCCACGGTGATCACCCCGCCGTCTCTGACCAGGCTGATTGCATCCTGCAGAGATTCCGCGTCACCGGGATACCGGATGTTGCATTCAGGACTCTCATCACGCCGGCAAACCCCTGGAACTTCTCCGTTGCAGTTCATGCACCCCTCTTTGCATTCGCTCTCGCAGCAAATTCCTCCGGAACAAAAACCGCTCAAACACTCCGCGGGATCCATGCACTCCTCGCCGTTGGTTTTCAGAACCATCAAACACTCCCCTTCCAGGCAATCCTCCCCGAAACGGCAGTCTTCGACTCTTCCGCACTCCATGCACGCTCCCTCCACGCATCCAAGTTTGTCATCACAACCCCCTGGTTCATCGCAGACCTGCCTGCATAGTGAATCAACGCAAACCAGGCCGGGAGAACACTCACCCGTGCATTCGCCTCCGATGCCGGGCAAAAAGCGGTCTTTTTCAAGGCGACAGGAAACCGACAAACCAAATAAAAGCAACGCTGACGGAATAATTGCAAACTTCATGGCCGCCCGCCTTTCTGTTCAGGGGTTGAACGAAAAATTCCATTGCAACCCTCTTTCAGATACCAATCGTACTCCCCATTTTTCGTTTAATCCAACAAATTAGATTCGGCTGTTCCCTGGCGGAGATAATTGCCCCGGCCTGTGGGCCACACAAGACAGTTGTCCGCTGAACCCGGCAGGTCCCAGATCTGAACGCCTCCTTGGCCTCCGCCGAGAGTGTCTTTAAGGGATATGATAAGCTCAAGTTGCCCGTCTCGGTCGATGTCGGCCACGGTAGGCGCGGCCATGGAACCCCGGCCGAACAATTCTATCTTGTGCAGTTCAACCCCGTTGTTGTTCAGTATTATGAGGTGCGCGGGTGCATCCGGTTCCCTGGGTTGACCTGAAGAATAGGTCGTAAAAATCACTTCCGGAACTCCATCGCCGTTCAGATCGGCTATCAAAACTTCGCTTGCCCCGATGTACGGATTCGACTGAGTAGCGAAAGTGTATGTCCAAAGTAGTTCCCCACTGTTGGAGAAAGCGTACAGATTGCCGTCGTATGCAGGCGAGATAATTTCCAGGCCGGGTTCCTGGTTGATATCGCCGAGAGACGGGGAAGGCATTGTAAACACGATGTTATGCCCCATCGATGCGCCGATGTGCAGATGGCCGTTTACCTCGATCGGCCTTTCCCAGCCCGCGGGCCTTGAAAGATCCGGGTTAAAAACCCAGAAAGAAACCCCTTGCGTGTCGGTGGAAAGGGTGTGTTCATGATCCCCGACCAACACCACCTGCATTGTTCCGTCGCGATACAGATCCCCCATGACCGGTGGGCTGTAGGTGAACTCCGAACGATCCCCCGTGCCCCATCCCTGCCGCGCAAGATCCAGGTCGTGATACGCGGGAACCGAAGTCACGACCCGTCCCGTGTAGCTTTCATGTGTGGGAAACGGGCTGCCGTCGGGGCTGAAAATCCCGAACCCTATGGCGTCGTACGTGGTTACTACATCCAGAAAACCGTCGCCGTTCATGTCGGCTAGTCCGATGTTTTGATTGTATCCACCGAAATCCCAACACCCGGGCGCGGGTTCCGGTGGGTCGCAAGTATCTGAGTCGACCTGGGGCCAGCCTTGCCTCATTGTTCCATCCAGGTTGTACACCGCGGTCACGGGCCCGGAAGAAGTCTTGTTAACCACGATTTCCATGAACCCGTCTCCGTCCAGGTCTCCGGCCGTTATGGATCGTATCTCGTCCGAGCCCCCGAAATGCAACGGCCAGCCCGGAAGAAACTCTCCTTCGTGGTCGTATACCGCCACGTTCACCCCGTGGTCTCCGCCGGCGAAGGAGCCGACCGCTATTTCCATCCTTCCGTTCATGTTCATGTCTCCGACCACGGGCGACGCCCACATACGGGTTGATCCGTGATCAACCGGGTCGGACGCGGTGTGGGCCCAGGCGGCTCTCCAAAGCAAATCCCCGTCTGAATTCCACACGTACAAAACCGAGTGCCGCGAGGCTATTATTTCGTTATTGCCGTCACCGTTTATGTCCGCGACAGCCGGAGACGCAAGCCAGTTTTCATCCCAGCTTGCAGGAAGAGTCATCCTCAAGACCGGGGCGTGCACCTCCCCTGTAGGTCCTCCCGGAAGCGGCTCGCAAGGTGTTGCACTATCGCGTATGCAAGCGCCCTCTCCGTCCGGATGGTAACCGGCTGCGCACCACCTGCAATTCGGACCGAGATAACCCTCGTTGCATGTGCACACCGCTCTTCCGGAGGAATCGTCGCAGGTTCCGCCGTCATTTGATTCATTGCAGGTGTCGGGGGTGCAAAGAAGAGGAAGACAAGCACCACCCTCTTGCTCATATCCTTGTGCACACCTGTCGCACCACTGTCCGGTGTAACCATCGTTGCATGTACATACCGCAGTTCCGGTCGAATCATCGCAGGTTCCGCCTCCATTGGCTTCATTGCAGGTATTCGGCCCGCAATGACCAACTGCTGCTTTTTCATCCTTTGAACATCCTCCCGGTACGCCCATTAAAAGAGCGCAGAAAACCAGACAAAAAATCGGCTCTGAAAATAATCGTTTCATATCGACCCTCCTGGACTGATTCTAATCTTTTTGGAAAAAAGAGAAATCGGTATTTTCGGGCCGCTTGCGATTCCGACCTTTCTCATATATGAACACATTGTAGTTGGACTTTTTTTACAAACAGGTAGCTGACATGTACAAACCATCGACCAAATTTTTGACCCTCATCTTTTTCATAATCACGACGTTCGGCGTAGGTTGCGGCGATGATTCATCCGGGGATAAATGCGTGCCCGGAGAAACCCGCTGCGAGGGAAATGCGGTGGTGTTCTGCCGCCATGATGGAAGCGGCTGGAGTTCGCCACGGTATTGCGAACCCATAGAAACCTGCTTGGAATCCATCTGTGTGCCCATATATTGTGAACCGGGTGAAAAGCTCTGCGCGTCCACGACTCTCCTGACATGCAACGAAGACGGTTCATCATGGACTTCCGAAGAATGTCCCGAGGGGTTGGTCTGCGTTTTTGAAGCATGCCGCGAGTGCGTGGAAGACAAGGGTTGCGGAGAAAATGAAGAGTGCATGGACGGCGTATGTGAACCCGCCCGGCTCAGGATCGTAACCGAAAGCCTGGCGGACGGAATGGTGGGCGGAGCGTATGGGTTACAACTGGAATCAAAACCTGCCTGCGAAACCGGCACGTGGGCAATTGACTCGGGTTCCCTGCCTCCCGGGCTTAATCTTTCGGACAGCGGAGAAATTCACGGCACTCCGACGGCGGAGGGAGAGTATGCTTTCGTGATAACCCTGGATTGCGCTCACTTTGAAACCGCATACGCTTCGTACGATATCCGGATCCACCCGGAAGGTTTGCTCATAGTCACCGACACTCTTCCTCAGGGCATGCAGGGATTCGAATACTACGCTGAATTGACCGCTCTGGGCGGACTGGAACCATACGGGTGGATGGTCTCCGAAGGATCCCTGCCGAGCGGGCTTTTTCTTACATACGACGGCGTGTTCATGGGCGCGCCGGATGACGTTGGGGATTTTCCGCTCACGATAAAGGTGTTTGACGACAATGATCCTCCACAGATGGCATGGAAAGACCTGCTGCTCGTAATCGGCATAGCGCCGCTCGAGATATTCGGAGAGGACGAATATGATCTGCTTGTGGGAAAAGTTATCGTCTTGGACATGATCACTGTTTTTCCCGGTATCCCCATTCCTTACTCCACCCAACTCCAGGCAAGAGGGGGACTCAAACCCTATTACTGGATTGAAACCGACCTTCCCGCGGGAATGAACTTCATTATTCCTGAAAGCGGCATTCCCGATGGGCTGACCCTCGAAGAAGACGGAAGTCTTCACGGCTCGGTCACCTCCACCGAACAGGTGATAACCGTGTCTGTCCCCTTTTCGGATATCGAAATAACGGGCTTTTTCTTTGCGGCCCAGGTGTCGGACGCTCAAGATCCGCCGGACATCGATACCGCTGCTTTTGTTATTCCTACATTGCCCATCGGCGGCTGAGGTTGCCCGGCACTGCACTCGAATGTCGGTAGCGCTTTGCGAATGTTTGGACAATGATGTAGAAGTTCCCTGCCTGTTGTGCATTTAAAACGTGTATGTATCGTCCGAAAGGTGGATATTGATGGATAAATCCGCTGCCCAGACTCCCCTGATGAAACAATACTTGGAGTGGAAGACGCGTTATTCGGACTCGGTTCTGTTTTTTCGCCTCGGGGATTTTTATGAAATGTTTTTTGACGATGCGGTCAAGGTGTCGAGGGAATTGGATTTGACGCTGACCACGCGCGACAAGAATAAGAAAGATCCTGTTCCCATGTGCGGCATTCCCCATCACACGAAGGATACATACGTATCCCGCCTGGTCGGGTTGGGATACAAGGTGGCGATCTGCGAGCAAACCGAAGAAGCCTCCAAAGCAAAGGGTATTGTCCGCAGGGAAGTCACACAGGTCATAACCCCGGGTGTGATCCTGGATCCTGAACATCTCGATTCGGGAAGAGCGAATTATCTTGCGGCTGTTTGTGATACAGGTTTTCGCTTTGACAAAACGGGCGGACGCGGAAGCGAGGACAACGAGGAGAAAGTTTCGGCCGGTCGAAGCGACCCTGCTTTCGGGTTGGCATTGGTGGATGTTTCGACCGGAGAGTTTAGAATCACCGCGGTGCAGGATCGTGAAGCGTTGATGGATGAGCTGGCCCGATGCCGGCCACGGCAGGTTCTGATGCCCAAGGGTTGCTCTATGGAGGCGACAGGACGTTTTGACCGCCCGGGGTCGCTTGTCGAGGAGGTTCCGGCGGAATGGTTTGTAGGTGGGGATAAAGGTTTGGAATTCCTGGCCGAATATGCGGGGGAATCGGTGGAAAACCTGAAACACCTGGACGAAGAGGCTGTCTGCACGGCATCGGCCGCGTTGAATTATTTGAAAGAAACCTTTCCGGGCGTGAGTCTGCCGGCTCTTCGGGTTCTGCCTTATCGACGCAGTGATTACATGATCCTGGACGAGGCTACGCTGACCAACCTGGAAGTTTTCGAGACAATGATGGAGGGACGTAGGGAGGGTTCACTCCTCGGAACTATCGACGAGACGTCCACGGCTATGGGCTCCAGGCTGTTTCGATCTATATTGGCGTTTCCGTTACAGGATCGCAAAGAGATAGAACGGAGGCACGACGCGGTGTCGCAGTTCCTGGATTCTCCCGGCCGGCGGGGAGAAATCCGGAAGCTGCTCAGGGAGATGCATGATCTTGAGAGATTGGCTCGGCGCGTCGGACACCAAGCAGCTACGCCGAGGGATTTCGCTGCGCTGCGACGTTCACTTGAAAAAGTTCCTGAATTGTCCGGTTTGTTGACGGAAGTGACGAAAACATCGCTGGTTTCTTCAAGAGACATTTCACTATTGGATATTTCAGAGGATTTACTTCAAGACATGTGTTCCGAGGTGGCTGCAACTATTGTGGATGAACCGCCTGCGGCGTTGAAAGACGGTGGAGTGATTCGCCCCGGGTTCAACAAGGAACTGGATGCACTTGTGTGTGACAGCAAAGGGGGACGGGACAGCATTTTGGCCATAGAGGAAAGGGAGCGTAAAAGAACCGGGATTTCATCCTTGAAGGTTAAGTATAACAGGGTTTTCGGTTATTACATCGAAATTACACGGGCCAACCTGGCGGATGTTCCCGACGATTACACTCGCAAGCAGACACTGGTCAATGCGGAGCGTTTCGTCACTCCCGAACTGGCGAAACACGAAGCGTTTGTATTGGAGGCCGAGGAAAAGAGGCTGGAACTTGAAGAACGGCTTTTCGAGGACTTTCGGGGCCGGATGGCCCTTTGCGCAGGCCGGATTACTCAATTGGCCCGCAAGGTTGCTCTTGTTGATGTTTTGTGCAGTTTTGCTCATGTCGCTGCAATGCGTGATTTCGTCCGCCCCGAGTTAAACGAAACCATGGGATTGAAAATCAAGGACGGCATCCATCCCGTTGTGGAGAGACACATGGAAACGGGAAGTTTCGTGCCGAATGATGTCGAACTGGACCCTGAAACTCAAAATCTCTTGATAATCACGGGACCCAATATGGCGGGAAAGTCGACCATCATACGGCAGACCGCGCTGATTGCCTTGTTGGCCCATACCGGGAGTTACGTGCCTGCAGCCCATGCATCCATAGGCTTGGTGGATCGCATCTTCACAAGAGTGGGAGCGTCCGACAACCTTGCAATGGGGGAAAGCACTTTCATGGTTGAGATGAGAGAGACGGCAAACATTTTACGTTATGCCGGCGAAAGAAGTCTCGTGGTGCTGGATGAAATCGGAAGGGGCACTTCCACCTTCGACGGCATGTCGCTCGCCTGGGCGACCGCGGAATATATTCACGACATGATAAGGGCAAGAACCCTTTTTGCGACTCATTACCACGAATTGTGCGAACTGGCGCGGGTAAAGAAAAGGGTGAAGAACTTCGCTGTGCTGGTTCGGGAGTGGAACAATGAAATCGTTTTTCTTCACAAACTGGCACCGGGCGGCGTGAATCGATCATACGGCATTCAGGTTGCGCGTCTTGCCGGACTTCCGTTGCAGGTCATAAAGCGAGCAGGTGATATTCTTGGAAGGCTTGAGCGTGGAGAGGCGCTCAGCGTATGGGGCGGAAAAGACGCTCAGCTGGATCTTTTCGCTTCCGAGTATTCCATGCTCGGGCCCACAGGGCGCAGAAAAGAAATTGGACCGACGCCCCCCCCATGGAAAGCGGAAATATTTGAGCTTATCGAACGCCTTGACCCGGACAAGATGACGCCGAAAGATGCGCTGGAATTCCTCTATGAATTGCGTTCGCTCGTGGAAACCGATTGAAACGGGATCCGAGAACGCGGATCCGTAGAAACCACCCGCCTGTTCAAAGGACGACTCGAAAACCACTTCAGGATTCTGCAAAAATTTGACACATTTCCGGTGGCATTAGACAAATAAACATGGGGTGCAAGCTTTCTCACACGTCCCCGGAAGGCTCATCCCTGTTTTTTCCGACTGGGGTCGAAGCGGAGAGGAAGAAAATGCAAATATTTCTGAAACGCAAGTTCATCGCTATCATCGTTTTATCCGTTTTTTCACCCCTGACCGCTGGTGAAATCCATGCGCAAAAAGGGTCCCGGGAAAAAAGCTCCGCCGCAAAAAAAGCGCAAAAAGCCAAACGCGCGGCTAATCAGAATAGGCATTTTTTTCCTCCAATGAATTTGTACAATATTGCAAGTCGAGAACATCTGCTTCTCCAGTTGTACGATTCCAGGGGGAGGATAAGAACCGAAGCCGTCAGGGAGTTTTCCCGATTCATGAGGTCGCACCGGACCGGAGAGAAGATACTTATTCACTGGCGTGTGGCCGTTATTCTTTATGAGGTCTGGCTGCGTTTCGGTCAGCCTCAAGTTACGATATACAGCGGATATCGTCCGCCGAGCATATGCAGTTTGAAGACAAGTAAACATACCGTAGGGGAGGCAGTGGATTTTTCTCTTGACGGTATCGACAACGCTGAAATCAGGGATTACCTCCTCAAGCACTGGTTCATGGTGGGAGTCGGTTATTATCCGAATTCATACCATGTGCATTTGGACGTAAGGAGCAGAAAAACATTTTGGATAGACTACGGAGGGCCCGGCGAGGGTGCCATGTACGCTCAGAATCCCTACGAAGATTTGCGCCGGGGAATAGCCAAGAGGGGTCATGTACCCGAAAGATTCAGGCGCCGGAGGGAAGCAGAACAAGCAAAAGCGGTAGAAAAGGCGCTTGCGAATGTAAAACAGAGTCGTTCTGAAGGATCCGGCGGAAAAGAAGTCGCTGAAAACTCTGCAAGAAAAGCAAAGAATGTATCTACGAGTGAAAATGATCGAACCTCCCGAAAAGATGGAAGAACTGCACGGACGGAAAGCCGCAGAAGAACCGAAAAAAGAGAACCCGATCAGGTTCACCTGGCGGATTCATCCGACGAATAGATTGTTTTTTTCGCTCGTCCTGCATTTTTACCTTTCGGAAAAATGATTTACCCACCTCCAAAATATGTGTTGTGCTTCAGGCTGAATCTTGTGTAAATAGTGTTTGAAGTCTTAAACTTGTTTATAAGGAGGCTTTTTTCATGAGCCCGAGCAATCACTGGAAAAAATCGAAGAAATTGATGGTGGCCTTTTGCCTTTTAGCTGCCTCGGCTGTTCAGTCACCCGGCACGCTGCATGGAGGCAAACGCCGTCCAAAGGCCAAGAAGGCGGAGGCCGAGGTCACACCCAAGGCAAGCGCGGAAATGAAGAAGCTTGTCGAGCCGTTCAAATGGTCCATGACACCGAAACAAGTGACATCGATCCTGGTCAAGAGGATTCGGAACGAGTATCTTCCCAGAATAAGGGGATCCAGCGCCGACCGGATAATGCAGGATCGCATAAGTAAGCAAATGGCGGCCGAAATCAACAGGGTACGAAAGAGCTATACTCGGTTTGATGGGAGGCACACCGGCTGGAGCAGTTCCATTATCGAGGACCAGTTCGTGGAGAACAACAGTGAATCCATGTTGGTCGTGATGGAAGAACATCAGCAGAGATTTTTCTTTTTTCACAACGAAAGACTCTACAAGCAGATGATAGCTTTCAACGCCGACCATCCCAGTTACAAAGAACTCAACTTCGGTAAGTTTTTGCAGATACTCATGCAAGTCTATGGCCAGGGGAAACCTGTGTTCAAGGAAGATGTGGCGGGGATAAACACCCTGCACCATGTTGAATGGCTGGGAGCGGAGGGATATATTCTCCATGCACTGGACAAGTCATCGGTTTACGGAAATTTCTGCCTGGTCGTCATGGACGGCAAAATGAATGAGGTCGTGGAACAGGGACGGAAGGCCGTGAGAAGTTTGCGAACAAAGGAAGATGACCTAGATCCTTTGATTCGTTCGGTGACCATCCCCGAAGACGAGGACGCTCCTGATGCGGAAGACGGCGCGTTCTAAGTCCCTGTATTGAAATTCAACCCGCCGGTGTCTGAGTGAACCGGTGGACCGGATCGCGCTCAAGCCGAGCGGACTTCTTTGATTTCAGGTATGTTCGCCTTTAGCTCCTTTTCAATCCATCCGTGAAGCGTCATGGTAGCCATCGGGCATCCCGCGCAGGCTCCCTGCAGACGAAGGCTCACGGTTCCGTTCTCATCAATATCGATCAGCTCCACGTCTCCTCCGTCCATCTGCAACCCGGGCCTGACTTTTTCCAACACTTCCAGCACTCGGTCTTTTAAACTTTTTTCTTCCATTGCCTTTAGGGCTCCTTTCGTCTTGACCTTATCAACGCTTGTTTCTGATTCGACTTTCCGAATGTTGAATGCCGGATACTACTGCATCCGGACGGTGAAGTAAAAATGAATTTCACCCAAACGCTTGTCGTGTCCGCAGAAGGAACATAATTCGTCTTGAGGTTTCCCGTGGAGGTCACCGGTTGATTCAGCTGCATGGAACATGTGATTTTCCGTTCCGGGTGTGCATTGGATACTTGACAAGAGAGTTGAAACGCTATTTCTTCTCGAATACCGCGGATTCTTGACTTTTGTGCAGCTTTTGAACCATATCCGATGTCGGAAAACAAGCAGGCTTTTTCCGAACGGATCGAAAATCGGCTTAAGGAGAGAGTGTCATCATGGACATGGGAGAATTATCGCGAGGAGTCCAGGTGTTTCTCATTGGTTTCGGCGGAGTGTTTTTAAATCTGGTTATACTGATGGCGTCGGTGAAAATGCTTTCCTGGGCTGTTGAACTGGCCGAAAAAAAATCTTCAAAAGAAACTGTTGATAAAAAAACGGCCGGTTAAATAAAAGGGTTTAACCGTGTATTGGCACTGAATCGTACATATTGATCCAAAGTGAAAGGAGTATACGGAATGGCAAGTGTTATGGCTCCCATGCCAGGAAAGGTATTAGAAGTTAAAGTTAAGGTCGGAGATATGGTGGAAGAAGATGATCCGGTGGTCATCCTGGAGGCGATGAAAATGGAAATGCCGGTTGCAGCGACCGCGTCAGGCAAAGTGACCGAAATTAATTGCGAGGCCGGCGTAAATGTGGACGGTGACGAGGTACTCTTGGTCATTGAGTAGATGCAGCTTTAGGCGGACAACCTAGCGCGGCGGTTTCCTATTGCTTGCAATGCATCGGAATCACGTTCGCAGTGGATTCGAGTGACTGAATATTCTCGGATGCGGGTTTCCGCGTCCTGGATGACACAGAGGTTTCATCGTGGATGAGCTGATACAAGTGCTTGAAAGAGTGCTGAGCCAGACTGGATTCCTGAATCTTGGCTGGAGACAGCCCGTGATGTGGATTGTGTCGATTTTTTTCGTTTACCTGGGTATCTGGAAAAAAGTCGAACCGCTGTTGCTTGTTCCTATCGGTTTTTCAGCGTTCCTTGTGAACATGCCTGCGCCGGGCGGCGGCCTGATGGAACCGTACCACGGATTATTCTGGTATTTTTTCGAATACGGAATACGCACCGAGATCGTGCCGAGCCTGATATTCCTGGGTCTGGGAGCGATGACGGACTTCGGGCCGCTGATTGCCAATCCCAAGACCCTTCTACTGGGGGCGGCTGCCCAATTCGGTGTTTACGCAGCGTTTTTCGGTGCATTGCTGATAGGCTTTAAAATCCCGGAGGCTTGCTCGATAGGAATCATCGGGGGAGCGGACGGTCCCACGACGATTTTTACTACCGTTAAACTTGCCCCTCATCTGCTCGGTGCGACAGCGTTGGCGGCATATTCGTACATGGCCCTCGTACCCATTGTGCAACCCCCAATCATGAAACTCGTAACCTCGAAGGAAGAACGGGGGCGCACCATGAAACAACTCCGCATGGTGAGCAAAACCGAGAAGATCCTGTTTCCCATCGCAGTGGCTTTCGTGGTATGCTTGCTGGTTCCACCAGCAGCCCCTCTTATCGGAATGCTCACCCTGGGCAATCTTTTCAAGGAATGCGGAGTCGTAGCCAGGTTGAGCGAGGTATCGCAAAACGCGCTGATGAATATCGTGACGATACTGCTGGGCATCGGAGTCGGGTCTACGATGTTGGGCGAGCATTTCTTGAAAGCAAGAGTGCTAGGAGTGTATGTGCTGGGTCTTGGCGCTTTTGCTTTTTCCACTCTGGGAGGCTTGTTGTTCGCCAAGTTCATCAATCTTTTTCTAAAAGAGAAAATTAACCCCCTTTTAGGATCCGCGGGTGTATCAGCAGTTCCCATGGCGGCCCGGGTTGCCCACGTGGAAGGCAACAAGGCCAACCCCAAGTGTTATTTGCTCATGCACGCTATGGGACCTAACGTAGCCGGTGTGATAGGAACAATCGTAGCGGCAGGTTTCTTCATCGCCCTGGTCGGCGGCTGATATCCATCGGAGAATCCGCTTCTACCGAAGACTTCTGCGAGTTCAAAGGGCTGGATTCAAAACTGATAATCCCGGTCGAATTTCCGCATGGCTTTTTCCAGAAGTATCGAACGTAAACGCTTTGCCGCTCCGTGGTTCGGGTGGATTTCCAAACATTCCCTCAGAGCGGACAACGCGTTTGCTCCCATTCCTGCTCTCATGAACATTTCCCCCGCCTTGAAATAGTCTTCCGCTGCTTCCCGGTTTTTTTGCATGTGTCTCCTTAAAGAAGCAAGTTCACACAGCAGGTCGGGATTGTACTTGTGTGTCTCCGTCAGTTCCACAAAGAGCTTTTCGGCCGTTGCAAACCTGCCGCTGGAAGCGGCTTCCATGGCATTTTGCCTCTTGATTTCACTTTCTTGATCCATGATTCCCCTTTTGTCCGAGAATTATAGCCATGTTTGTTAAGATGTAAATAATGTGTAACCGTCATGACACAATTACTCTTTCCAGCATGGATCTGAAACGGATTGTGAAGAGTCAGGCGGGAATCATGATCACGCGGAACCGAGGATTATCGAGGCTGCCTCGCCTCCTCCGATGCACATAGTTGCCAGTCCTGTTTTCCCTCCATGCCGCTTCATGGCATAGATGAGCGTTGTGAGCAGTCTCGCTCCGGTTGCGCCGATCGGGTGTCCCAAAACAACAGCCCCTCCGTGAACATTCACCTTGTCCCTCGCCACTTTCAATTCTTTTTCAAATGCCAGATTCACGACAGCGAATGCCTCGTTGACCTCCCAGATATCGATGTCATCCACTTTCATGCCGGTGAGATCCAACAGCTTTTTAGTCGCTTTCACAGGCGCGGTGGTAAACCACTCGGGAGCCTGGGCAGCGGAACAAAAATTGATGATTTTTGCAATGGGTTTTACGCCGAGTTCACGGGCCTTGTCGGCCGACATCAAAACCAGGGCAGCCGCCCCGTCATTTATCGACGAAGCGTTGGCCGCTGTTACAGTGCCGTCCTTTTTAAAAGCGGGCCTCAAGCTTGGAATCTTTTCGGGCCTGGAACGGTCGATGCCTTCGTCCGTTTTCATGACAATGGGATCCCCTTTTCTCTGGGGAATCGTGATCGGAGTAATCTCCTCGTCAAACCATCCCTTGTCCCTCGCCTCGGTCGCCCGGCGTGTGCTTTCTATAGCGAATTCGTCCTGGGCCTCCCGGCTCAATTCGTATTTTTCAGCACACAATTCCGCTGCCATACCCATGTGAAAATCGTTGTATGGATCCCACAGGCCGTCATAAACAAGCCCGTCAATCGCCTGCTTGTTGTTCATTCTCATTCCCCACCGGGCATCCGGAAGGTAGTATGGAGCGCTGCTCATGGACTCCATACCACCCGCCACTATTACATCTGCATGACCCACCATGATCGCCTGGGCCGCCAGCATAACCGATTTCGTACCCGAACCACATACCTTGTTTATGGTCATGCATTCGACTTTTTCCGGCAGTCCTGCATACATACTCGCCTGTCGCGCCGGCGCCTGCCCCTGTCCGGCAGGAAGCACGCAACCCATGATGCACTCGTCTACCGTTTCCTTGTCGATTCCGGCTCTTTCAATAGCCGCTTTGATAGCTTCCGCCCCCAGCTTTGGAGCGGGTATCTGACTGAGGGTTCCACCGAAAACGCCGATGGGCGTTCTGGCAGCGCCCGCTACTACAACTTCTTTTATGGTCACAGTCACGAATATCCTCCTTTTCGAGTTTGTCCTATTTTTGCCGGGAGTTTATCTGGAAGCAACAATAGAGTCAAAGGTAAGTTTTAAAAACAACCGCGGTTTAAAGGAATTTCAGTGTGTCGAAGTGAAACTATTCGCAGCGCTCAGCCTGTTTTCCAGGAACGCTATGAATTTTTCCGCCCTGGCATCCCAAGTCAGCTCTTTGCCGGTTTCAAATGCACCTTTTCCGAGGCGCTTTCGAAGAACTTCGTCGTTTACTATGTTCTTCAGTTTATCTACAGCTTCGCGGGAATCTCCGGGAGTCGCCAGAAGACAGTTCTCTCCGTGACGGAGAAGCTCAGATGTGTCAGGTAATTTAGGCGCCAGAATTGGTCGGCCTGAGCCGAGGTATGAAAAGGTCTTTATGGGTAACACCGTGTTACCCTTCTTTTCCAGCGGCGCACTTGTGGGCGGAATGAGCAAAACATCTGCTGCATAAAGAAACACGGAAAGCTTTTTGGGATCCACTCTTTGACTTCGGTAGATATTGATTATGTTCCTGGTTGCAGCAGTTCGTTCCAACCAGGACCGGTCGCGGCGGTGGGTAGCGCCGACAAAAACAAAAGTGATTTCCGGGCACAATTCCGCCATGTCCAACAAAATGTTCATACCCTTGTCGGGATCTATGCGACCCGTGTATACTGCGACAGGACCTGGAAAAACCCAACCGAACTCCCGATGCAGTATCGAACGAGCTTCCTCCCTTGAAAGTTTCGGTTCCAAATCTTGTTCATCGTATCCGTTATGAATCACTTCCACCGTGGAAGGTTCAATGCCGGCTTCCAGCATATTGTCTTTTGCCAGCTTTGAATGAGTCACGACTCCCAGAAACCGGGGATTCTGCGTGCACGCTACCATGGACGACCTGAGAAAGGGGTATTGCTTCGCCAGCAGCCGGTAAGTTTCAAACACTACCGGCTGAGCAGTGGCCAGCCCCAGCAGTACCGGGAGGAAGTTCCTCGTGTATAAAACATCATAGTCCGACAGATAAGTGACCAACGGACCCGCTATTCCATGTGAAATCTTGTGAAAACGGGCGGAGGTGGGCATCCAAGAAGTGATTTGACGCAAACCGTAGAAACCGGAAACGCAATAGTAATCGTTTATGAGTTGCCTGCGTTGTTCCGCATCCATCCCGAATGTTTGCCACATGCGGGGCAGGACGAGATCAATGGTGACGCCTTTGCGGGCCACTGCCGACGCTGTTTTTATGACCTGCTGTGTGTTCGCATTGGCTGAAGGAAACCGATCATCACATATGCACGCAATTTTCATGAATAATACTCGAATGGCAGCAGTGCTGTTTCGCAGACCGTGATGTTGAGTTCGTTATTCTCAGCGCCTGAACACCACGTTTACGGCAGCTCCTCGATCAGTAATCGACGGTATAACGTTGACTGTCCCTTCACCGGGTATGATTCTCTGTGTCGGTTTTCTCCATTCCGTGAATATGGCAAGGACGGTTGCTCCAACTGCAAATCCAGCGGAAACACCCCACATGGCGTTTGTAACTCGTCTCATGGTATTTCCCTTGTCCATGGTGGACCTGGTCGGATTATCTTCATAATCCTTGCGCAGAGAGTTTGTCTTGAAGCCGGTTCCTCCCGCCACTCCCGCTGCAACCACCGCAAGTCCGGCTGTAGCGGTAAAATAGGCCCAGTGCAAACCCCGAGACGGAGGCTCTTCCACTATGGGCGGTCTTACGGGATCAGGAACCGGGTCGGGACGAGGCTGGGGTTCCGGATCGGGACGAGGTTCAGGTTCGGTTCCCGGCAATTCGGTTAGCTCCCATATTTTTTCGATACCCGGCTCCGCGTCCATTTCATTTTTTGCCACGGTTTTACCTCCATGCCTTATCTCGACCATCCTCATGCCGGTTTCAACAACGATTTCCACGTGGCCTGAACCCTCGTCCCGGCCGTCTACGTAAATACGGGCTTCCTCGCTCGGAACTCTTATTATCAGCACTCCCACCGATTGCTGCATTTTCCTGAGAAGTGGTGGAATTTTCCGTCGTTCAGGTTCCGAAGCCGCCCTCAGAAATTTGCGTAAATGAGTCACGGCTCTCACGGGTTCGTTCAACCTGGCATAGGAAAAAGCAATATTGAAATGGATTTCCCTGCGTCCCCAGAATTGATAGGCTTTTTCAAACGCTTCCACCGCCTGGGAAAACCTTCCACGGCGGAAAAGCTTTTCCCCCCGAGAGAAATAGCGCCTGGCCTGGACCTTATCCTCTTCGGAAGGTTCGTCTCCCACCGGTGCTGCGGAAACGGATGAAGCCAACATGAAAGTAGCGAAAACCATTGAAATGATCTTTAGCATGATTGAATCTCCATCATTCGGGCAACGTAAGGAGGTCGTCCCTTGGTTTTTTCACCGGTCTCGGTTTTCGGGTCAACGTCAACATCATCTCTTTGTTTTCGACCGGAACCAAAGTAATTTTTTCTTCCCGATAGCCGGGTGCGGTGACAACCAATTCTTCCTGTTCTTCAGAATGATTCACCACCTTCTGGAAAATTGAACCTTTATACTCTTTTCCCCTGAAATAAACCGTGGGCGAAGCGCCTTGAGGCATCACCACCACCCTGATGGTGACGGTCTTGGGCTTCTCTTCTTTCGGCTCGGGTTTTTCCGGTTCCGGATCCGGTTCCGGTTTCGGCTCCGGTTTAGGTTCGACTTTTTCGACTGTAACCGGTTTTGGATGTTTGATCATCTCAGTCCGATCTTTTTCACGGAAAATGAGCAGCAGAACCATGACCACAAGGGCTGCAACCAGTGCAACCGCCGCCACGATGGCTCCCTTCAGAAAAGGTGACAGCACAACGGTCGCACTAGTTGATCCAATGCCGGATGTCTCGGGCGCCTCTAGGGTCGTGGAAGTACCCGACATGCCGAAGCCTCTCATTGGCGGGTTCTGGATGTTGGTCTCCGATGCCCTGCTGATCTGTTCATCTTTCAGTTTCTTCCTGTGGTAGAAAAGATTCTCCATAATCTTTCCCACCTGTTTACGACCCACCAAGTAACCCTGAGCCACGAGGAGTTTATTCAAATCATCTTCCAGTTCCTCAGCTGTTTGATAGCGCTTGTCAATGTCGGTTGCCAGCGCTTTGAGCATTATTCTTTCCAGCGGTTCGGGAATATCCGGGCGGATAGACCGCGGCATGGGAATGTTTCCCTCCTTGATTCTTATCAAGGCGGCAGCCTCGCTTTCTTCCCGAAAGAGCCGTTTCAGGCAGACCGACTCAAATAAAACAATGCCGAGGGAAAAAACATCGGAACGCCGATCCAGTCTCCGGCCCGTAGTCTGTTCCGGCGACATGTACGAAACCTTGCCCTTCAGCGTCCCAGCCTGTGTGTGGCTGATTCTTTCCGCTGCATACGCGATCCCGAAATCCACGATTTTTACATGGCCGTCATACGAAACGAGGATGTTTTGAGGTGATACGTCACGGTGTACGACTCCGAGCATTTTTCCATCGGGCCCCTTCAATTCATGGGCCGCGTGCAATCCCCCGGCTGCGTCGGCTATCATTTTGGCCGCGTATTGCCACTGGAATGTTCGTTTCTGGCGTACCGCCGACCTGAGAACGCTCGTCAAATTCTCACCGTGAACGTACTCCATTGCAATGAAATAGGAGCCGTCAATTTGTCCCATGTCGAAAATTGTAGCCACGTTTGGATGATGGATGAGAGCTGCTATGCGCGCCTCATCAAGGAACATGCCGATGAATTCCTCTTCTTCCGCAAGGTGATCATGGATCTTCTTGACTATCAAAAGCTTCTCGAATGCCTCCGGGCCCCGGATGCGGGCCAGGTACAAAGTGGCCATCCCCCCCCTTGCCATTTCCATGAGAAGCTCAAACCTGCCGAACATTCGATCTGTTTTAATGATCTTTGACTTGGGCGGTTTCAGAGCCGGAGAGTCCGAAGGTGCAATGTCCGGCTCGGATGCCGGACTCGGTTCGGTCGGCCTTTCTTTCGACCTTTTCAGAAGTTCGGCAACCCCTTTGTCCGGGCCGGCATGCTTGCCCGAACCCGGTGTCGGAGGGGGAATAGGTGGTGGACGCCTCGTCATATATTTCTCCCGTTGAATTCTGATCTCATTTCATGACAGACAGGCACTAGTCGATCTCTACTGCATAATAAATGGCCACCGCCAAATTGACGAAATCACCCGGATCCTGTGGGCATGTTCCGGGCGCAGCTTGGAAAAGCAGGAGTTCCCGTTCCGGGTGACAAGCTTCCTCAGTCAGTTCACCGTCTGCTGTACACGCCCACAATTGCCGGTTGCCCGTGTTGCTGTCCAATATAAAATCAGTGGCCGAGTATTCATTGTCCACCTGGCATGTCACGTAAGATATGCCTCCACCTGGTTCATCCTTCAACATCCAAAAACCATCGACTGTTCTTACTCCGTACAACGTGGTTCCGTGGTTTGTAGCATTGAAAACCTGGCCGTCTTCTTCGAAATCCGCGGTTGATTCCGGATTCAAGGTTGCGTCTCCCAGCAGGGTCCAAGGATCGGTGTTTGTGTCCCAATACCGGACGCGAAGGGTTCTGACCTCTCCCAGGCAGTTGTTCTCCCAATCGTTCATCACATCGCTTTCGGGCGTGTTTTCAAAACCCGCGCATTGGACGAATCCAGGGGGCGGATTCTTGTCCACGAACGCTGCGGCGATGTTTTTGGTGCTTACATTGCAGTCAATTGTGGAAGTATTCGAACATGTAATCATGCATGAATCATTGCAGCCTTTTGTAGGGTCGGGGTTCGGGCCGTGGTCGCATTCTTCATCTCCCACCACTATCCCGTCGCCGCAAATCGGCACGCATACGCTAGGTTCGCCCGAGCAACTCCACCCTTCTTCTATCGTGCAATCCGAACTGCAACCGTCGCCGCTTTGGGTGTTTCCGTCGTCGCACTCTTCGTCACCCTCGACAATGCCGTTTCCGCAAAGTGACTCCGAGCATACGCTCGGTTCTCCTTCGCAATGCCAGCCGTCTTCAACCTTGCAGTTCGAACTGCAACCGTCGCCGTCATCGGTGTTTCCGTCGTCGCACTCTTCATCACCCTCTATTATTCCGTCACCACACACCGTTTCGCGGCACTGCGACGGTTCTCCCTCGCAAACCCAACCCGATTCGACTCTGCACAGTGAACTGCAACCGTCGCCGTTATCGGTGTTACCGTCGTCACATTCTTCATCGCCGCGGATCAATCCATCACCGCATATCGGATTGCAAATACTGGGTTCGCTGAAACATTCCCATCCCGACTCGATCCTACATACATGGTTGCAACCGTCGCCGCTTTCTGTGTTTCCATCGTCGCATTCCTCGTTTCCCACGATAATGCCGTCGCCGCATATCGGGTTGCAGACGCTGGGCTCACCCGTACAATTCCAGCCCTCCTCAATTCTGCAACCAGAGCTGCAACCGTCGCCGGGAGAGGTGTTACCGTCGTCGCATTCTTCATTCCCGCGGATCAGGCCGTCGCCGCACACGGTGACGCACACGCTGGGTTCCCCGGTACATTCCCAGCCCTGTTCTATCCTACACGTAGCGCTGCATCCGTCACCGGACAATGTGTTTCCGTCGTCGCACTCTTCCCCCGGTTCAATGATTCCGTTTCCGCAAACCGAATCTCCTTCCAGCCATGATTCAGGAAACGAAGTGGTACAAGTTATCAGGAACACCCCCAACGACGCCATGCAGAAAAAAAATAGAACCCTTTCAAAACGTATTTTCGGTAATCTCAGCATGCTCAACTACTCCCATGCCACAATGCAATCCTGTTGCTTCCCCGTTTACTCTTTATGGTTCGGGGATAAACCAACGCATTTGCAATCTATATACTAACACTTACTGTTCAAATTACCATTTTTTAAGGACGAATTCCAGATGATCGTTTTGAAAATAAAGGGGTTGACTATTACAAATCAGAGACACATAATGTAAGTAAACACTTACTAGCTACTGGTTTTTTTGAATGATTTATTGGTTGAACGAAAACCACAACAAGAAAATGGAGAAAATGAATGGTACGGCTCAGTGGAGAAAAAAGAAGACGCCAGCTTGCCGGCAAAACACTTGACATCATAGCTGAAAAGGGATTGCGAAAATTTACGGTCGCCGAACTGGCCGCGGCTGCGTCTATCTCCGAGGGCGCGATTTTCCGGCATTTCAAAAGCAAGGAAGAGATAGTTGAAGCTGCGATAGAAAGCATGGAAGAAGTGCTTTTCCAAGGTTTTCCGCCGAAAGACAAAGATCCCGTGGATCGCCTGGGCGCATTTTTCCAAAACAGGCTCAAATTGGTCACGGAAAACCCGAACTTAGCCGGGTTGATCTTTTCCGAGCAGCTTGTTCACGCAGCCGGAAAAAAAGGTGAGAAAAAAATCTTCGAGATGAGAAAACGCTCAAGAGAATTTGTTTTCAATTGCCTGCGTGAAGCTCATCAAAAGGGTCTGCTGTCCCGCAAGGTGAAATTCGATCATTTGTTTTTCGTGGTCTACGGAGCAATGGCAGCGATGGCATCTTTGCTTCTGGAGAGGGAGGGACATCCCTCGGTAAAATCTCCGACTCCAACTCAACTCTGGAAAACACTGGCGGATCTCATCAGGCAATAAGAAAGGTGGGATTATGGAAAGCGCCATATGGACACGATTGTCGCCCACAAAGCAAGTAAGCATTCACTTCTATAGAACGCTTCAACCTTTTCTTGCATCGTTGCCTGCGTTTCTGTTTGTTGCTTCCCTTGCGACTTCTTGCAAGGAGCCCGATGCAGTTGAAAGAGAGCCACGAATCGCGGTTCGCACAGCCGAGGTTTCCACGCGGACCCTGAGACTGACCGTGGATTACATCGGAACGGTTCATTCCGTCAAAGAAGCAAATGTATTAGCAAGAATCCCGGGCCGCGTTCTGGAAATTCCTGTGCAAGAAGGTGAAGAGATAGAGAAAGGAGATTTGTTGGCCAGGCTTGCAGCACCCGAATTATCGGCTGCTCATCGCAGGACCGGAGCTGATGTTGCAAGAGCCAGGGCTGAAAAGAATCACCTGTGCCACTGGGCTGAAGTGCATGAAGATCTGGCAAAGACGGGAACTATTTCTCGAAACCAGGCGGATTCAAGCCGCCGGGCTTGCTCTGTCGCTGAAGCTTCTTTGGGTGCGGCTTCGGCTGCAGCGGGACAGACCGCGGCTGAGCGCGAAAAAAGCGTGGAGAGAGGACCGTTCGATGGGATAGTGTTGAAAAGATTCGTGGAAACCGGTGAAAACATGATGCCTGGGAGACCCATATTAATGCTGGGCTCCAGGCAAAGAGAGATCAGGGCATGGGTGACGGAGGCTGACATTTACCTGGGAATAGCTCCAGGCACTCCGGTCTTGACCCGAACCCGTTCGGGTGTTTTTCGAGCCGAAGTGACCAGGGTGGCTCCGCGGGCCGAGGGTCCGGCCCGTTTATTCGAGACGGCCGTCAACTTACCGGTCGACCCGGCCGATAATTCAGGCGGCCTCCATTTTCGCCACGGCTCTTCGATTTCACTAAGCTTCATCCTCAAGGAGGAAACCGGAACAACTGTTCCGGTTGATGCGGTATTGGAGGCGCGAAGGGATTCGCAAGAGGTTTTCGTAATCCGGGACGACCGGGCGTCCATGATTCGGGTAGAGGAAATCATGCGTGATGAAGAGTGGGCCCTGGTCCGCGGTCCTATCCGGGATGGTGATACCGTAGCGGTGTCGAACGTAACCTCACTGAGCAACGGCGCCCCTGTTTTCCCGGTGTCCCAGGTGGAGAAATCCGGGCAGGGAGAAGAACCATGAGTTTCACGAGAAAACTGTTTATGAATCGTCATTCAGTTTACGCCCTTGCTCTGGGCGTGGCGGCGTTCGGAATCTACGCTTACTTGCGCCTGCCGATGCAGTTGTTTCCCGACACGGCTCCCCCGCTTGTAACGGTAGTGACACCGTACCCGGGCGCGGGAGCGGACGAAGTTGTCCGCGATTTGACGAGACCCCTGGAAGAGGAACTTGCTTCCGTGGAAGGAGTGGTGGACGTTTCTTCAAGGTCGCAGGACAACCTGTCAGTGATTTCCCTCGAGTTCACATATGACCGCAGCGCGGATTTGGCGGCAGTTGATGTGCAAAACGCAATTGCGCGTATCAGGGGTTCTCTTCCGGACGCAATTCAAGAACCTCGCGTACTCAAGATGAGCGTAAACGACCGCCCCATTGTTTCAGTGGGGGTTTCAGGGGAGGATTCTGCAGCCGTGCGCAGACTCGTAGAAGATCGAATTGCTCCCAGGTTTCATCGACTGGAAGGCGTGGCCGGAGTCGACGTATTCGGCGGGTCTGTGAGCGCGGTCAACGTGGAGGTTGACCGGGAAAAAATGGTCGCAACCGGTTTGTCGATTCAACACATTGTTGCAACCTTGAAAGAGCGAAACATATCCGCTCCCGGCGGAAGCATCAAGGGCGGCCGCCGCAGCGTCAACGTCAGGGTGGAAGGTCGTTCGATGTCTATAAAAGACATTGAAACGATACCCATACCCACCCAAACGGGCAAACGGATTCTCCTGCGGGACGTGGCCGTTGTGAATCTTGGCTCGCTGGATGATGAATCCGCGTTTTCGATTCGCGGTGAGCAATCCATTGCAGTGCAGATATTTAAAACCGATGATGCCAATACCATCGAGGTGGTTGAGCGGGTGCAAAAAGAAATTGAAGAACTTCGTTCGGATTACCCCGGCCTGGAATTCAAAATGGGAGAGGAGAGCGCAAGTTTCACCAAAACCGTGGTCGACAACCTATTGACCAATGTTTGGCAGGCGCTTTTGCTGGCTTCGATCGTAGTCTTTCTTTTCTTGGGCGCGCTTTCATCCTCGATCGTTGTAGTTGTTTCCATGCCCCTTTCTTTTGCCCTTACGTTTGCAATGATGAAGCTTTTCGGGGTGGAATTTAACATGGTGACGCTTTCGGCGGTCATCCTATCGGTGGGAATGGTAGTAGACGGAGCAGTGGTGATGGTCGAAAACATCACCCGGCACAGGGCCGATTCCCTTTCCGATCCTGAAGGGGCTGTGGCCGAGGGCGCTGATGAGATAAGGTTTTCAGTGATTGCAGGAGTCGCCACAACGCTTATCGTCCTGGTTCCCCTGCTTTTTTTGGAGGGTTTCATCGGAAAGACCTTCGGGCCCCTGGCGTTGACCCTTTTGTTCGCGTTTTCAGGGTCCGCGTTGACCGCGGTTGTCATCATTCCGGTGTTGGCTAACACATTGGGTACCTTCTCACGGCTGGACAAGGCAACCGCCTGGTTGACGCGACCGTTTGACTGGGTGGTTGAATGGGTTCGCAAGGGATACGTGAGACTTTTGGGTTTTGCATTGAAGTGGCGCTCGATCACTTTGCTGCTGGCGGTCGTTCTGCTCCTTGGTGGAGTGGTTGGTCTTCGGTCTGCGGGAATGGACGTTCTTCCGAAAATGGACGGGGGCGCTTTTGTAGTTTCCTTGGAAACCGTTCCCGGTTCTTCACTCGAAGAGACGGTTTCGGCAATCCGCTCGGTTGAAAAAGTGCTGGATTCACAACCTGAAGTAGTACTCTACCAATCACAAGCAGGATATGAAGCAGGTATGCGTTCGATGAGCGCATCGGGAGTACAAGGGCCCACTCAAGGCATGGTAAGCGTAACGCTTGTGCCGAGAACAGCCCGCAAACGTTCGATTTGGGATATCCAGGATTCGGTTCGCAGGGGTGTGGCCCAAATTCCGGGAGTGCATTATTTCAATGTACGGGAAACCGGAAATACCGCAAAGGCGACCACGGGCGCGCCCATTGTCATTCGGATCACAGGCGATGATCCGCTCGTTTTGGACAGGATGGGTTCGATCGTTGCAGAGGTCGCCGGGAAAGTGGATTCAGTTGTTGAGCCGACTCGATCATGGCGATTGGACAATCCACTTCTACTGGTCGAAGTCGATGAACTTCTTGCGGCCGAGATGGGACTTTCTTCGGCCCGAGTGGCCCAATTCATGCTTCAAGGTTCAAGAGGCATCAATGCTGGTGATTTTCATGGAGTAGAGGGAAAACCCAGCCCGGTTTTTGTTCGCTACGGAGAGGATTTCCGCAGGACCCCCCGTAATTTATTGCAGTTTCCCTTTCAAACGGCCGGTGACGGCAGAGTCGTTCCACTTAGTGTTGTAGCGTCCGCGCACGAAGAAACCGGGCAGGGAATGATCGCGCGGAATAACTTGGCTCTTTCTCTCGAGATTTCTGCATTGATCGAAGGCCGGCCTTTGAGCAAAGTTGTTTCGGAATTGGGACCGAAGATCCAATCAATGGACGTTCCGCACGGTTACGAAATAGAACTCGTGGGAGAAAACAAGGACATGGTCGAGGCGCGTAGTGAAATCGGCGCGGCCATGATTATCGCGCTTGCCGCCGTGTACCTTTTACTGGTTGCGCAGTTCCGTTCTTTTGTACATCCATTCACCGTGCTCATGACCGTGCCGTTGAGCCTCTCCGGGGTGGCCGCCGGTTTGTGGATAGCTTCCAAGCCTGTTTCAATGCCCGTAATGGTCGGGCTTGTTCTCCTTGTCGGAATCGTGGTTAACAACGCAATTATTCTCCTGGATTTTATCAGGCAACGGAGAGATGCAGGCATGAACCGCCGCGAGGCCGTGGAAGCGTCGGTTTCCAAAAGGTTTCGTCCTATCATCATGACCGCCGTATCGACCATTGTCGGCATGTTTCCCCTGGCGGCCGAGTGGGCGCTTGGAGCCGAGCGTTTTTCGCCACTGGCGATTGCAGTGATAGGCGGTTTGACCACCGCTACCTTTCTGACTCTCATAGTAATTCCGGTGCTCTATGATGTGCTGGACGACGCGTCCGGAATATTCAAAAAAAGCATCCATGAAAATTCCGGGTAGTGAACGATCAAGGGGTGCAAACGGTTTCGGGGCTTCCGCTGCAACACAGAGGCTCTTCAAGAATACATGGTCTGGAAAGCTCGGTGGAGGAGAGCCTGAGTTTCACCCATTCAAGCTGTTCCGGCAATGACCATATAGCGCCATTTGAATGGCTTGCTTGAGCGCATTCAATGTATTCCATCCGGTAACCCATGTCGCAGAGCCTTGAAAACTCTTCCCGCTCCATGGGCGTGTCTACGAGCCGGTCGTTTTCGCTCAAAACAAAGAGAAAGGGCGTGTCGGAAATCCTGGGGACGGATGTATACGCTACAGAGTTTTCACCCATGAGACATTTCCATTCTTCGTACCCATGCCAATCATTTTCAAGAACTCCGTCTACGAAATCCTCTTTGAAAATGTCGGTTACTTCTTGAATCTCGTATTCGTCGAGTCTGATATCGCAAGTTGAATCCATCAAATGCACCAATTGTTCGGCTATATATGTTGGGTGGTGATTTGTAAGGAATTCATCCAGACGTTCGCCCATCCCATGCCACCGGGCCATTTGCACCAAGGCCGCAGCGGTGAGTTGGGTCGAGGAGCTGAACGTCATGAGCGCGGATTCTGTTTGACGTATCAGGTTTGTGGGTGCAATGAGCGCTACCGTTGCGGCCACCTCGTATTCAGGTGCGTAATACGGAGCATAGAGTTCACTGAAAAACGCTCCGTGTCCGCCTTGAGATGCGCCCCAGATAATCACCCGGCCATCCAAGCTTACGGAACTGCTTTCAGCTTCAAGAGTTTTCTCCGCGGCGCGCACGGAATCCCATGAGGCGATGGCAGTGGGTTCACCCACGAGATATGGATGAAACATTTCAGAAGGTTCTCCGAAACCGTTCATGCCTATATAATCCGGCGCGGTTACCAGATAGCCCTGAGATGCCAACAAAAGAGCGGGCGCCGCGCCTTCCAGCCGTTCAACCGACGGCGCACAGTCGTCCATGAATCCCGTTGTTCCGTGCAACCACAGCACGAGCGGCGCGTCAAGAGAATCCGATCCTCCTTCTTCCAGGTGTGGAACACCCAACACGGTAGTTGCTTCCAGCTTCACCCCCCTGTCCTGCGTCTCGTAGCGGACCCAGTAGATATCGGCTCCGTACTTGATGTCCAGCGCTCCAGCATATTCCGTATTGTTCAGCATGGATTCTATGCCTCCACGGTGAAGCGAAAGAATGAGATCCAACTCGATATAGATGGGGGTTCCCATATCGCGGGGATTTATCCAGGTGTACTCATCCATTCCGCAGACCATGGGTTCAAACGGGGGCGTCCAAGATTCCTGTTTTTCGCACCCTTGCAGAAAGAGAACTGCGAAAATAACCACTGCAAAAGCAAATAACGAGCGCGGACGCCTCCCGGTGTTTTCAACAGTCGCCGGTATATTTGAACTGTAACGGTACCCATTCTGTATTTGTGTATGCATTTTTTCTCTTGTTCCGGTAGGCAATGCTCTACTCATAAAGAACTGCAAGTTTTAATCGTAGCAAACATTCTGCCCCTTTAGTTTAACATGGTTAGAATAATTGTTCAAGGCATAAAGCCTATCTGGATCCTTTAAGCCCTCAAAGAAAGGCTCTCACCGATTTTTGTTGAACACGATGGGTACGCGATGCATTATCATTCGGTTGTAGTGGATGTGGAGAAACGGAAATTTTCGGCTGTTGACTGCGCTAAAATCAGTGCAAATGAATCAAGTAACAAAAGAAAATGGTAACAACCGAACACTTTCAGGTCGAGTCGCCGGGTTGATTGCGGATGCGTTGGTTTCACCTCCTTGCGCGGGACTTTGCATTGCAACCGTATTGTTTGTGTGGTCTGTACTCGAGTTGACCAAGGTAAGCTACTTCGGACACACGAGCCCTGAAGCCATGGATTTCGCGATTCGACATCTTGCGCGGACCGTGGTGTCATTCCAAATCAGGATACTCGCTTACTACTGGGCGGTGGCCGTTTTCGGAGGTCTTTTGGCCTGGATGATTTTGGCCGGCCGCGATTTGGTTGCACGACGCAATAAGGTGACCCGCATTAGACGGGCGATAAGGTCTTTTGCAACCGTGGGTTTTCTGCATGTCTATTTTTTTTCCAGGGCGGTAGTCGAAACACCTGAATTGTATGCTCAATATCTTTATCTAGAGGGTGGATGGAGAAGGTGGTTCCAGGTGACTCTTACTCACCGACTCGGCCTCGGATTGCTGGATACGTTGTTCGTTCTTTTGGTCGTCTTCATTGTTTTTTCACCGCTTTTTCGGCGCGGGGTTCGCGAAAAATGGGGTAAAGACTTTCATGGAACGCTCCGGAAATGGAAGAATATGCACGTTGGTAAACGTAAGCGATTACTCGTTGCTGCGTTAGTTCCCATGGGTGTTTTTCCGATCCTCATCGCTGTTTTTGCCCGGACTTTTTCAGGACCGACATCCAGTCCTGAAAACAAGGGCATGAACGTCATTATTCTGGCCGTAGACGGTCTGAGATCAGACTATGTTTGGGGCGATGAAAGCAACTATGCACCGGAGATCCGAGCTTTCGGCCGGCGTTCGGTTGTTTTTACGAGAGCCTACACGTCTCTGGCCAGAACTTTTCCGTCGTGGATAAGTCTATTGACAGGGCGATTTCCTCACTCGCACTCCATAAGACATATGTTTCCATCCAGCGAGGAAACCGCTTCCATCGGGGAAACACTGCCTGCGCGCCTGAGGGAGATGGGCTACACGACCGCGGTGGTTTCCGATTACGCGGGCGAGATTTTTGCAAGGGCCGATTTGGGTTTCGATCACACTGATGTTCCGGATTTCGATTTCTCCCAAATCGTAAAACAGCAGGCATTGAGAATTCATGTGCATCTTCTTCCTTACATTGTGAATTCGTTCGGCAGGAATCTTTTCCCGGTTGTAGACGGGTTTCCCGATGCAGCGGACCCTTTTGAATTGGAGGCCAGGGTTAGGAGAAAACTGAGAAGTTTGAGTAGAAACCGCAAGTTTTTTCTCACCGCTTTTTTTTCTGCTACTCATTTTCCCTATGCCGCGCCCTATCCGTATTACAGGATGTTTACTGATGATTCGTACAGAGGCCCATACAAGTACGGAAAAACCCGGATGCCCGGCGAGGAAACAGTGAGCGAAGAGGACATTGGACAGGTGCGAGGATTATACCGAGGCGCTGTTGCATCCGTGGATCGCGCCCTCGGAGGCATATTACAAGAGCTTCGACGGCTCGGGATCGAAGACAGAACCATCGTTGTGATCACCGCAGACCACGGTGAAACGCTTTACGAAGGAGACCTGGGAATGGGCCACGGGGATCATTTGCGCGGGGAGTCGGCGTTGCGGATACCTCTTGCGATTTACATACCTAAAATGACGAAAGGAAAAGTCGTGCATTCGGTTGTCAGGGATGTGGACCTGGCTCCGACCTTGGCGGCTTCCGTCGGAATTCCCATGAAGTATTCCGAAGGAGAGAATCTGACCCCTTTGATTAAAGGAAGCAAAAATGATTTTGATTTAGCAGCCTATTCTGAAACCGGGCTGTGGTTCACTCTTGAAGGAGAGGGGTGGTCTTCCAGCGACAGGCTTTTTTATCCCGAGGTATTGGGAGGTCTTATGGAGGTTGATGCAGAAAGAGGTTATGAAATCAGCTTAAAGGATGAATATCGCAATTTGGTCATCGCTGCAAAACACCGCTGTGTAATCTACCGTAACTGGAAATTGATTTATCGCCCTCTTGTAGACGGAGTGGACTTGCAGCTTTTTGATATTGAAAAAGATCCTCTCAACGAGACGGATCTTTCCAGCGAGAAACCGGAGATCAAAAACATGCTATGGAGCAAATTGAAGGGCTGGTTGTTGGAAGATCCGAAAAACGTATACAGAGGCGGCTATGTCTTGCCAAAAAATAACTGAACCTTGCAGCAATCCGGCGAGGTGTGGATCCGGGAGATATCCCCACAAAATCCACCGCCCCCCCTCTAGGGTCTTCATGGTTGTCGGTCCATCTTCGCTTGCAGGGTTTATTCTTTCCCTTGCAGCAGCCTCGTTGTTGCTGAGGGCAGCGCGTAAAGATCCTGAAGAAGTGTTTTTGGCCGGCATTTTGAAGGGAGCGTTTGTTGACGGATCGAGCGGGTCGGATGGAATCGAATCACATAACGGGGAAACTCCCGGTGCAAATGGTGAAGTATTGGTTTACCGGTTGGTCGACAGTCTTTCGTCGGCTCGTTACCGGGGGCCTGATCCGGCCCGAGCATATCGCTCCCTTCAGCGACACTGGAGAAAAATGCTGGATCCCCACGCGAATCTGCCCGCTTCCATGGCTCACCTGCGTTTAAAAGTAGCTTTCCGCAATCCGGATGTATTGAATTACATGAAGGATGGGGAATCTGTACGAAAGAAACGGGAACGCTTGGGATCGGGAGAGCGGCAATGGAGCCGGACCGACGGGGTATACGAGTCCAGGACAGCCTTGTTTGCTCCTCTTGCCGAAAAAAAATCGCGTAAAAGATTCCATCAGAGAAGGAGCAATGAAGAGAGCCGATGGAATACCGGAGAAAATTCAAAGGTTTTTAAAAACGAATCGTCAACAGGAAATGAAGAATGTGATCGCCATGAAATGGAAGGGGCTTCCAAGGGATCCGACATAGAGTTTACTCTGGACCTTCCTGAGAACGCGGTCCTTGAGTTCGGAGTTGCAGTTTTGCCGAGACATGAACTCGAAAGAACTCCCGTCCGTTTTGTCATCGAACTTGAATCCGGCCGTGACAGCGGGAAAATATGGTCGCGAGAAGTGACGCACGAGAATTTCATGGACTGGTCTCCGCCCGTTCGTTTGTCATTGGCGGAATGGGGCCGACGCAGGGTGACTTTGCGCCTGTCGGTATACGGGTACGATGGCGGCGGCCTGTGGATGGATCCTAAGATATGGGCGGACGGGAAGCGCGGGGGAGACAATCTTTTGGTAATCCTTGTCGACACTTTACGTCCCGACGGAGTGGGAGCGCTTGAAGGAGTACATGCAGTAACTCCGAACATGGACAGGCTGGTTCAAAACGGGGTGCGATTCACAAACTATTTCAGCAACGGATCATTTACGAGAAACTCTCTCATTGCAAAGTTCGCTTCCAACTATGCTTCTTCGCTGGGTCTGGCAGCGGACCGGTTCGCTTTTCGCGACGGAGTCAAGGAGAGGTTCTACGGATTGAGAGCGCCGCTGTTTCCACTGAAACTCGAAAATCACGGATTCGAGGTTTTCTCCGTCATGAATAACTTCTTTTCGTTTCCCTATGTCAACGTGGGAGTCGACCTTGGTTTTTCGAACTTCACCGACGTGAGGCACCGAAGAGACGACAGCCCGGCCATGACGCGAGCTGCAATAGATTTTTTGAGAAGAAACCGGGACAGGAGGTTTTTCCTCTTTGTGCATTACGAAACGCTTCACGGATACAACAAGGACACTCGGGATACAGCCCGGCGGTTCAATTTGGATGAAGGCGTGGAGATGAGCCTTCACATGAGGGCTTACCTGCAGATCGCAAACGAAATGGATGAAGAGGTGGGCAGCCTCATGGAAGCGCTCGAGGAACTTGGGTTGGACGAAAATACGCTTGTCGTCCTGACCTCTGATCACGGGGAGGTCTTTCACCCGGGACACGCTCACCATGTTCCGTATTACAACATGAACATGCTGCATCAGCATGCAAGATCGGTGTGGGACGAAGTCCTGAGAGTTCCAATGGTTTGGACCCGCAAGGGAAAGCTTCCTGCAGATTTCGAAGTAAATGAGATTGTACGCGGAATAGATTTTGCTCCCAGCCTGCTGGAGTTTCTCGGGTTGCCGCAGATGAATCCCGTAGCCGGAAAGAGTTTCATGTCCATGATACCTGGAGCCGGTCGATTTGTGGAGACGCATGAGTCGGAAGTGGAGAATACTGAAAAGCGCATTTCAAGCGAACGTTATGTATATGCCGAAGGTTTTCACATAAACGCTCTCAGAACCGATAGATACAAGTACATATGGAGAGATCACGAAAGCAGGGAATACGTTTTCAGGGGACGGACTTTCGATCGACCCGAAGAGTTGTTTGATCTTGATGAAGATCCGCATGAACTGAACAACATTTCCAGGCAACGCCCTGACATCTTGAAAAAGCTCCGCAAGGCCATGCGTCGAATCCGCCGAGAGAGCGCGTTTGAAAACCTCAGTTTCACCCAAAAACCCGGCGATTCCGTCACAAAGTCCACGGGCGGCTATCATCTGCGCCTGTGCGCGGGCCCGGAAGAACGTCGGGTCAGCGGTCGCATCGTATATTCCTGCGAAAATCCCGAGCTCATGGTCTGGAGTGTTCGCGGGAATGTCGGGTTGCACTACCTCGGGGAGGGAAGCCGCGGTCTTCACGTGGACATGACTGCGACAAGCGAATGCACTGGCTTTGACTGGACGGCAGCGCCCGCGTGCGAGGCGGAACTGGAATTGGAAAGTGATGGAGTCATACTGGACGGCCCCGGCTACAGGGCCGGACCTTTCGGTTTGAAGCTTCTCAAGCGACCGGTTCTGAGCATTTCGGACGCAGCGAACCTTGAATCAGGAAAACAGCCGGCGGTCATGAGTCCGGAAAATCCCGGCTTGTATGTATGGCAGTCCCCGTTCAGAGGATCTGCGTGGTTGGATTCCGAATCATCCGAACGTTCCAAGACTTCCGATGAATTGATGCAAATGAATCTCAGACAGGCCGGTTATGTACACGCCGGCGGAGAGAGATGATTCCAAACAACGCGAGCAGTACAAAAACCGTCCAGGAAGATGATGATCCCGCGGCGCTGCAACCCTCCAACTTAAGTCCTCCTGCGTCGAAATTCTGATGCTTCACCCTGTGGATTATCAACGGATCATCTCCGATCCCGCAGTAACCTTTGAAATGAGGTTCCCCCTGCATGCAATGCTCCGTATCGGCCCACTCCGGGTCGGTACAATCAACACCTCCGCCCCCACCGTTTTCTCCGTTTGAGCTGCAATCTTCCATGTAGGGATTACAGCAAAACGGATCCCGATCTTCGCAAAGGCAGCGGGTCCAGTGCACAGAGTAGTCCCAGCCTCCTACCGGCCATGGGCAGGGATTAGCAATGGAGCACGGTTTCGAGCAGACCCGGATCCCGGTGAGAGCATCTTCCGCGCAGAGGGCTGTTGCGCATTCCTCAGGCTCCGAGCAAGGCTGTCCCACGGCCTTCTTCCCTTCCGTGCAGGTTTCTTCCTCCACACACGCAGGATCGATGGTGACTTGGATTGATGCAGTGAATGTACGCACCGCGCCGTTGTGATCGGGGTGATCGAAACCGGTCAATTCAAGAATATTAACCCCTTCCTCGAGACCCCCAACGCCCATGAGCAGATCGAACCAGTCCGCTCCTCCGGAGGTAATTCCGTTTACCCTCAATTCCACCCTTTCCACGATGGATTCATCAGCGGTAATGGGAAACACTTCGCTCAGCGAAACAAGAACCGCTCCGTCTCCCGGATACCCGAATTGAACCCATGGATCTCCATTGAGCATTCTCCAACCCAGGTTTTCACCCAACAAGGCGTATGAATCCTGGTGATAAGAACCATCGCAGGCCCTGCCGTCAGTTGTAGACCCCGCTTCCCAGTATGAGTCATTATCCATGGCGGCCGGGTACATTATACCTTCCGTGTTATCTATGTGATGAAGCCCGTACGTATGCCCGGCTTCGTGAGCTATCGTGCTCGCAAGCAACCCGGTAGTGTGAATATCTTCAGGAAAAACAAACGCTATGCTTTTCTTGGCAGTGTGTCCGCAATCCATGGGAGCCACCCCCAGAACTCCCCGCGGCAAGTTCAGCAGCGAAGGGCTGCCGCCCACCATGATCATAGTGTACGGTATGTGGGATCTCGGGCGCTCTATGACAACGTCTACATCGAACGGCGCAAAGAGTCTTCGCACATGTCCGGCCACCGCGTGCAATTGATCCGCACGTGTCGGGTAATCCCTGAGTTCGTAATAATCCGAAGGCTCGAATGGAGGTATTGTCGCAGAAGAAAGCCACTGCATCCCAAGAACTGAGGATTCGTTCTCCGTAGCGTTGTCGCCGAATGAAGATGATGTGAGATCCGCTCCGTCGAAATTCAAAAAGAGAGTGTTTACCGCCATCGTCATGTGTGTGCGGCTCTTGAAACGACTCGGAATTCGGGTTGTGGAATCCGGATCTACGATTGTAAAGTAGTCGCATCGCGCCGGATCAGGCACTCCCAGCCCGGTACATCCCTCCGGAAGAACAACGTACCCGTAGGCTCGATTGAAATTCTCCCGATTCATGGCCATTCCATTGGAATCCAAGGGGATTACATTGGATGGAAGATCACCGGTCGTCGAAATGGCCCCGGGGAGTGCACTTGTAGCCGACCACTGTTCATCGGTTTGCCCCGGGTCGGTTTCCATACAGCCTGCAGTCCAAAGCAGAATCGAAAGACTGCACAAGAAGAATAACTTGTTTTTCATTGATTAAGCTTCTCCGAACTGGAATGTTTGTTCATGCGGCTCAACCTGCAGGAAAGAACGCAACGGCTTTACACGCTCCCTAAGTATAACCTGATTACGCGCGCTGATCAAACGTATATGGAGGAAGGTGCCCTACCCTCGCACAATACAATGTTTGAGAAAGAGTTCGAACTCTGGCATAATTCCTCGTAATTTCTCCTTCTTATTCTCTGTTAGTATTTCCGTCGAATCGATGAGCGCTTGACCGGTTCGAACCACATCAACAATGGGTCGAAAGACTCGATTTCAACAGGAAGGATCATCCATGTCTTTCTCGTCGTTGGATACCATGACCATTCTAAGAGGTCTTTTGAAAGCCGGCGAACACCTGATCCCCGGCAGTTCGGGCGGGTCGCACACAGAAGTTTTCAAACTTAGAAAAGATATTCTCGAAAAGCATTTGGCAGAGTGGATTCGAATCTCAGGCAGAAACCCATCCAGGAGAAAAAAGCAGATTGCGGATTTCTCGGAAGAACTTTCCTCCAAGTACCTGCTCAAAAGGGGGAATATCGATTATTTCATAATGCGTCTCGGCGGCAAGGAAGAAGCTGTGATAAGGAGAAGCGACGTTTCAGAGGTTTTTGGAAAAGTCGGCTATAATCTTCACCCTTCTTTTGAAAAAACCGTGCAGGATGCAACGGAAGCCTGCCGGGAAATCCCGTACTTTTCTTTCGGACCGCCTTCGGAACAGTTTGCGCCTTCCATAGTCGATTCCGTGAAATCTTTTGTAACAGGTCGAATCCGGCACCTTCCACCCGGTGATGAAGAAGCCGTTTTTTTGATCAACGAAGTCGAATCCCGCCGGGAGCTTACGACTTACGAAATCCTGACCGAAGATGCCTACTTTAAAAACCGCCTCTCGAACTTCACCGAACTGGATAACCTTCAGAAAAGCATTCGCGCAAATCCTATTGACCGCGCTGTTGAGGAAAGGCTCAGAAATTTTTTCTCTGCACCGATCACGGTGGGCATACGAGACACAATGCGCTGGTTTTTGGGATCCAGGCATCCCAGGATGGGGTGGGAAGACGCCCGAGAAGTCATTGAAGATTGCTTCAGAAAACACGGCGATGAAAACTTTCTACTTCCCGAAATCAACGTCTACGCCCCGTCAACAGATTACGAAGGCGAAGAGTTCGAAGAGATTAACAAGACCAACGCTGAAATTTCGGAAATTTTTTTCCGCGACGTAAACAAGAATCTTCCACTTTCAATATCCGGAAAGATCGGCGGCCGCCTCCTGCGGCACATATCGGAACAGGTTCTTAGTTTCCATCACGACTACCCTGTTTATGACGTCGAGCCCGTATCGGGATATCTCAACAATACGACCACGAGACTCATGGCGCGCCTGGTATCCGGTTTTATATTTCACATGTTGCGCGCCGGCTTCCCGGACAGAACCAACATTGACGTGAGCGCAGCTCTTTACCGCCGGGGACTCCTGGAAAGCCTTCGGACGGTGCTTTCAGAAAACGAACTTGAAACAACTCTGAAAGTTCTGCAAACCCAACTTTTCAACTACATGCTACGAGGGGGTGTAAAGGTCGAAGACGGTTCGGCTTGTTCTTATCGGCGCATAAACACCACTTTCTACTGTTTCCAGGGCCGGGCCGATTACATTCCTCCGGGAGAACGGCTGCTGCACAAGGTTTCGCTTGAAGACCTTTCCAAACCTGAACATGCCTACCTGCTTCGCGAATTTCCGGAACTCGCGGAAAAACTGGTGGTCTTTTTCGTCATGGTTGTCAGGTTCTACCTCGACACCGACTTCATCCCGGATCTACGACCCGACGAAGCGGGTATAAACATTTTTGTCCTGGGCATCTGGGGTTCGATAACCGAAAATGTCATCATCCTGATCACCGAAGATGAAAACAGGAATGAGCGCATACAAATAAAGTTCGTAGACAACAAGGACCATTTCAAAGCCTATAGGAGAGAGGTGGACCGCGACCGACCTCTCGGCCTTGCAAAGCACGCTCTTCGCATGGTTGGCCCGGTAGTGGAACCTGCAATGCTCCGAGCAATCGGGCAATTCGTGCAGACGACATGGGAAAACCGAACGGGTTTCAAGCCTCCCCCAAAGGATCCGGTCGCATCTATTGAAAGACTCCTGGATATTTTCGGCGAAGTGGTGCTGCAAAGCATGGACGAAACCCAAGCACATGTAAGAACAGTGGTGGAAGACGGGCTTGACGACACCTCGCGCGCTGTTGCAGCACTGGTGAGAAAGACCCTTAGAAAGTCGGCGCCGCCTGAACCCAAAGGCCCCTTCATCTAAAAGCCCGTGGCAATATGGATCCGCGTTCAATGTGAACGTGTTTCACTCGAAGGTTCACTCGCATCCTGCAGGAGGACAAACACAAGCTCCCAGCCTTGAAGGTGAAGGTTCAGTTGCTGTCTCCCATGAAGAAAGCGACTCGCATGACACGTTCGGAGGAAGTCCCCCGATAGACGTACAATTATCATTCGCGGTATCACAGAAAGGAAGACATCGGTAATCGGATGGTCCGTCGGAAAGACAGCGAGAGCCGGGGGGGCATACATCCGCGCCGTTCGAATTGCATTCATCCCATAGGTTTCTGAACACCGGGTTTTCCGGGTGCTCACGTTCACGACAAGCTCCAATGAGCGATCCCAAAGCCTCCACTCCCTCCGCATTCAAAGTGTCATCGTACCATCCGGGAATCAAATACGGCTCACAAATCAATCCCTCACCGAAGTGAAGGCAGGTCTTGGTTTTGTCGCTCAGAAGCTGACCCGTCACAAGGTCACAGTTGTACGCTCCCACCGCAGCATCAAGGCTTTGGGGCAAACAGACGCCGAACTCCGCCCACCGGCGACCCTGCAAGTGGTTGTCGTAAGGATCGAGCGGGTTTTCACGGTAGAAATAACTCAATCCCAGGCAATTGCTCCCGGCCGGACAAGTATCGCCGTTATCATAGACATGATCGGAATCGCAAAACGCCAAACAGCTTCCCCCCGAACAATAACCTGAGTTGCAACGCTCGAAATCCATTGTCCTGGGTTGATTGGAATTATCCAAGGACGAGAAGTCATCACAAGATTCTCCATGCATTTTCGTGCCGTGCTCGATACAAATCCCGACATTATCCGCTGCCGGTCCCAGCGGAATACAGATACCCGCACCTCCGCCCGAAACAAAACACTCACCGTTTATCTGGGCTCCACCCGGTAGCATGGGGCCGCAATATGAATTCACGCAATATCCTCCGCTCGAGCATCGATCGTTGAAATTGCAATCGTAAATATCATTGCAAGGCAGCAAGCAGTAGGGAGTGGTGAGAATAGTGGAGCACTCGGTTTCCCTCCCCCAATCATCGGGACAGCAAGCGTTGGGTTTGCCAGGATCACAACGTTGCCATATTTCCGACAAACACCAATTCGGTATAGTACAATCCTCCGTGCATTCCGGTCCACCGTTTGGAGCGCTGCATCCAGAAGGCAGGTCAGTGGGGTCATTCCCGCAATCACATTCCTCCCCCAAATCGTGATCCACTATCCCGTCGCCGCACCAGCGCTCCAAGGTGCAATCCGCCGAACAAATTCCCTCACCGTTTATTGCATCACAGCCCGGAGGCAGGTTATGGGGGTCAAGACCGCAGTCACACATCTCGTCCCCTTCAACTCTTCCGTTACCGCAAACCGGCGAGCATCCTATGCAATTTGTCAGGTCAAACCTGCAATTCGAAGTACACGACAGCACACCGCCCTCGCAACCGAGATCCATGCAAGTCACTCCACCAAAGTCATAACCATCGCACTCTTCTCCGTCCCTCATTTCAAGGGTGCCGTTTCCGCAATAACAATCCTCCGGGCACACGGCGGCAGACTCTTCGGGATCGCAAATTCCGTCTCCGCAATAAGGCCCGTGGCAATCCTCCGGACAATTAATGGGATTTTCACCCTCTTCGCAGATGCCGTTTCCGCAAACAGGTCCACCCGGACCACCACCACCACACCCCACCGCAATCCACATGAATGCAAGCACCCACAACACCCATGTTGCGACTCCAGGATTACGAAACCCGGACAAACCCCACCGCTGAACTGTTTTCATGCTCATCACCTCTTGCCTGAAATCCAAATCATTGCTTAGATTACCAAATAGCAGTCCGTTCGCCCAGCAATTTCAGTTTTCCGTTATTCGTAAGAAAATGAATGCGAAACCGCTCTATTCACGGCAAGGATCATCGGCCGGAGAAATTAAGGAGATTTGTGGGCAGCCCGGCATTTCGTCATCACCTGCTCGTTGTAATAATCTATCGACCGCGAGAGGTTCTTCTTCAGATCCGGCGAGATGAAGATTGTCCTATGTGCTTTCGCCAGGTGGGAATGTTTGTAGCCGCTGCGAAGCAAGTGCCCGCCCGGAATCACGGCTACAAGACCGGTCACAATCAATGCCGCTCCGCCGAATGTCATGCTCTTGTGCCGAGGCTCTTGCGAAACGCCCGCCACCAGCAAGCCTGTTCCTGAACTGAGTGCCGCAGCCGCGGTTCCCGTCAGGATCCAGCCCGCCAGCTTGTGCGCAAAACCCCGCTTTTCAGCCCTTTCGTAGGTTTCGGTGTATAAATCCGATATCCTAGGATCAGCCATCATCTCCAGGATCTCATCAGCGTTCTTTCTGCTCCCGTCCATGTAGAACGCCACACCGTCTCCTTGATAACGGTGAACGGTAGAAACATCCCCTGTACCTGATCGATCCACCCAGATCGCGGTTGCCGGCCGAACCTGTATCCGGTTTCTTTCGTAACATGTCTTCACCGGATCTGCTCCAACCTCGGCAGAAGGTACCTGGGGCGGTTCTCCGAAACGAAAACTGACTCCGCAACCAAGCATGGCGATTGAGGATAATAGCAAGACTATTTTGAGAATGTACTTCATATGATCAATTCTGCCGAACCAGGATCACGCCGCTTCGTGGCGGAATCTGCAGGGACTGTCCCAGGACGCCTCCGGCTCCCACGGTATACGTCTGCTGCGCCCTCTCCTGTTCGCTGCATATATGCGCCCCGTAATCACCATCGGGACCTTGTTCGCAGAGCATGTTGACCAGAGTGGTGCCGGCCGGAAAAGAAGTCTGCATTGAATAACCGTTATTGTAAGGCCTGGACGTCCTGTTGTTGCTTGTATTGACCACGACCAGGACTGTCTCGCCCTTGTATGTCCTTTCAAACGCGAAAATCCCCGCGTCGTCACTCTGCCCGTCGGCCGGGGTCTCGGTAGACCACACTATGCGCAGGTCTCCCCTTCGCAAAGGAGCGAGATCTTTTCTGAGTTGAATAAGCGTCTGCATAAAACGGAATGTGCCGTTTTCCGTGTCATAACCCGAAAGCCACATGTCCTCCCTGTTGTACGGGTCGTTTCCACCGCTGAAACGCTGCTCGGTTCCGTAATAAATGCAGGGTATCCCATCCTGGGTCAGCAAAAGAAACAACGCATTGTGGTGAGCCCTTGTGTCGTCGAAACGGAACCTGAACCTTTCCACGTCGTGATTGTCTATGAAGTTAACCATCAGCTGTCGAGGACTCACAAGGTTTCCGTCTTCATCCACCGGGCCGCCTGCATTCGGCGTATCGGTGTAGAGAGGAACATAACCTGGATCGGAGGGATCGCCGAGCCTTTGTTTCCAGAGATCCTCGATGTGCCTTGTGGGATTTCCACCAATGAAAACACCATCAAACACGATGTATTTTTGCGAAAAGTAGAAAACAGAGTCCACCTGGTCGTCTCCCACGTAACTTGCCAGCAATTCGTCGTTGCCGTCGAAGGCTTCCCCGAACATGAAAAAATTTCTTTTTCCGAGGGCCGCTGCATGAGCGCGCATCCGAGGGCAGAAGTCCTGCCAGAACTCGTGTTCCACGTGCTTCAACGTGTCTATGCGGAAAGCGTCAAAATCCGCTGTTTCCACCCAGTAAGCGAAAACCTCGAACAAAGCGTCTCTCACATCCTGACGGGTCGTATCAAGGTCCTTGAGTCCGCCGGGAAAATCACCCTTTGTCTCCTGCTCTCTTATATAGCTTCTGCACTCAGGTACATTCCACCAGTAGACCGAACCGTCGCAATCATTTTCAGGCTTGTCACAAATGAATTGACACGCTTCCTGCTCGTAACGCCAAACCGTCACCCTACCCCTCCTATTGTACCATTCAGGATTCTGAAACTCGGGCGGCTGGGGCGGCACCCGGTTGATTTCGGGCTCGTATACCCATCGAACCGGCGCAGGACCGAATTCTCCGAGCGAAGTAAACCCCTGGACCCCACGAGAGTCGTACTCGGGATCCCATTCGCTAGTCCTTGTCAGGTTGGATGAAAAATCCTGGTTGTTAGACCCGTACGCAGTGCCTCCTCCGCCTATCAGAAAATCATCGGGCCTGCCGTTTCCGTTCATGTCGTAATAAAAAAGCGGTCCAATGTGATTCGTAACGATATCAAGAATGACCTTTATGTCCCTCTTGTGACACTCATCGACCAGTTCCCTGAGCTTGGAAAGATCCCCGAAATGCGGATTCACCTCCAGGAAGTTCTGTGTCCAGTACCCGTGATAAGAAGCATAACCAGCGTCCTCTTCCACGTTCTTTACTACCGGGCTGATCCAGATAGCCGTAACTCCAAGATCCTCCAGGTATCCCAGTTTGTCGATAATCCCCTGCCAGTCGCCGCCGTGATACCTCCCCGGGGCACTCTTGTCCACGTTGAAGTTGTTGTTGATGTCTCCGTCCGCGAACCTGTCCACAAAGATCTGGTAGATGACTTCGTCTCTCCAATCCTCAATGTAGACAGGGGTAATGCTTTCGCGATCATTGTACTTGGCAGCGTCTACGCAGGAAACCGCGGCCATTGCCACCAGCAGGCAAAAAACCGGATGGTGATATCTTTTAATTGCTGTAATAATTCCCGACATTTACTGACTCCTTAAAACCTTTCTAAATGGCGTTACAAACCACAGTTTCAACACCAACATTCTTCTCCTGCCTGTGTCCTACCTGTAGGTGCTGTTAAACCACCACTCGGCCTGAAGACCTATGTAATGCTGCACCCGCCGGTCGAACCGCGGATCTTCCGGGTTGTATATGAGGCGCGCTCCCTCGTTGACCAGCGCCATCGTGTAAACAAAACGAAACTGGGGGCGGTCATATGTGCCCTTGCCGAATTTAACGACCGGTATAACCGAAAGCTTGGTTATGCCCGGGCGCTGTATCGTCTCCGTCCTCGGTTCGGGACCGAAAGGCCGCTTTCCCTGGTATGACACTTCAAATGCCTGCGCGAAATTCCTGTGAAGCGATACATGCGGCCTGGCGGTCAGGATGTATTCCCAGCCGTTGTCCCAATCGATTTCATTAACCCCCGCTTTCTTGAAATAGCGCAGATATCCACCAAACATGACTCCAAGCATTCTCCATTCGTAATTACCAGATAAGGCCAACAGGAATTCCTTCGCCCCACTCGTTGTGCGATCGTTGCTGAATCCCCACGGAACAGCCATTTCCCCGTACGCTGCGAGACCTTCAGCATAACGCACAAACAAGTTGGCATGCGTGGCTCTCTGGCCAAAACCCCATGCTCCCAGCTGCGCTCCTATAAGCCACCCCTGGTCCGAGGGCAGATCAATCCGACGTTCATCATCAAGATGCGCGTTATAGGTACCCGAACCCATCCTGTGAATTTCGCCGTAACCCAACACCTTGAGTCCCAAGTTACCGTTTCTCCCTCCAAAAGAGTAACCCGCCTTCATACTCCCGATAAAACGCTGGCGATCCAGCAAAGTCACGTCTTCCGAGGTATTGTTAAGTCCTGGAACCGGAACCACCTGGTGCTGAAACGAATCTCTCAAACGATTTACTCCCCCGTGAAGGTCCGCAATTATTCCGAGATGCCTGAACCTCAACCCTCCCCCTATGGTATTTAAATTGTCGAGCGGCCAATAATCCAGGAGGTATATATCATCGCCCCGGTACAATCTGGATCCCGCCCACATGGTCAGCCCCTCGTGAAACAACCCCGTGGCTTCGAGATAAAGATTCCTTATGGCCATAGCGGAAGTCCAGTCCCCGCTGTAATGAAACAGGTCATCCTTGAAGCCCAGAGTCGTAACGGTCCGAACCACTACCCCTTTCATCGGTCTCATCTTGTAGTAAAGATCCAATTCCAAATAAGTGGACTCCTCCAGGCGGGTTCCATGGGACACGATGTTAATGGGTTTTGCAGACGCTCCATGACCGTCTCCCGCACCCGACACGCGGCCATAGCTTCCAAAAGAAAAACCCGTGTCTTTCTTCTTTTTCGGCTCGGCATCGTCATCATCCGGCTCCGGCGGTATTTTTTCGGGTTCATCATCAACACGCGCTACCTCCCCTGCCTGATGTTCATCCGCCCCGACCTCGGTTTCCGACACTTCCTTTGCCGGCTCATCAACGCGTTCCTTTTCGGCGTCGGACACATCACGTCCGACGCTTTCTTCGTCCCCCTCATACGTTTCCGTTTCACCCTCAGTATCGTCTACCCCTTCTTCATATTCGCTGTTTTCGTATTCACGATAAGCGTCTTGGACTTCGGCGGGGCGGGCGACCGCTGAACCTGCGAATGCAATCACAAAGGTGAATGCAAACATCCATGAAGCCGCCGATGCCGAACAGCCGTGTTTCTTTCCTCTATTTTGCACTCCACAAAAGCCTGCAAAACCGTGGTTTCCGAATTTCATCACCATGGGGTGTTTTCCTCTCTCCTGATTCCCGGATCTTTACGAATGTCTATTCTTCCTTTTGGTCTTTTCTCCGCTTTTTTCGCGGCAGCACCTTGACTTTACCTTTCACTTCGGGCCGAACACCATTGTCATTCTTGCTCGGCTTCAAACGCACCTGCATTTTAATCTCGAATGTCAGGCTGGTAAGAATCCGCTGGATTTCAGCACCGATATTTATACCTTCCAAAAAATCCCTTATCTCCCCCGCAATGATCCTGAAAAGCTCTCTCTTGGTGCTCTGGACCTGGGCGAGAAGATACCCGGCCGCGTCTTTTGGCAGGGAGAGATCCGACGCCATGCGCCTGGCGCCCTCTTCCCCTGATACCAGCGCACCGATTCCTGCATACAAGAGCTTTTTTAACCCGTCGGGAACCATGCCTTCCACGAACCCGCGTCCCCTTGCAAAAGCTCCATCCTGACCTGTTTTCCTGTCCTTTTTCGAACTCCTCCATTCCCCCCATTTTTCCCATGGATCCACCCGGTTCTTTTTTTCCGATTCCCCTGAATCTTCTTTTTCCCCGGTCAAGAAACCCCTTTCTTCTTCACCGACCTCCGAACTCCCCGCGCTCTCACGTTTCATCTCTTCTGTAGGTTGCGTCTCTCCCAAATTATCGTTATTCTCTTCTTCCCCCCCATCGGTAACGGTCTTTCCCGCGCCCGTCACATCACCCTGTTCTTCCCCTAATCCCGGTTTTATATTTGTCTTATTATCATTTTCTTTCTTTCCAGCGGCCCGTTTTGTTTCATCTTCGCTTTTCACAGAATCCTGTTCGGACTTCCGACCCTTGTCTTGTCCCTTGTCCTCTTCATTTCGTTTATCGTCCATGTCGAACTTGTTCCTTTCCCGATATCTTTCTCATCGCCGCGCTTCCTCATCTCTGCATCAAATCGGTTTCCGAGGCACTTTACAACAGCTCATCTGTTTCCGCCAGTACCCAATTCGAATCAAGTTAGAGGCTAAATTGTACTTGCGGAAAACAGTGCGCATGAATAGTGTAGGAGGTCATGCAGGTTACAAAGTTTTTCCAGGATCTATGAAGGATTTCTTGAATATGAGTTTTAAAATCGAAGAGACGGCTCCCGGTCAATTCCATGGTTCGGAAGACGAGATGGTTCTCAGTGTGACCATTGTCTATGACGATGTCCGCAGCCCAACGGAAATTCTGCGCATATCTTCCGGAGGCCTTTTTGTAAAAACCGGCCTTTTACTCAGACTGGGCGACCAGGTAGAACTCGAGTTTTCATACGGCGGAAAACTTTTGGTATCCTGCTTTGCTCAGGTCACAAGGATTGAACCTCAAACCGGAAGTGATGAAGAGATCGGTTTGGGGATCCGCTACCTGAACATGGATGCAAAGTCGTGGCTGGAGATTGAAAAATATGTTTTCCAAGCGCCGACATTGCCTCCAATGAAAATTCCTTCCGGAACCACCCGCCCGGTATCGACAAGTCAAAGATTCCGAATAATCAATCAGGAAACGGATCGCCGCATTACAAACCTGCTGGCCGAGATAGATGTTTTGCAGAGGGAATTGCAGCATAAATATGATGAGTTGAGAGACCTGATGGACGGAAGCGAAAGAAATCACTGAAACCAGCGTATCGGCATCGCTCCCGTTTTCGTCGAAACGATTTCAAAAAGGGGATTTTTCTTTTGAATAGAGTCTGTTTTTCCGAATGTAATCCAGCACCCGTCCCGGCACCAAGTGATCCACGGGAAGCCCTTCTGACAGCCTTCTCCGAATGGATGATGATGAAACATCCGGAAGCTTGAAATCATGGTCTCCCGACCCCCACCCCGACCGCCCGACGACAAGAAGATCCACCAGTTTCACTAGTTCGTCCCACCCGTACCACTTGTGGGTTTCTTTCAGAATATCGGAACCCACGACCAACATGAACCTGAAACCCGGGTGATTGTCATATAGGTGTCGGACCGTATCCAAGGTCCTGTTCGGCCCGGGCAAGTCCTCTTCCACCCGGCTAACATCCACACCCTTGAGTCCACATGCGGCTAAACCGCACATCGCTACGCGATGTTCAAAAGGAGTCAGGGGCTTGCCGAAAGGATGGAGAGCGCACGGAACCATCCAGACCTGGTGGGCTTTGCCCACCTCCCTCGCATACAGACATGCCATCTGGTGAGCCACGTGCGGAGGATCGAAGCTGCCGCCGAACAGTGCAATCTTTTGTGCATGTCCATTTTTCCGTTGTTCCTCCACTGCAATTATTCCTTCTTGGAGAAATGAACCGAACCGTTTCAAGGTTCATACGGTCTATCGATAGAGCAAAAATTCCTCTCTTCTTGCGCTGAATTCCTTTTCGTAGGCCCGCCAAGTCTCGGAAATATCCATGGGTGAAGCCCCATTTTCCAGCATCGTTCTGAATCTATCGGAACCGGTCAGGAGATCCACAGCGGGAATCGAACCAACAAACTCGTACGGATGAGTCCGCCATCTAAACTCATCGGGCCAGAGTTTTCGCACGGCCCAGAGAAAAGAAACCCCTGTAAGCAGGGATTTGTACGCTGCGGGATCCGTCACATGTTGTTGGATTCCGCCGCATATTTTTCCCGCCGACTTCTGAAACGTGGGTTGAAAATACACCGGACGAAAAAGCACTCCCGGAAGGTCCAGGCGATACAGTGTTTCCACCAATCTATCCGGATCGATGAACTCTGCGCCCATGATTTCAAACGGGCGCGTGGTCCCCCTTCCCTCGCTCAACTGAGTGCCCTCCACCAGACAACCGCCCGGGTACACAAGGGCCGTGTCCCTGGTAGGCATGTTGGGAGACGGAAGCACCCAGGGAAGAGCCGTGTCCTCGAACAGCATGTCGCGGCGCCATCCTTTCATGGGAACAACCTCGAGATCAACGTCTATGGACCTCTCCTTTTTCACCATCAGACATAGTTCACCAATGGTCATCCCATGCCGCACCGAGACATCGTGTCCCCCAACGAATGATCTGTACCCGGTTTCGATCCCGGCGCCTTCGATTGCAACCCCACCAAGTGGATTGGGACGATCACATACAACCACCTTTACACCTGCATTCGCTGCAACATCCAGACAGCGCACCAGGGTCCATACATACGTGTAGTAACGGGCTCCGACGTCTTGAAGGTCGGCTACAAGAACATCCAATTCATCAAACGCTTCCCTTGCCGGAGAAAGCGAATCCTCATCACTTCCATACAGGCTTACCACCTGCCTGCCCGTAGCCCGGTCCACATACCGCTCCACGGGTTCCATATCCTGGGCCTCACCGCGCATGCCGTGTTCCGGTCCGAAGAGCATAACCAAACCGGACCCGCATTTTTCCACCAACCTCCTGGATGAATGGACCAGTTTTCCGTCCACCCCCGCTCCATGAGACAGCAGTCCCACCTTGGATTCTTTTTTCAGAATCTCACTGTCGGCAAGCAGCAGTATGTCAAGACCCGTTTCTATCATCTTTGTCCGGATCTCAATGAAATCCTGTTTGCTTTCGGAAGACTTGAAAGCGTAGCTGTCAGCCTTTGATCGGAAGGGGATTCAACACGGGTTTCCCCTCGGAATCCGCGCCGACTACGAACCTGACTTTGTCGCATTCGTAACGATCCTTTATCACGCGTACATTTACGTCGACCCGCTGTCGAAAAACATCAAAGGTAAAAGCTGAAATATCTTCTCCGAACTTGTCGAGAGCGCTCACATACTCCTCGAAAACCCTCTTGTAATGCGAATCGTCGGTTTCGCGTCCAAGTGAAGCCGCGGGTTCCTGCGCTGCCGAAACAGTGGTATCGGGCAGCGGCCCCAACTCCACGGTAGCTTCCGGGGGAGTGTCCGTTTCCTCGCCGGGCTCTTCTTCGTCGTCGGGTTCCGGGCGACCCAGAAGTTTAGACAACAACCCATTCAACGCATATGAAAGACCTTCTGTTTCCCGTGAATAAACACCAAATGAGTAATCTAGGTCTCCGGACATCACCTCATTTACTCCGTTGTAAATCTCATCGATCGGCTTCAGGAAATGCTTCGACATCAGGAAAACCATCAACAAGACGATTACAACAGCTAATCCTCCCAATAACAGAAGCGCCCAGGAAAAAGTCCTGAACGGTGACTTTAAATCATCCATTGAGACAAGCAGCAAAAATGTGTGCATGCCCTCTCTTTCCGAACCGGCCATGACTCCGGCTGCTCCGAAATACCTTCCACCACCCAGCTCAACGGGCACAGCTTGTAAACCATCGAATTCCACCGCGCCGTCGGCTTTTCCAAAGGTTTTCCGTTCGACCCTACGCGCCATGAGCTTGGAGATGGTTTCTCCGCCGACCATCGGCAACCCCCTGCTGGAAGCCACGTAATTATCACCTTCCAGAAAAATTACGCCTGCTCCCAGATCTTGTCCGATTTCCGTAGCGCGCCTGTCGCTCAAACTCCACCCGACGCATATCCCCCCCATTACCCTACCGTCATCGCCGATGAATGGAGCCATACCAATTCTAATGAGACTTGTACGCGTGCCGGTTTCCGCCTTGCGTTGTCCTTCCTTTTCCTCACTCAACCCAATGGAAGCCATCTCCCTGGCGCTCCAAATGTCGGAACGGGCCGTGCCTGTTGAAAGAACAGTATTCAAGCTGATGTAATTATCCGCCAAACTTTCGCCTACAAATTGCCGTGTATCTTTGTCGCGATGAAGAACAACACCCCTTCTATCCACCAGGGCCATAAATGTCGGCGACCTTCCCGCTGTTTCAAACTCTTCTTCAGCCATTAAAAGCACTCCGCGAAGTCTACCCCTGTCACTTTTGTAGGCGGCCCAGAAGTGCTTGTTTCTCAATTCGATGTCCCCAGCAAGGTTTTCCGCCACCTCTCCGGCATCGGACGCGTCTATTTTTTTCGTCCATGCCAAAACAAGCGCGCCCACCCTCCTAGGCGTGCCGGATGTCGAGGGCTGCTTCTCACTGTCGAGAATGAGCACTATCGGAGCAGCCACCGCCAATGGAAGGTCCCGGGCAAAATACTTGCCTTTTTTTACTTCGCCCACAGTGATTTCCGGGTTCTCCCACCCGGCGGGAACCAATGCTCCGGCCGGTGCGCCTTCTTTCTTCTTGAGTTCACTTTCGAACACTTGCCGGGCGACCACCAGATCGACATTACGGTTCGTCATCCCGGGGCTCATTCCTTCCATTTTTGATTTCGGTAAGAGTTCTTGAGGCACATGAGACGCAAGAACCCGTTCCCTTACCATTATCAGGGCCACGTCGGGCCGCTTTTCCTCGGGAAGTCCGTTCAATTTCAGTTCCAGGAAATTTTCCAGCCACTCCTGGTCTCTCATGAATGTCAAGAACTCTCCCCTGTATTTATAAGTGATGTCCGCGGCATTACGCACCGCTTCATGAGAATCCCCCTCGATGAGACCCCAGGTGGCGGAAAACAGTCCCTGAAGTTTTTCTTCAGCGGACTGTTTAGCTTTGGAATCCGTGTTGCTTCGGACAAGATGGAAACAAAGCCCTGTAATCAATCCCAACACAACTACTGATAATATGCTCAGTTTTGCTCTCATGTGTCTGCTCCCCGCATATAGGTCATGTCATTCGAATCCGTTATTGTAATCGAGTCATCGCGCAAGCGCGCAGAATTTATGTTTCGGAAGATACTTGATAACGCGTGCACACGTCAACCTCCGGGAAGCTGTTTTTCCAATTTGCGGGCCACTTCCCATCCAAGTTCGGATAGTCCGGCCCTCATGGTCCAGCCGAGCAACAACCTGCCGATTCCCGAACAATGATCGCCCTCGCAACTCTCCCATGCCGCCCACAGGAACTGCAGACCATCCCCCCATTGGAGGTTTTCCGAAAGAAAACTCCCGATCACCGCGAATCCAAAGGATCGGTTTGCCCTTAATACCGGACTCCTCAGACTCTCTTCCAGCGCCTCTGCCCGCGGAAATCCATACAGCCGCTCGAGTTCGGCCAGAAGATCTCCCTCCACCGATTCTCTGAGTGTGTCAGGCCCGAATTCCGACCCCAGCATCAACACTGCTTTGCGACCTATCCTGAGCGCGGTTTCATCCGTTTTACCCTCCAAAAACTCCAGGGCGTTTTGGGGAAACCCTGCCATAACCCAGGCGCGGGCCATGCGGACATCAAAATCCACCGGAGCATTCCGAACGATGCCGGAAATGGGCTGAGCATGTGCTTTCATTGATTCTATGATTTCTCGCGGATTGAACTTGTAGTAATTGATCATGTCCTTGGGCGCTGAAAACTCCACGAGAGCATTGTCATCGGTATTCAGCCTGGCTCCCTTTACGTACTCCCGGAGACCTTCAGAATCCAGGACCGACCTGATCAAAATGTCCTCGGGAGTCCGAATCCCTATTCTGCGAGCTTCATCGCCCATACCGCTGGTTTCAAGCCATGTTTGAAGTCTTTGATAATCCGGAACAATAGGCTTCTTTCCCGCCGCCAGCAACAAGTCCGCTGGTCCGAACCCCGGCCTGAAAACGTGAACATCGGGAAACACGGAAGATAGTGTTCTCAGTATGACTTTCACGTTCCTGGGAGATATTTCGTATATCTGCAACCATTGTACGAATATGCCGTCATCACTCAGGCGATCCCTGACAAGCTTGAAATATTCCGCGGTAAAAAGATTCGAACACCCGGTGATCCAAGGATTCGAAGGTTCTGAAACAATCAAATCGTAGCGTTTTCGTGAAGCTGCAAGAAAAGTCCTGCCGTCTCCTTCTATCAACCTCAATTTCGGATGATTGTCTGCGTCATGATTGTATCTTGCAAACCATCGCGCCGCTCTGAAAACTTCTCGCTCCAGTTCCACCGCCTCGATCTCCTTTATCGGGGTCATGGCCGCGCTTCCCGCGGTTATTCCCGAACCCCAGCCGACTATGTTTGCATGTTGCATTGTCCGGCCGGGGTCCGACAGGAAGACACCCAGCAAACCGCTCATCACCTGGGTTTCGGTATCACCATCTACCGATAGACCGACCGGATCGCCGAAAGCAACGGGATCCTCCAAAAGCACCCTGCAATCCTCTCCTTCCGGCCTCTTGAACTTTCCGGTGACTGAAGCATCAGCTTTACCGTTTATCTGCAACGAGAGAGTTTCCCAGCAGTAGGCTCCCCCGAAACCTTCATTTATCGTCCGCGTCATCGAAACAGTGGTGACCACGCCTTCCTTGTAAAAAACAAGCTCAGAACCTACAAGCGGTTCCCTCAGCGTCGCCCTGCCTCTCAAACCTTTCACGTTTTGGAGCGCCCACCCGGACCATTCTTTCCACTCATCACTATCTCGAAATCCAGTGTAAACTTCTGCAGGATCATGCCGGCCCGGATCCTTGCCTGCCACATCATACACGGAAACTCTGAAAACGCCCGAGATCATGACATTGAGGTTCCATGGAGTGAAGAAAACGGCCAACCCGACTGCGACCGCTACGGCTGCAAATAATCTCGCCGCCTTTCCGGCAGCGCCGGCAGTCCTGTTAAGACCGCCGAAAACAATGGCAAGCGAAACATTGACGAGGATCATGAATGAAATCGTCAACTGTATTCCGAGGTAGGGAATCAGCACAAACCCTCCCACGAACGAACCAACAATGGCGCCCACTGTATTCAGCGCATATACCGAACCGACCGTCCATCCTATATCCTTGCCCGACTCCGCGGCCACCTTTACTGTTGCAGGAAAAATCATTCCCATGAAAAAAGTCGGAACCAGGATCAACGCGGCCGACACCACGAATTTGCTCACAAAAGCGCTCGTAGGGTGGAGTCTGAACATTCTCATCAAAACCAGGAATGTGGGTGGAAGCTTGTCGGTAAGCAAAAGTCCCACAAGCGAGGCAAGCGCGATGATTATGTGGATGACCGACAAGTTGGCCACCTGGCCGGGGCCGGTTGCCGACCGCCTTGCGTACAATCCACCGCCGAATGCAAGTCCCAGGAGAAAACAGAGCAATATCAATGTAAAAGCGTACACCGACGATCCCAGTATCATCGATAACGTTCTTGTCCATGCCAGTTGGTAAACCATGTCCACGCCGCCGCTCACGGCTATACCCAGCACTGCCAACTTGGCCTGCAACGCTCCTTCTCCGCCATTGGAAACAAAGGGGCGAACAGCGCCCGCTTTTCCGGAAAAACCCCCGTTTTCCACAGCGGGTTTTCGAGCTGATTCGGCGCCGTCCACACGGTCAAAACCATGTGAGCAACTCCCCTTTCTTTCCCCACTTATTTTCATGAGCAAAAACGCGGCCGCGGCTAGAGCCATGTTGATTCCGCAAGCGGTATAGTTCGTAATGCTCATCCCCAGGAAGGGCATCAAAAGAAAGCCGCCTGCAAAAGTGCCCGCAACCGCGCCGAAAGTGTTGACCGCGTACAATGTTCCCGCCTGTTTCCCAAGTTCACTTCGCGATTCGCACACGTATTTGCTCAAAATGGGAAGCGTTGCGCCCATGCAAGTAGTCGGAGCCAACAGGAAAACGGCCGTCACAACGAAACGCAGCAGGCTGAACGTGTAAAAAGAGGGATTCCACCGGGTCCACACAAAAACGTTGAATCCGTGCAAAAGCGCCAGCAATAAGGGCAGGGCCAATCCGTACAACCCAATCAGACCCTCAAGTAATCCGTACAATCCCAAGAGCTTGCGAGTCTCTTTGATTCTGTCTACGAAACGTCCCGCGATGAAACTTCCAAGCGCCAATCCACCCATGAAAACGGCCAAAACAGTGCTGGTTGCAAAATGACTCGAACCGAACGTGATAACAAGCGACCTCATCCAGAGATTCTGGAACACCAGGCCGCTGGCCCCGGACAAGAAAAACAGGGGCATGACCATCAAAAGAGCGGATATTCCCCCCTTGCCCACTTTCAAATCCGCAACCGGTTCCGAGCCGGGAGTTTCCGTATTCGACATGCTACCTCGAAAGCGCGTACTTCTCGAACGTTTCAGCCAATCGGTGGCACTCAGAACCTGACAAACGAGCCGGGCACAAGTGACTTGCAAATCCGTACAACATTGCCGGCATAGCGTCCTCGCCGTCCGCCGGTAAAAACAACGTGGCCACGGGCAAGGGATAATACCGCACATCCGCATCAGCCTCGGCCTTCCACACCTCTCGGTCCGCCAACAACTCCGCGGACAACAAAACGATCACAAGCGGGCGGACCTTGATTGTTTCAGAAACCCTCTCGGAATCCAGCATGCGCTGATACAACTCCAGACTTCTTCGGTATTGTGATTCAATTTCAGCAGCATTCACGGACACTTGGCTCATTATTCTCAAGTGAGGTGATTCCCTGCTCTCCGTTTCCACCTCCCACTTTGTTTTCTCTTCAAGCTTTTCAAGTATCGGATGCTTTTCGGTTTTCCACCTCTCCAGCACAACATCGCCGGGTTCTTTATCGGAACGGTCTGCCGGGTAAGAGTCGCCCGTTTTCGACTCGCTTTCCCCTTTTTCTCTTTTCAGCGATTCATCCGAACCCGAAGAGCGAGGATAAACAACCAGCAGTACAACTCCGACAGCCAAGACTGCTACAGCAGCGAGACCGCCCAGCCACACAAACAGCTTGGATTTTGCAACGCCTGGGGAGACAGCTCGACCTGCAGTCCTTGTATCACCTTTTTTTGAGAATATCGCGGAACCTGTTTTTCCCAGAGAAGCCGCTTCGGGGCATTTCAACAAAGCCCTCCTCATCTCTAACGCTGATGCATACCTATCCTCACGCTTCTTGGACAATGCCTTCATGATAACGCGTTGGAGCTTCTCGCTTATATCAGCGCCCGCGTCCCGTGGAGGTTTCGGCATGTCCTTCAAATGCCGATTCATGATCTTGAAATGATTGTCTCCGTCAAAAGGAGGAGCGCCGGTAACGCTTTCGTAGAGAGTTATTCCAAGCGAATAAATATCCGATCTCTCATCTATCCTTTCTCCCTGCACCTGTTCGGGAGACATGTAGCGGACAGTGCCCATGGTCTGTCCGTCCTCGGTCAACTTGGTATCCCGCACAACCTTGGCTATGCCGAAATCCGTAACCTTCACGGTTCCATTTTTCCTGACGATTATGTTCGACGGTTTCATGTCTCGGTGAATGACATGATGCTTGTGAGCATGCGCCATCGCATCCAAAACATGCGCCAAAACACGCAGAGCTTCCCGCGGTTCCAACCGCCCCCCGTCTTCGATCAGGTCCTCCAGAGTATCCCCTTCCGCATACTGCATCACAAGGCAAAGCCGCCCCAGATCCTCTGCGAAATTGATCAGGTGCACAATATTGGGATGTTCCAGTTTGGCCAGTGTCCTCGCCTCTTCCACGAAGCGTGTTTTTATCTCGTCATACCCCGCCAATTCAGGCGAAAGAACCTTTACTGCAACCTTCTGTTCGGTGAGCTTGTTCCGCCCCAAATAAACAACGGCCATGCCACCCTGCCCTAAAATATCCTCCAAGCAGTATGAATCAAAAACCGTTCTTCCCAGAAGCGCTTCAGGCCCGTCAAGCGACATGGCAGCGCCGCAACTCACACATTTGACGATCTTTTCATCGTTCTCGGATCCGCATTGAGAACAGTACAAACTCATATGGCCTCCGGGTCCGGTGAATAAGTCTTTTCCAGGAAAGCCTCCACCAGGGCGTTGACCGCGTCGGGATACTCCACCGCAGCGTAGTGTGACGCTTTCGGGATTATATGCAACTCGGAATTATTCAGCATCCGGGCGGTTTCCATCGCTTTTTCGACAGGAGTCATAAGGTCACGGTCACCAGAGATAACAAGCACCGGGCAATCCACTATTTCCAAAACATCTTTTGCATCGTGGTTGCCGAGTTCATTCAGCGTCTCGGCGTAAAGATGAAAATCCAGTTTTGCAAACTCTCCGACCAATTCCCTGAAAATATCCATGTCAAGAGTTTCTCCCACGAGACCGGCTGATTGAAGTGCGGGCACCAACAACGGAAATCTACCGGCCGCGCCCACCACCATGTTTACAAGCGGCGCCGCAACGTCCATCAATGCAATCAACTTGGGAATCACATCCTTTAACAGCCGAGTGCCCATGACCGTGTCAAACGGACGTCCATGTGTCCCGTTCAGCAAAACCATGCCCTTGAACATGGATGAGTGCGCCCGGTAAAACTCCAGGCACACCTGCGTTCCCATGCTCCAACCCATGAACACTGCATCCTCAACCTCCTCCACTTCCAGGAGACGCTCAAGATCCTTGCATTGAAACGGAATGGATAAAGTACCCGGCCTGCATGGAGGGCCGGAATCGTACAACCCCCTGTAATCCCAGCAGAGAATCTTCCATTTTTCCGCCAATTTCGTATACAGGTGTCGCCATGCGGCGAATGTCCCGCCAAGCCCGTTGGCCATCACTACGGGCCGCCCCTGTCCGACCTTCTGATATGCTATTCTGGTCCCGTCGAAACCATCGAAGAAAAGACGCTCTACTCGTGGAGTTTGCACAACAGGCCTTTCAAGAGATTTCCCAAACGCCGGATCTTTCGAACCACCCGACTTTTCTGCAAAACACTCTTTATCAACACAGTCGATTCGTGTCAATCGGTCCATTGTCGGGATCGGGCGAGCCTGTTTGTTCACGGCAGCTAAGAGCTGATAAAAAAAAGCGGCCTTTGTCAAACAAAGGCCGCCATGAATCAATCCACGAATCCGACAACGCTTAGAACTTAATCACCAGGCCCAATCGGAATCTTGCAGCTACATCGTCATCCGACGACATGGGTATTCCCTTCCACTCCTCTTTGGTGCCCGCACGCCGCACGGAACCGGCGGGACCTTCGTTCATCTGCCCTAAAGCCATCACGTTGGCATCAGCGATAAGCGCCAGCCATCTGTTGAATCTCCATTCCAGTCCAAAGCCGAAATCGATACCGGCTTGTGAAACTTGCCAGCTTTCGCCGCTGTAACGATACTTGGCGTGATTGAAAACCAGTGATGTCCTCAGGTACGGGGTTATCCAATGATGAGGCGTCATAAAAAACATGATGCCGGTGGACCAATTTACGTCGGCCCGGCTTGCATCCGAGTTCTTGTCGCAATGCGTACATGAACCCATTCCCGACAGCGTTCCCGTCAAAGCCCAGTGTCTTGCAAAACGCCATCTCATCTCCAGGCCGGCACCCGCCAACTGCCCGTCCTTGTACATCGCAGTGTCTAAAAACCCGCCCAGGGTGAGCCCCACCCGCTGCGGCACCCTGATTTGGGGCGGCGGAGGCGGCGCCATATAAACAACCTGTCTCCTCGGGGGGGGAGGAGGCGGAGGCGGAGGCGGTGGAGGAGCAGCCTCAGGCCTCACTACATATACCCTGACAGGGGGGGGAGGCGGTTCCATAGGCGGCGGCGGCGGTGGTGGTGGTGGAGCGCTATAAACAACGTGTGTTCTTGTCCTGGTGAACCTCAGGAGCGGAACCGGCCCGACTCTGACCCACAAAAGCGGCGCAACGCCGAACTCCAGAGACGGACTCGAAATCACCAGTTCCTCCCTCACCTGGGCCTCGGAATTATGGGGTAGTATAAGAAGAATTGAAAAGACCGTGATGATTGAAGCTATTCGACGCATGATTCGTCTCCTTTTTTTTTTACTCTTGCCAAAAGAATAAAGCAAGTGTCGTGCCACAACAACCCAAATATTGTTTTTCACTGTTCCGCACAAGTAAACCCCTGGTTTTTCTTGTTTTTTTTATCTTCCACCTGGGGTTTTCATGTTCACCATGTATTCATCGAGAGGAACCTATGTTCACAAGCATAAACTTTTGTTCACACTAGAAGCCGTGGATAGGTTTCACATTTCTCTTATTGGATTCCAACTCTCGTTCCAGGATCGAAAGAGATTTCGCCGAAAATGCAGGTTCGAATGATCAAACGCGGTTTACCGCACATCCTTATCTGTGCACACCTCAGGTGACCAGCCTTTACGCGAACAGAGAATTCGGACCAGCTCGCGACTCAGCTTGTCTTTTCTTTTATTCAACAACCGCCAGTACTTGAGACGACTTTTTTGATGTAGATTCTCTCTTTCCCTGTTGATAAAAAACCGCATATCCACATCCGAATCGGGGTTGATTTTGACGACTTCCCGGATCGCTGATTTCAGCCGTCCATCCATCTCCCCACGTATCCTGCGGATGGAATCTACTCCAGCGGAATCAGCGCCGCGGATCCTGACAATTCTTTCCTCTGTAATTCTGAGCAGTTCCATCAGCGCCTGCATTTCATACACCTTGCTCTCAAGAGCCGGCAGGTTGCTTCCGGTAACTTCTGAGGAAAGAACCTTTTCTATTTCATTTCTTTTTTCATCCACTGCTCTAAAAAACTCGTTTATCAACCCCTGTCTGGGACCGCCTTCCGTATAAACCCCAGCCAACTCCGCGCTCAACGCCTGCAACCTGTGCCTGCCCGCTTTTCCCGCTTCCCGCAACCTATCGACTCCATCACGGTCCAAACCCTTAGAAAACGCCCTCAAGACACCGTATCTTAGAGCGTCGGAAGCCGCGCGCTTCCTCTTTTCAACCCCTTCATCGATGCCTCGAGATATTTCCACAGTAATTTCCGGATCATGATATCCGAACCATGCCTCGAGCGCGGAAAAGCCAGCTGTAGAGAGGGTCCACGGACTTGACCCGGTCATTTGAAAAAGCATCTCAAAGGCTTCCGGATGAGCATAGTGAGAAAGGCTCAGAGCGGACAACCATGCAGTCCTGAGATTGTCGCCCGCAGCCCCGGCAATCAAAGTCGCAAGAGCAGCGCGGGGACGGTAAGGCATGCTCCCGGAAACAAGATCCCTGATTTCATTAAGGCTCTTTTCCGATTTGTCGATCAAAGCGGCCAGGGACAAGGCCCGCTCGGACAATTCATGTTCTCCCATTCGGTCCGCTACGCTGCGTATACGGGAAGAGTCCAGAGCTGCCGCGGCCTTGTCCAGCATCCGGCCGGCCACCGCTAAGGTCAGTTCCTCGGTGTAGCCGGAGCCTGGATAACGTTCCTTGTACGAATCCAAATCCTCCCACTTGCCCGTGGATGCTATGCGGCGACGCCACTCCCCTTCCATCCGTATCTTTATATCTTTTGCCAGGGGAGAGTCCGGAAACAACTTCAGAAACAGCTCCATTCGATTCGAATCCCCGCTTTCCACCACTCTCTTGTATTCCCGTTCCGCAAGCAAATTCAAAACCCGCCCCTTGTGTGCCGATCTTGGAAAACGTCTCAGAAACTCCCTTAATTTCCTTTCTTCCGAATCACTTCCGAGCTCGCTTGCCAGGGTTTCTTCAAAATGCTTTTCCGCGTCCGACGAATAACCGCTTTCCGGATGCACGGTCAGAAAATATCTCCAGTACCACCATTTCCCCAACCGCTTGGCCCGCTCAAACCTCACTCGAGCGAGCGATTCCCGCGCTGTTTTTAAAAAAACGCCTTCCCGGTGATGTTCCAGATAGTATCTCCAAGATTCTATCGTGTCTTCTTCCTTCGCTCTGAAGTAGCGTACCCTTTCCAGTTCACGCAAAACCTTAGCCCTGGCCGGCGAGCCTACAGGAAGTTTTTCCAGTCGCTCTGAAAGGGCCTGCTCCCGCCCGGCAGCGCCTTCCAGGCCGGCACGCTCCACCCTGCCGGTACGACAGGCCGCAAAACCCGATATGAACAATGCGGCTGCTAAAGCCGCGGGTATCAACTTGAAAACGCTGCTCATCCTTTTGAAAGCTCGCTTTTTACCACAACCTGCCCGCCTGAAAGTTCTACTTTAACCCTACCTTCCTGATCGCTGCCGAAAGTTTCGTATGCCTTTTCTTCGAGTATTCCGGTCAGATGCACCCCCAGACCACGAGCGCCGGTCTCGGCCTTCAGTGCATCCCCCACGATTTTGTCCAGGATATCTTCGTGCACTTTCAGTTCCAGACCTTCGTCGGCGAACTCCAGTATCATCCTTTGGAGAACATCGGCTCTCAGTATTTCTTTCAAGGTTTCCCGGGACAACGCATCAAAAGGAACTATCCTACTGAACCGAGCGATAAGCTCGGGAAGAAATCCGTACGAGTAGAAATGCGCAATCGTATTGACCTGGCTCTCGGTGTACGCTTTTCCGATGTCTCCCCGGGTCTTCGTGCAGGCCGAGGCCGACAGTCGTCCGAAGCCTATCGAGCCCTCGGCCTCGTGCTGCCTGACAACCTCGTGAAATCCCGAGAAAGCACCGCATGCCACGAAACCGATGTCTTCCGTGGACATGACCACGTGCTCTCCGTATGAGGAATGTCCGAATTCCAGGGGCACCACGACTTCCGAAGATTCAAGCATCTTCAGCAACTCACGCTGAACACCCATACCCGTGACATCCTTGGTCGTCCCCGCACCGGCGAACACAGCGTTGTTGCTTCCCGAAGCCAGTTTGTCGAACTCATCAAGGCATACGAGTCCCACCGACGCCCACCGCAGGCTGTTGTCCGAACCGTGCAACAATCTGGTTAAAATGCTGTTGGTATCCTGCCCCACATAGCCGGTTTCACTGTACGATGTTATATCCACAACAACGGCCGGTATTCCGAGAACCTCTCTGAACAAAAGTTCCACCAAATGGGTCTTGCCGCACCCGGTGGGGCCCATGAAAAGATAGTTCGTCTTGGGAAAAACCTCTTTTCGATCCCTGCCCTCAAGGTGAATGCGATGAATCCGCCGCACATGCCTGTAGGCCATCAGGCACGCTGCCATCCTGGCTTTCTCCTGGCCCTTGTAACCAAGTTCTTCCAGGCGGGAGTTCATTTCCACCGGGGTTATTTCCGGTATCTCTTTCAACTTGTGGAGAAACCGTTCATCTTCAGTCATCTTCTGTCTCTGCACAGTCGGCATGAAACCTCCGTCCTTGTTTTGATACAACCGCGAAAGCCGGAATCATAGCTCATCATCAATCCGCGGGCAATCCGACAAGCGGCAGAGTATCTTAAAAACCGCCCGTATTCAAAAGAAGCGTCCCGACTCCGGCATTTAACCTTCCGAATAGCAATTCTGATTTTGACCGTAAAGTGAGAAACGACATTCCTTTCTGATAGTTTTATGCTCTGAAAGCACCGAAATTCAACTGTTAGTGAAAGTTGAGATTTTTACCTTAGGGCTGAGTCAAAATCAGAATTGCTGCCTTCCGAAACAGCATCCTGAAAGTTCTTGATGTTCGCCTTGCGCAACCTCCCGGTCAAAATCTTGAATATGCCCTTTACTATCGCGTGCTTTTGTTCCAGCAATTCATCAAAACTATCAGCGTCGATCCTGAGTAAATCAGCATCCGACAAGGCTACAACATCCGCGCTCCGGGGAAGGTTGTCGAGAAGCGCCATTTCTCCGAAACATTCTTTCGCCCCCAATCGGACCATTTCCCTGCCGTTTAGCCTGACTGAAACCTCCCCATGCAAAACCAGGTACATAGCGTCTCCCGGATCATTGCATTTGAATATCACGTCGCCCTCAAGGAAAGACACCTCCTCGGCTATGCTTGCAATCCCATGCAATTCCTCTCCGCTTAGTCCCGAAAACATCGGGGCGCTTTTCAAAAACAAAATCTTTTCAATATACGGCAACACGGCCAGCACCTCTTCATCCGGTTTGTATTCAAATTGACGTTTATTTTCCTCGCTCGATCCATGAACGAGAAAAGCCTTCATGTACACGTCATCACCCTGCATAATTGTTTCCACCGGGCGACTCCGTCCATTGTTGTATATCTCGAACAGGTGTTGAGGAAGCTTCAATGTCCGCCCCGGCCCGACCGGTCCTTCAAACAATGGAATCAACCTCTCGGCTACTCCCTGTTCCATTATATTTTCCAGGAGTTCGACCGCTCCGGCCCGGATCCGTTTTTTTTCGCTCTCCAGGTTGGCTGAAATGGCATCGGCCGTCTGTAAATCCACCGCTGTTCCCACCAGCGCCATGATTCGTTTTTCCACCAAGCTTTTTCCGTACCTTATCTGATCTATCAATAGACCGGAACCGTCCGACCGTGGTTTCTTGTTCATGAATGCATCCTGAAGCGCGGCCAATCGATAACCCGAGTCCAGTTCGGAATCCAGGAAATGAATGAACTCTTCCCTGCTCAAAAACCCGCGGGATCTCCTTGCCAGGATTCTAGCGGCCTTTAGTTTCAATTCATGCATATCGTGGTGCAACAGCTCCGCAAGCAAGCGGTCCGACTCCACTCCTTCCATACCGGAAAGTACCCATGGAATGCGACGAAGGGGACCCTTGTTCGACGAATCTTGTTGAACATACCGCCGCAAAACCATCACCGCTTCGTCACCCAGCTTCTCAAGCGCTCTCTCCGCTGAGTCCGCCGGACCGCGACTTTCAAAGCAAAGAAACACGTCTTCCACAAGAGCGCTCATGGAATGGTTTCCGGCCGCGCGAAGCGCCTCGCTCCTTACTTCCGGTTCGGGATCATAGAGTAACACCTTCACTTCCGCGGAAAACGACTCGTCACCCACCTCCACTATAGCGACCGCTGCTTTTCTTCGGGTTTCAGCTCTTTCCGCGCCGAGAAACTCAGCTATAACTCGCCCTGCGTCACCAAATGACGAGGGAAAAAACCGCTTCAGCCAGACGGCCGCGCCCACGCGGACACACTCTCTATGGTCGGCGAGAAATTCTTCCACCCTGCTTCTCAACCCATCCTTGGAAAGGCCGGTCGAAGAACCCAGAGCACGCAATACGACCTCCTCGTCCTTATCGGCCAACCCCTTCCTCTCTATAAGCTCAGCATCAACCGGTCCTCCATCCGCCAGCAAGGAAACAGCTTCTTTGCGCACATCGGTAAAAGGGCTGTCGAGGGCATGAACAAGCAAAGGTCTTGCCTGGGCGGGATGAACCCCTTCCAAAAATTTAAGCGCAAAAACAGCAGCTCCTTCCGGCCCTTTCTCTACGACATCTCTGACGAAATTCAACGCGGTCCCATCAAGCGCGGGAGCGTTCTTTTCACCCAGCGCTATCTCATAAGAGAGTTTCCTGCGATCCAGGGCGGAATGAAGCGCTTCAAGATAAGATTTTTTCGCCTTCACAAGGATGTAAATTGCTGCAATTCCACAAAATACGGTTGTCGCTCCTACAATCCACCTCGGATCCATATCGCGCAGAAAAAAAAGCAACGCCAGGGAACCGGCGACCTTTGCCAATGGGGAAACAACTCCCTTTATAAGCGCCATGGCCTGTATTTTTCGTTCAGGAGGAACGGGCGTGTATAAAGTCTGCAGACCCGGACTGTAAAAGGATGTTTTGAGCGCCCTGTCCCAGAAACGCAGCCCGGTTAGAACCCAAAAACCTGGAAAAACAACGAACAAGACACTTGCAGCGGCTATGAACACCGGTTGAAGCAGCACACTCAAAGCTCCCCCGAAGCGGTTCAGGAACCTGCCTGTTACCAGCAACTGGAGGATGATCTGCACTCCTCCCAAGGCCCCCATGAATGTCCCCATGAATGCTGCAAGTTCAACCTTTTGATAATTCGACTTGAGAGCGTCCATGAACACAAAGTCGAGGAACTGCTGTGTCAAAATCGAAAATACCGTTAATACAGCGAACATTCGAAGGAGTTTGTTTCCAGCCAACTGTGACAGGCCGCGCCCGGCGGCCCTGAATAATCTTCCTGGAAACCCTGCTTTTTCTCCATGCATCCCTTTTTCACCCGAAACCGGCCTTCGGATTCGAATCCGTTTTTCCGATCCCGAAGAGGAAACATTCACGGACACGCGGTAGCGCGCCTCAAGCGCATAGAACACCACTATCGCGGCCACCAGGGCGGCAGTGATGAAAAATGCAAGGTCTTCGGCCGGCAAACCGGCTCTCACCAGGGGATTGATTCCGAATCCGTTGACCAGAAAGGCAAAACTCGCTCCAAGGGCTGCAAGCGGAAAAATTCTCTTTCCCTCACGGGAATCACAAGCATCGTTTACGTGATTCCATGCCAGGATCACCGCCAATATGGCGGCTGCTTCGACCCATACGTATAGTATGAACGCGGCGTGCGCCACGCGGCCGAATACCAGCAAGCGCCATGCAAGAAACCCCGCGGATATCAGTCCCAGCAAACACGGAACAAGCCTCTTCCTTGAAATCCTCCTTGCGACAATTGCAAAAAAGATTGAAACGAGGGTCACCACAAGCGCGGACAGCAAAAACGCGTACGGAATAGCCGAACGTCCGTATTCATCCAAAAACACAGATAATTGCAGCACCTTGCCGATCACCTGGCAGGCATGGGTCGTGAAGATGAACAGGCACAGGAGCGCCGCCCGTCCGCCTTCCCCAGGCCGCAAATTCAGAAGCTTTGCTGCAAAATAGGCCATTTTCACTTATGCCGGCGCATGCATTGGAATCAATGAACACTTCCGGAAAAAGCCGGTTCATGATTTAACACCTGATTATTCCCCCCATAATGCCACCCCTCCCTCCTAAGGGGAAAAGGAAAATGCTTAGAGTTTTGAAACTGAAGACATGTTGAAGAGAACGGCCCTGTTCCGGCCTCCTTCCTTCGCCCTATAGAGGGCCTGATCCGCCCGCTCGATAAGCGTCTGCTTGTGCTCGCCGTGATCCGGATAAACAGCAACTCCCAAACTTATCGTGCATCTGAAGACTCCCTGCTCGGAATCGAATTGCAAAGCGCCCACCTGCTCCCTGACTCTTTCAGCCAGCAGCAGGGCGCCCGCGGTATCGGTTTCCTCGAGAACCAGTGCGAATTCCTCTCCGCCGTAACGCGCCACAACATCAATAGTTCGTATGCACCCTGCAAGCACGCTCGAAACCTTTCTTAAAACCTGGTCTCCCACCGGATGTCCATAAGTATCATTGACGCTCTTGAAATGATCGATGTCCGTAAGGACCACTGACAATTTTCTGTTCGAGCGTTTCGCTCTCTCAATCATCTGTGTCAGTCTTTCCTGGAAAGTGCGGTGATTGCAAAGACCGGTAAGTCCGTCGGTGGTGGCCATCTCTTCGAGCTTTTGCACCATGAAAGCGTTCTGCATTGTCACTGCAACCTGGTTGGAGATCACTCTCAACATCTCCCTCTTGTCCTGCGAAAAGAGATCCTGACGCAAAGCGCCCAGAACAAAAGTACCGGTGACCTTGTCTCCGCCGATGAGCGGCATCACGAGAACGGATTTCATTTCCTTCATTGAATGAGTTTTAGTAAAAACCACCTGGTGACTCTGGTGATTTCCCCGCAGTGGAAGATAATGCCTGTTTTTCACCGCCATTGCGACCAGGGATGAATTCGCTGAAAACACAAGGCCCTTCAAATCCCCGGCGTACTCCCCTTTCACCGCGGCCACCCGGTGCTTTTTCGTATCATTATCATATAGAGTTATTGCCGCTGCATCAAAATCCGCTATCTGTTTCGCAGCTGAAAAAGCTGTCTCAAAAACCTCATCCATGCCCCAGGCGCGGTTTAGCATCTCGGATGCCTTGAAAAACCTCTCCTGTTCGTACTTCGACCTTTCGATCCCGCAAAAGAGCCTTTCGGATTTTATCGCCCTGAGCATCTGTTCGGCCGCACGAACAAGCGCAGTCTCTTCCCGGCCTTCAAACGGCCGGACATCTTTTCTGTCCGCGCAGAGAACCCCCCTTACGTATCCCTGCTCCACCACGGGAACGCCGATAAAAGCCCCGACATCCTCCGGCCCCTTGTAATAGGGAAACGCGGAGACAGGTTGCTTGACAGGGCAGAGATGCAGGGTTTCCCGGGTTTTCAAAATGCCCCCAACCAGCCCGGTCCGGGAAGCAACCGAACGGTCCACTACCATGTCGCTGTCCGACACGGCTTCCTTTATATGAAGACGGGTGGAAGATTCATCCAGCCAGAGCAGAACGCAGCTCTGAAGCCCCAGGCTTTCCTTCAACATCTCCAATGTGTAATAGAGCGTCTGGTGAATACTTTCCACCGAACCGCTCCACAATCTCTGCTCCTGTTCATCCCTTGGAACGGATTCATCCGATCCGCTCACCGACACACCGAAAAGCCTGAAATCGGCCGCCTCCCTGCGCATCCTGGACAATTCGTCGGTTATCTTTTTCTTGAAACTACGCCGCAGACGAGCCACTTCCGCCCTCAGGAAGACAGCGCCTACCGCGGCAAAAAACGCGGAAAACGCTGCATGACTTGCAAGAATCTCCTTGTCCGCCGGAAGCCTCCCCTCGCTCCACAACAAACCGGCCTCCAGCCCGAGCGAAACAAGAACAAGAATCCCCCCCACGAAAACACCGTTTACCGCCACCAAAAAACACGCCAGCGCATAGAGCAACGGATAAAACAACGAATCCACCCCGCCCGCCAACTGAAGCACCGCGTGCGTTGCAACGACGAGCAGAAGTCCCACCTCGAAATCACGTGCAATCCTGGCAGCCCCTCCTGTTGATGCGACCGCTGCAGACCGCCTCAGGGTGCCTCCTTCATCTCCATCCCTGAACCTGGAGACCACCCGCGCTGCGAGCAGCGCGCACAAGGCCGCTGCCAGGAAAAACCTGAC
>SLPX01000165.1 GCA_007131745.1 Myxococcales bacterium
AGAAAGGTTTGATTGTAAACGCGGTTTCAAACGGTCTTTCGATGACTTTTGATTTAGCCAGGCGGGTCGCGGATACCGGTCTTGCCAACGTGGGGATTTCCCTGGACGGATTGCCTGAAACCCATGAATCGATACGAGGGAAAGGTACCTTCGGGAAGCTTGAAACAGCCGTCCGGAACTTGATCCGCGCCGGGGTGCCGATTTCCGTTATGACGACATTGAATCGGGCCAACCAGGATGAACTGGAGGATATTCACGGCTTGGCCGTCCGAATGGGCGCTTCGGGATGGCGGGTCCAACTCGGAAAAGCCATGGGAAATCTTGCGGACAACAGGGCGCTTGTAATATCTCCTGAAGCATTGCGGGAAGTTGTTCCCAGGATTGCGCATATAAAGAAAAGTTCTCCGATATGGGTGGATGTAGGTGATTCCATTGGATACTATGGTCCATTCGAGAAGCTTCTGCGCAAGACCCGCTGGCCAGGGATGGGTGATGTGTGGGCGGGGTGCCAGGCAGGCCGCCGAGCTATCGGCATTGAAAGCGATGGGGGAATAAAGGGCTGTTTGTCTTTGCAGGCCGGTTTGAAAGATTCTAATGGACGGGATCCTTTCAGGGAAGGGACAGTCCGGGAGCGACGTCTTGCCGATATTTGGTTCGATCCGGAGGCTTTTTCCTACAACAGGCGTCAAACTCTTGGCGACCTTTCGGGCGAATGCAGGAAATGTCGTTACGCGCGCCGCTGTCGTGGGGGCGCCAAGTGTGTCTCAGCGGCTGCTGTCGGAAGGTTGGGTGAAGATCCATACTGTTACCACGCAGTGACCGCGGCCGCTGCTCGCAGAGAATCGAGGAACGGGATTGCCGCGAAATTATCTCAAAAAGCCGCAGCCGCTATGGTCGGTCTGGGCTTGGGTCTGGGCGGCGCGTGCTTGGGAGGGTGCATGGACCGGTCGATAGGTCCTGATGATGAGCATTGGGAAACTGTTGATGCAGGGGCCGTGGAACAGGACGCTGAACCTCCTATTCAGGTGGATTACGGAGTGTTTCCAGAGTATGACGGCGGTGCGTACGAAGACGACGCTGAGCCGCCTGTCTATCCCGAATACGGCGTGATGGTTCCAGAAGACGGGGGAGTTTCAGAGGTTGACGCTGAACCTCCAAGCCAGGTGGATTACGGGGTGTTTCCGGAGTATGACGCGGGCGCGTACGATGATGATGCCGAGCCGCCTGTCTATCCTGAATACGGTGATATTCCGCCGAATTGAGGATTCGTATTGTTCTTAGCGCAATGTTTGGCGCGGGCGATGGATCCGCGTTGGAATCCTTAAGTTGCTTTTTAGTCCCGATGGATGAAAACTCGGTTCTTTCCGGCCTTTTTGGCTTCGTAGACCGCTTGGTCGGTGGATGCCAGTAAATCTCCGGGTTGCTTGTGCAACCCGTTCCTGCATGCGACTCCGATAGAGACTGATGTTGAAAAACCATTTTGGCCGAAACGGGTTGAATTGACCCCGGTTAGAATGTGCTCTGCGATCAGAGCGGCATGGTCGGCCGTAGCGCCTGGAAGAAGAACCGCCAACTCGTCGCCTCCGTACCTGGCTGCAATGTCGCCTCTTCTAATCCGGCTCTTGATGATATTCCCTATTGCCCGCAATACATCGTCACCGGCAAGATGGCCGTGGGTGTCGTTTATGCTCTTAAAATCGTCAAGATCTATGAAAAGGATTGAAAGAGGGGTTGATCGTTCCCCGGCTTCATTGAATTTCCGCTCAAGCACCGTATCGAAAATACGACGGTTTGCCAAACCCGTAAGTCCGTCCTGTTCCGCCATGCGACGGATTCGCTCATGGAGGCGAGCCCGTTCCACCGCGATTGCGGCCAGGTTCGCCAGGGACGACACTTCGCGGACATCTTCTGTTGTAACCGGTCGAAGATTATAAGCATTGTCGCACACCAACACACCGCTGATTTTGTCTGATATGAGCAAGGGCGCCATCAATAAGTTGCAGAGTTTTATCGATGTTGACTCGATTGGAATATCCATATTGTTTCGGATAATCGGTGCCTTTTCGGAAAACACTGTTTGCAGGAGAGAGACAAACGAATCCGGTAGCTCGTTTCGTTCCGGGGGCAGCAAGAAAGACAACCGACCGATTTCCCTGCTCAGGGCCGAAGCCCGATCGTCGGAGTAAAGAACTTCGTAGCGTTGCATGAGAGTTTTTAGATCGAAAGGATGTTTTTTCATTTCCTCCCAGATGCGGTGAGCTTCTTCCGAGTTTCCTGGTCCTATAGCCATTCGTCCCTGCAGAAAACGCCGGCCCTCGTCGACGAGAAAAAGAAAGGCCCGGTTGAAGCGGAGTCCGTCTCCGGCCGTGATTCCTGACAAGATGACATATAGGATGCGTTTGAGTTCCAGGGTTTCCAACATCGCCCGGGTCAAAGTGAGCTGGAAGTCCGGATCCCGGGCTGTGGATTTTTCATCCGGCTTGGATGGTTGTTCGACATAATTAGTCATCGACTGAAGATCTACACGATTCACCGAGTGTCTGCAATGCCATATAGTGACAAGTTATAGCTCTTGACCCTTTCATGGCGTTTGCATTAGTTTGATCCGGTTGTTTGGAAAAATTAATAGTGACAGAGAAGGGACTGCTTCGATGAATACACAGTTAAATACACAAGGAAAACATGGTTATGTGACCGAATTCCTGGGCAAACATGAATCTCCCTGCCTTTCGCTTTATCAGCCGACGTTCAGGCATTTCCCGGAAAACCAGCAGGATCCGATCAGGTTCAAGAATCTTATCAAGGTTCTGGAGGAGTTGTTGCTTCAAAAGTACAAGAAATCCTTTGTGCGGAGTTTGCTTGAACCGTACCGGAGTTTGGCGGACAGGCGAGATTTCTGGAACCACATGCTTGATGGACTCGCCGTGCTGGGTGGTCCCGGTATTTTCAGGGTGATCAAGTTGCAGCGCACTGTTTCGGAAAGGGCGATTGTGGCGGACACCTTTCACATCAAACCGCTGTTGCGTTCCTTGCAAGCAACTGATCGTTACCAGGTGCTCGGCCTGGACAGGCAGGAAATAAAGCTTTTTGAAGGCACCAGGCATGCATTGGATGAAATAGAACCAGCGCCGGGAGTGCCGCGAACGATTACCGAGGCTCTTGGGGATGAACTCACCGAACCTCACCAGACAGTGGGATCCTATGGCATGGGCGCAGGTAAAACTGCCATGAGACATGGGCATGGGGGAAAGAAAGACGAATTGGACAAGGACGTGGAAAGGTTTTTTCGCGCGATAGACAGGGCTGTTCTGGAACATCATTCCAAGCAATCCGGATTGCCTTTGTACTTGGCAGCGTTGCCGGAATACCATGGTTTGTTTCGCGAGGTGAGTCACAATCCATACCTGGCGGCGGAAAGCATTGACATACACCCCGACGCGCTGGAACGTGACGCGTTCCGGGAACGCGTCTGGCGGGCGGTCGAACCCCGGCACAAAGCCCGCCTTGCTGAATTGGTGGAAGAATTCGGAAAGGCCCGGGCTAAAGGCCTGGGTGCCTCGGATCCCGCAGAAGTTGCGGCCGCGGCAGTAACCGCACGGATAGGGACCTTGTTGATTGAAGACGATAGGCAGATTCCCGGTCAAATCGATGAAACGACCGGCAGGGTGGAATTCGACGATATTGATCATCCGGAGATGGATGATTTGCTGGACGAACTGGGAGAGCTGGTTCTGAAAATGGGCGGCAGGGTTCTTATTGTGCCGGCGGAACAGATGCCTTCTAATACCGGGCTGGCTGCGATTTACAGGTATTGAACCGGATCCTGATGAAAGGGTTGAGATGTCGAGTTTTTTCTGCCGCAATTTCACCCCGAAAAATCTACTGCCCCTGCTTCTTGGTTCGGTTAGCGGCATTCTGCTGTTTATCACTGATTTTCCGGTTCATGCGTGGTGGCTTCAAATTGCGGCCTTTTTGCCCTGGCTTTGGTCCCTTGCAGATCGTCGTCCCGGCTGGGTTGTCGGAGCGCTTTCAGGCGCTGCTCTTGGATTGTTTTACACGGGGCCTCTAGCGTTTTTGCTGGAGTTTCATTTTTTGATGGCGGCCGGTTTGGTTCTGTACCTGACTTTTTTCTGGGCGGTTACGGGAGCTGCAGCGGGCTGGTTTTTCTGCAATACGGAAAAAATTCCGGGCAAGGCAGTCGGAGCGGCAATCGCAACGGCTTGCGCAGGCGTGTTGGTCGAGTGGCTGAATGTATCCTTGATTCCGGTCTGGGGCACGGCCCAGGTGTTTACAAGAGTGTGGAGCGTGTTTCCGTACGCTGTTCAGATTACCTCGGTGACCGGAGTTTTGGGTCTTGTCTGGTTTGTTTTTGCGGTGCAGGCACTTGTTGTGACCCTGCTACTTTCCGGCATCCGGCGTAAGCCCGGAGTGATTGCTCTTGTTGTAATCATAGTTGGGTTTGCCGGGGGAAACGCACTGCTCTTGCCCCGAAAGACATTGGGTGAAATTAATGTGGCGGCTGCAGGCTGGACTTGCAAAGATTTGCCGGATGGACGGGATACCCACTGGCGGACGACTTGGGATGAGATATGTAAACCTCTTATCGATGAAGCAGTAGCACAAGGCGCCCGCCTTGTTGTGACTCCGGAAGTCGGATTTAGAATCTGGGAAGAAGATGTAGTAGAAGATTTTCTGGCCGTTATAAAAAGCGAGGCGCGCAAACAACAGATTTTTCTGGTGGTCGGCTGGTTTGACCACGGCGGCGACAAGAACCGGATGGTTTTCATTGATGACCAGGGTGTCGTTCGTGGTGAATACCTCAAGACTCATCTGATAATGGGGTTGGAAAACTACACGGCCGGCGATGGCACTTTGTTTGTCACCGACATCGAAGGTTTCCGGCTCGGCGGCATGATCTGCCAGGATGACAATTTTACCGATCTTTCAAGGGGCTATGGCAGAAAAAAGACGCATATTGTCGGGGTGCCTACATACGACTGGGAGCAAGTGGCTGATTACCATTTTGAAAACTCGGTGTTTCGCGGTGTCGAAAGCCGATATGCCATAGTCCGCGCTGCCCTGAACGGGCACAGCGCGATCATAAACGCGCGCGGGGAGGTCCTTTCTCGCGTGAATCATTTTAAGCAGGGACCAGCTGTAGTGACAGCGGTGACTAAGATTTATCCTCCCGGTTCTTTCTATTCGAGATTCGGGAACTGGATAGCGATACCCTCCCTGTTGTGGCTGCTTGGGGTGGTGGTATTCAGGTTCAGGCCTCAGTCTTCCCAGGGCGGATGATCCGCGCAGCAGCGGAATCCTATGTCATAGTATAAGAACTCGGGTTTGGAGTGGACAAGGTAATATATTACGCATAATATATTATGCGTAATGTCTTTATTGGATCACATAAGAAAAACCCGCAGGTCTTTGGGATTATCCCAGGCGGAGTTGAGCCGTATGTCAGGGGTCAGCCTGCCGACGATTCAGAACATCGAAAGGGGAGTGGCCAATCCATCGTTTTCAACATTGCAGAGTTTGCTGGATGCGCTGGGACTGCGGCTGAATGTTGAAGGTGAACCGGTTGACTGGGATACTCTGGTTTCTTGTGGATTGCCCTTGTTGCAAAATGAAACAACCGCGGTTCGTCCCAGCCGGCCGCTTTTGATCCAAAGCTTACGTCGAGCTTTGTGCGAATTGCATGAGTATTATCAAGAAAAGGGGCGACAAGATTATCGGGACTGCAGTCAACAGGCCGGCGAATATGAACGGAAACGAGATAGTGTATGCGCCTTGTTGCTGGCGCTCAAAACTCACTATGGGAGCGTGTTTGACAAAAATTTTGCAAGACTGCGGGGAGCGCAGGAATTATTGGGCAATAATCCCACCGGCCGGATCCTCAAGTTGAGACGGATTGCTTTGAGCAGGTTGGCGGAGTATCTCTAAGGAAATGAAACGCAAAACCATCAACAAAGAGACCCTATTGAAATTTATCCAAAAGGCCGAGCAGCGTTTGCAAGGCGACTGGGTCATAATCGGGGGAGCGGTCTTGCCTTTGCTCGGGGTATCCCAACGTGCCACGGTGGACATTGATATCGCCGGACCGCCGGAATCGCCGCAATCGGAAACCTTGGTTCTCATGGAGATCGCGGACGAGCTGGGGTTGCCGGTGGAAGCGATCAATCAGGCCGGAGCATTCTTTCTTCGCAGAATCAAAGGCTGGGAGAAAATGCTGGTTCCTTTGAGATCAGTGAATCCGGAACAAACGGCTGTTTTTTTTCGACCCCAGGTGACATTGTTTGTTCTGCTCAAAATGGGACGTTTGAGCGAAACAGATCTTCAGGATTGCCTTGTTTTCATGGAATTCGCCCGCAGAAACGACGAACACCTGGATGATGTGCTTGTCAGGAAAGAGGCAAAGCGAATTCTCGCGAAAAACCCGCCGAAGGAGAAAAGAAGAAGGCTCGAGGTGTTATTGGATGCGCTCTGTTCCGCGTGATGGAAAATATTGGGGGGTGACTCAGTCTTCCCAGGGCGGGTGATCCGCGCAGCAGCGGAATCCTATGTCATAGTAGAAGAACTCGGGATTGGCTGAAATGAAATCAAATTGGCAGGTCAAACCCGCTTCGATGTTGTTATAGGATCCTCCCCTGATGCGATAAGCGAGCGGTGAAGCCGAAGCCTGGGTGCCGGTCCACTCCATCAGGTTGCCGCTCATATCCATGACGTCGTGATAGCTGGTGCATAATGTATCAGGAGGCGGGGGACAACCATGAGGCGCGCCGGTGGGCAAGAGACCGGTGGTATAGGGTGGTGCGCAGTTGTGGTTGTAATCCGCGCTGTTGCACCATTCCGGTTCATACTCGTCGCCGTATGGGTAGATGTAGGCGAACGGACCTTCACACGCGGCCTGCCATTCTTCCTCGGTGCAAAGACGCTTGCCTCCTGCTTCACATGCCTCGGCCGCTTCGGTCCATGTGACCAGATGCCATGGGATGACGTTCGGGTTTGAGCATGAGCGATGATCCATCACCCCGGGGTCGTCTTCAGTAGCGTCCGGGCGGGAAGCTTCGTACGCGTCGATCCAGAAATCAAGATCTCCATCCACCACATGAACCATCGAGTCCCATGCTTTGTAGTCCGGAGTTCCGGTGCAGCTGTCGTCGATTCCGTTGCACAATTCAGGCTGCGGTTCCGCGCCCGGTTCGGTGATTTCGCAGATCACCCCGGTCTGGGTATTATCGCAAACGTATTCGCCGGTTCCCAGGCACGCGCCGATGTTGCCGTCGTCGCAATACTGTCCTTTCAAGGGGAACGATTCATCTACGTAACCGTTGCAGTTTCCGTCTCTATCGTTGCATAGAGTTTCCCTAACAAGCACCCTGTTCGGATTAGCGGGGTCGGTTTCCACGTCGGGGTGGTACTGGCAATACCACGTTTTACCCAGGATCCCGTCCTCGCACAACCATGTCGTTCCTTCGCATGGTGTTCCGGGATCGGTCCGGCAGTAGCCGGGAGGGGGCTCCACCAGGAATTCGGGCGTGTCCGTGTCTCCGTCGCAGTTGTTGTCCATCCCGTCGCAGTATTCCGTTCCGGGGGGGGCGGTCTGCCAGCAGGCGTATTCACACCCATCGGATAGTTCCTCGTGCAAGTCGTTGTTCAGGTCGTGGAATCCCGCGTCGCACGCGTATTGACATTGCGAATCAGAGCACCCGGTTGCATAAGCATTGTTTGGTTGTGCTATGAAACAACTATTTCCGCACCCGCCGCAGTTCAGGATGTCGGTGCTCAAGTCAAAACCGGACAGCGGATCTCCGTCGCAGGTGTGGTCGATGTCGTCGCATCGCTCGAATGCTTCCGGTAAGATTTCACCAACACAAGGGCCCCATTCGCCGCTAACGCAGGTTGCGGACCCGCCCCTGCAGATCCCCACGTCTTCAGTGCCGTCCGGCCCTGTGTAACACGGTTGTGTCAGTGGAACGCCTAACTCGTTTCTGTCTGTTTGCCCGTTGCAGTTGTTGTCCAGCCCGTCGCAGATCTCGACCCCGCCGTTGGTGATCGTGCACTCGTATTCGCAACCGTCTCCCGCCGGGCCGAAGGCCAGGTCGCCGTTTAAGTCCCAAAAACCTTCTTGGCAAGCATAGACGCAGTTTCCGTTCGTGCAAGAAACGACCTCCGCTCCCGGTGGAGTATGATCCGCGCATGCATAGTTGCAATTTCCGCAGTTAAGAACATCGGTAGATGTGTCGAAACCGTCGTCCGTGATCCCGTTGCAGTCGTTGTCCCGACCGTCGCAAATCTCGACCCCATCGTTTGTTATGGTGCACGCGTATTCACACCCGGATATTTCATCCTCGTTGTTGAGGTTATGAAACCCGGGAAGACACTCCGCCAGGAAACAGTCTCCTTCATGGCAACCCGCGACAGCGTTCGGATACTGGCAGCGCTTGTTGCACTCTCCGCAGTGGTTCGGGTCGTTCATGAGGTCGAACCCCTCGTCGGTCAGCCCGTTGCAGTTGTTGTCCACCCCATCGCATCTTTCCACGCCGCCGTTCGTGTACACGCACGCGTATTCGCAACCCGTGGAATCCTCCCCGTCGATGTTGTGAAACCCCGGCAAGCAACCGAGCACTATGCATCCGCCTTCGGAGCAACCTGCAAGAGCGTCGGGCAGATCACAAACATTGTGGCAAGAGCCGCAATGATTCGGGTCGTTTTGAAAATCAAACCCATCATCGGTGATCCCGTTGCAGTTGTTGTCCAGCCCGTCGCAGATTTCCATGGACGGACCTTTCCCGCCGAAACAATGGTATTCACCCTTGATGCAGTGCATGGTTCCGGTTTCGCATTCGCCGTGGCATGTCCAGGTGTCCGTGCCCTCGTCGTAGTCGCATCCTGTTCCGTAATTATAACAGGGAAATCCATCGGGAGCGTCCTCGTCGGTGAGCCCGTTGCAATTAGTGTCTATCCCGTCGCAAAGATCGGGGGGTATGGGAGAACAGCGGTGAACTCCGTCATCGAGCGTGTTCACGCATACCTCGTCGTCGGGGCAGGGGTCTTGGTCGGTGGGTTCGCACTCAGCGCCGTCGGGATCCTCTTCCGCCTGGATCATGCACTCGCAGCCGTTCGCTGGATTGCCGTCCTTGTTAACGAAACCTGAATGACAGTAATCCAGCACGCAGTTTCCATCAACGCACGCTGCCTGAGCGTTCGGGAATGAACACACCCGGTTGCACTCCCCGCAATTGTACGGATCGTTCATGAGATCAAAACCGTCGTCAATGATTCCGTTGCAGTTGTTGTCACGGCCGTCGCAAATTTCAATCCCTTCGTTTGTTATGTTGCACGCATATTCGCAGCCCGTGGAATCCTCCCCGTCGATGTTGTGAAAACCGGGGAGACACTCAGCCATTGAGCACAACCCGTTCTGACACTCTGCAGTTGCGTTTTGGTACCCGCATTTATTGTTGCAAACGCCGCAGTGGTTCGGGTCGTTGTCGAGATCAAACCCTTCGTCGGTGATTCCGTTGCAGTTGTTGTCTACTCCGTCGCATCTCTCCACGCCGCCGTTGGTGTACACGCACGCGTATTCGCAGCCGGGTACGTTTTCGTCGAGATTGTGAAAACCGTACAGGCAGGCCATGATGACGCATTCGCCGCCTACACACCCCGGAATCGAGTTCGGGAGATCGGCCACGGTACACGTCTGCCCACATCCCCCGCAGTTGTTCGGGTCGTTTGCAAAATCATATCCGTCGTCCGTAAGCCCGTTGCAGCTGTTGTCCAGCCCGTCGCATGTCTCCATGGCCGGACCCTGCTGCCCGATGCACTGGTAAATGCCGCCTATGCACTGCCGCGTGCCCGTGCTGCATTCGCCGTGACATGTCCACGTGTCCGTGCCCTCGTCGTAACTGCAACCCGAGGGATGAGTGTAACACGGGTCCCCCTCGGGAGCGTCTTCGTCGGTAAGCCCGTTGCAGTTGGTGTCTATCCCGTTGCAAAGATCCGGCGGGACAAGCGAACAGCGGTAAACCCCGTCTTGGATACGGTCTACGCACACTTCTCCCTCATTGCACGGGTTTTGTTGAGTCGGGTCGCACTCCGCGCCTTCCGGGTCCTCGGGAGCGTTGATCATGCACTCACAACCGTTCGTAGGGTCTCCGTCCTTGTCCACGTATCCCGAATGACAATAGTCCAGCACGCACTGCCCCTCAACGCACGAGGCCTCGGCCCT
>SLPX01000017.1 GCA_007131745.1 Myxococcales bacterium
ATGATGAAGAACGCCTTCTTGTCAATAAGCTCCCGTATCTGTCCCAACCTGCGATCAGGGGGGATCATGTAATGCTCTTCCGGCAAACACGGCCCGGCGATATTAAAAAATTTTTTCATTTTATTCTCCGAACTATCTGCTCCGCGCTTCCATCAAAAAGACCACACATTCTCGTGCATACTACCGCCCGGGCATAAAGGAAACAAGGAAACAAGGAAGCAAGGAAGCAAGATGGAAGTGAGAGGAGATCAGGGGGAAGGGAAGATAGCTTCGATGAAAGGCTAGGGTTTTCTCAGTCTCCGCACTTCTCCGGTGCGAATGGTGATTTGCATTTCGTCGAACATCTCCGCTAGTGGGATGAGAAACCGCCTGGTTATTCCGCACATGTCTTTGAACTGGAGCGGTGTTATTTCACCGTTTTTTTTCAGGAAATCTACCAGTTGTGTTTTGACTTTGTTTACCGGGTCGGCGTGGAAATATATGTCGTCCCGGCCACGGAGCATTACGCCCTCGCGGACAAGACCTGCCAGAAGGTCCCGTAGGTCGTGTTCGCTGACGGAGAGTTCGCTTGCGGCTTCGGAAGGTTTGGGGGGCGTCAGCCCGGCCTTTTTGAAATGGGCTGCAACGCTATCGCGCAGCAGGTTTCGTTTTTCCTGAAACGGGTCATGGGCCGGAGACAGGTATTCACCCGATAATCTGACTAAGCGTTTATTTTCGAGACGTTCCAGGATGAGTCCGAAGAGCTTTGCCGAAACCCTGGCCTTCATTTTAGAAAAGAGTTCTTGTTTCGGGTATGAGCCTGCAAGAGGGGATGTTTCGGCAAGCGTGTTCAATTCCGCCAGGAATCGTGTTTCGAGTTCTTTCAGCACGGCCGGGTGTGCGGCGGTGTTGGATTCTTCATCGAAGAGCACGAGTTCGCCCTGGTTTGTTAGGGTGCTGAATGTGTTCTCTATTTGGTCCGGGGTCCAAGGTACGATTGGACTCAGGCTTTTGGGCGAAACTCCTTTGGGTCCGGCTTCAAGTCCTTCGAGCAGGATCCGTTCTCCGAGCGGAGCGGTTGATATGCGACCAAGCCAATGCGCGTACTTGTCGTCGGGTTTACGGATCCTTCTTGGATGGGGCCGCAGGATCAGGCCGCCGCCTGTTGTTGTTCCATGCTGTGGGTTTATTCCGAAGCCCTGTATGATGAATCGGTCGCCGGGATACACGACCAGGGGCTTTTTGAGATGGATTTGAGCGGGAGCGGTTCGTCCGGGTTCGATTTCTTTTCCTTCAAGAGGAACGGCCGACCCTTCGGCCGCGCCCGCGCCGTAAAGCACGGTAAAGGGTTTGCGGCTTTTCAACGGGCTGTTGTTCCAGGAAAGATGGGTCAGCATGACGTCGAGCTTGTTGGTGGGCTGAAGGGTGTTCGGGTGAACAAGAACATCGCCCCTGGCGAACTCCCTTTTTTCAGCGCCCTTCAGATTCACGGCCAGCCTGGTGGACGCGGCCCCGGCATCACATTCTTTCCCGTGCACTTGCAGCCCGCGGATCTTGACCCGTACCCCGGACGGCTGCACCACCATTTCGTCTCCCGTTCTTATTGTCCCGGACACGAGTGTTCCGGTGACCACGGTCCCGAACCCTTTCATCGTAAAGACCCTGTCGATGGGTAGGCGGGCCAGGCCGGACGCGGGTCGCTCTTTCAGGCCGGAGGCAATGCCGGTTAAGGAATTTCGCAGATCATCGATTCCCAGCCCTGTAACAGATGAACAATGGATGATCGGGCAGTTTTCCAAAAAGGTGGATTCAACCGATTCACGTATGATTTCGTCCACCATTTCCAGCCATTCAGGTTCAACGAGATCGGTCTTGGTAACCGCGATTATCCCGTGGGTCATGGACAGAAGATTGCATATGGCAAGATGCTCTCTTGTCTGCGGCATTACTCCTTCGTCCGCGGCCACCACGAGCATGACAGCGTCCATGCCCTCTGCGCCCGAAGCCATGGCCCTGATGAATTTTTCATGGCCCGGAACATCCACGAAACCGATCAGCGTGTCTTCGGTTTCGAGATGAGCGAACCCGAGTTCGATCGTAATTCCACGGGCCTTTTCTTCTTTCAATCGATCCGTGTCGATTCCGGTCAAAGCCTTTACCAGAGCTGTTTTTCCGTGATCGATATGGCCCGCGGTTCCAAGGACGAAATGGTTTTTTTCCACCGGGGTCGGTGCGATTGGCGCGTCTTCTGTATTCGGAACCTTGTTTTTTGTTGATGTCAAAACCGCTCCTGACCGTTTTCATGTTTCATCGATTCCAGGATTTCACTTCGTGAAAGCATTTTATCCTTTGTTCTCAGAGTCAAGGATTATCCGCCGACCGGAGCGAAGCTGCATGGTGGAATGAAAAAGGGGGCATGCATGACATGATGTTGGAGAGAAACTGCGGTTCAGACAGTAGAAGCGGCCCTTGTGCCACCAACGCGGCGCACGGCAAAAAGTCCAGATAGTCACAAAGACGAAGACCCATAGAAGACAGTATAGAATTTCTTCAGGGGAACTG
>SLPX01000146.1 GCA_007131745.1 Myxococcales bacterium
TCATACGGCGCCCGTCAAATCCATCTTGCAAGGTTCCGACCATCCTTATTCAAACTCCATACAACAAGGAGAGCGCCCGCGCTCTATGGTTCGACGGAGATCCGGACCGAAACCCGCTTTTTTCCTCGACCGAGTTGGCCTTCATGGTCATGGATTGGCGCGGCTTCTACGGTTCCTCCGGTGCCATGATCTCTCAACCCGATTACGGGCGGGACGGCCATGACGCAGTCGAGTGGATTGCTGAACAAGCATGGTCCGACGGCCAGGTCGCCACATGGGGAGTATCGGCTCTTTGCAGGGTGCAGTACTGGACCGCTGTCGAACAACCGCCGCACCTGGTTACAGGGGTGCCGATTTTCTGCCCGATGAACAATTCTTACGAAGAATATTATCCGGGAGGAGTGATCCGCAGGGAATTTCTGGACAGCCTGGCAAACCTTTTCGGTCAAAGCCAGGTGGAAAACCACCCTTACAAAGATTTTGCCTGGATATACATGGAAAATCTTTATGACCCCGCGGATGTGAGTGTGCCCATGCTGGTTGTGGCGGGCTGGTTCGACTTGAACCCGAACTGCGGAATTGAAACATACCGGCGACTTCGTCAATCCACTGACCCGGCCGTAGCCGACCTTCATCGTCTCATGATTGGATCCTGGCATCATTTCGCTGCCGGCGGTGAAACGGCCGGCGGCAGGCCGCTGACCGACCAAGAGATGAAGTACTACGATTCATCGAAAACGATTCAAAAGAAAAGTCTAGCCTGGTTTCTGCACCACCTGCTGGGCCGGGACACCGGCGTTGAAAACTGGGAACCCGTGCGATACGTGATGGCCGGCTCAAATGAAGAACCGGGAGGCAATGGAGACAATGGAGACGAAGAAAAATGGATCGGCTCCGACACCTGGCCTCCGGAAGGAGTCATGGAACACACTCTGTACCTGGATGAAAACGGTCTACTCGTTGAATCCCCACCCGAACAGACTGTACCGACCTTTCCCTATGACCCGGAAAATCCATCCCCCTCGATCGGAGGCGCCACCCTGAGCTTTGATTTGCTCCACGGCCCGCACGACCAGGGTCAGGTGATCGTGAGAGACGACGCTCTTGTCTTCACGAGCACTGTCCTGTCCGAACCGCTCAAGATAAATGGATCCGTCCGGTTGGAACTGGATGTTTCCACAACGGGCGCGGACACGGACTTCGCCGTACGGTTGACAGACGTCGACCCGTTGGGAAACCACCTGCTCCTGGGGGAAGGCATCCGCCGCCTGAAATTGCGTGATTCCTTTTCCGCCCCTTCTACGGTTGTTCCCGGGCAACGATATTCCCTCACCGTTAACGTAATAAACGATCTAGCGTATTCTTTTGCTGAAGGACATCGAATAGGAGTCATTGTAACTTCATCAAACCATCCGCGCTTTGATCGCAATCCCAACACCGGCGCGGACTTTTATCACCAGGCGTTGTTTCCTGTTGCAGTGGAAAACACCGTCTACCTTGGCGAATCCTCCCGTCTGGTATTCACCGGAGACTGAATCAGTTGTTTTTCAGATGCTTTGAAAGCAGCAAAGTCAGATCGCTCAAACTGAAGGGCTTTTTTAGACTGTCTGTAAACCCATACTCCGTGGGTTGCTGAATTATGGGATCTTCCGAATAGCCGCTGCTCGCAAAAACAGGGAGGTTCCAATTTCTCCCTCTGATTTCCTTTATTACATCCTTGCCCCCCAGTCCTCCCGGGATGGTTAAATCCAGGATCACCCCGCAAAGTTCCGAATCTCCATCCATATGGTCTTCAAGCATTTCCAATGTTTCGGTGCCGTTCGTCGTTTCCGAAGTCTCGAATCCCAAATACTGAAGCATTCTTGACAAGGCCCCCCTCACGGCCTTTTCGTCATCCATAATGAGAATCCGCCCCGTTCCTCTATAGGCTCTTGCGGTCGCTCTTTTTGGATCGGCCGTGTAGTTTTCTAATGCAGGTAAGCAAATACTAAAGGTGGTTCCCTTTCCGAGTTCGGAGAACACATCAATGGCGCCGTTGTGTTTTTTTACAATGGAATAAGCCGACGAAAGGCCAAGCCCGCTACCCCTTTCCTTTGTCGTAAAAAACGGTTCAAAAACCCGATGGATCAATTCGCTCGGTATGCCGGTTCCAGTATCGGCAATCGTAATTTTTACATAACGCCCCGGAGACACGGCAAATCGACCACTTTCATCAATCATGACATTAGACGCGGTAACCTTGATTTCCCCTCCTTTTTCCATGGCCTGCTGAGCGTTGATCATTATATTGTTTATCACCTGCCCGACTTGATTTCGGTCATGTGAACATGCCCAAAGGTCTTTATCAATTTTCAACTTCACCGAAACATTCGAACCGCAGGACGAAAACTCCACGACATCGGAAATCAAGCTGTCGACCCTCCCTGTTTCGAGTCGCGGCGCACCTCCTTTTGAAAAAGTCAAAAGCTGCTGAGTCAATGCTTTCGCGCGTTCCATTGTTTTAATGGCAA
>SLPX01000111.1 GCA_007131745.1 Myxococcales bacterium
CCGACGCGGCGATACTCCCCGACGCGGCGATACTCCCCGACGCGGCGATACTCCCGGACGCGTATGTAGAACCCGACGGATCAGTCCTGTACTACAATGACTTTTCAACCATAGAAGACGATTTTGAAGGATACGGGAACTGGGCCTACCAAGGGGGAAGCTTGTGCCAAAACAGCACAAATAACCCCAGGTGGCCCAATCTGAGGCTTCACGACGCTGTACTCCCGGAAAACGACATTGTCGTCGAGACGGTCATGACCGTGACCGGCTACGAGGCGGGCCACTCGGATTGGGCCTCTGTAGGCGTGGGGGTGCGCAGTGTATCCACGGGGAACGGAAACTACCACAGCTACCTGTGCTGCCTGGACCTGGAAGACGGCAGGTTGGTGATCCTGTACAGCCATGGTTTGTCCGTCACACCTTTGGCCGCCAGCGCACACGGGACTGTGTCCAACACCGGCACGTTCACCCTGCGCGCCTCCGCAATCGGCACGACAATCGGCTGCGAGATCCTTTCAGGGTCCACGGTTGAACCCCTCAGTTTTGTACACAGCGATCTGACGACCGGAACAGCAGGCATGTTCACCTACCGCGCGTCCGCGTGTTGGGATTACCTCCTCGTTTACGAACCCTGATGGGAAAGACCGACCCGGCTTGAACCGGTCGACGGCTGTGATCACAAGGGCCGCGGTGTTCTCTCCATGGCCTGTCGGACCAGGTTCACCACGTGCTCACCCACCTCCGGGCTGGTCAGGATGTCGAAGTGTCCGGTAGAGGGAAACACCCGATAGCTTCCGCAGGCGGCCGAGGGATCCGTCATTCGAAAGGGGTCAGTGCCAAGGGCGCTCCGTTTGCCCACCAGGCCGTCGCCGAAGTAGAGAGCGACAGGAGAGCTTTCGTCAGAGGCCAGGGTTCCCACCAGCAGGTGGTAGTCTACACCGGAAATAGTTGGGATGTGGGTGCGTACGGCCCGCAGACGACCATCCTTTGAATGATCCCGCCAGTCTTCGTCGACCATGAAGCCGAAACGCAGATCCCGGATACCGTTACTCCGCTGCTCGATGATCCGCCCGCCCAGTGTCGTGTAAAGGTTGCCCACCCGTTGCAGCACGAAAGCACTCAGGTTGGCGAGTTGCTCAAGGTAGGACCCCTGGGCCGGCACCCCCAGGAGTACCACCGTGGACAGCCGCTTGACCCACTCGTGCCCATCCAGGCTGCCGTAGTAACCCGCGCTCCTGGCCACCAGGCCTCCCATTGAGTGCGCCACCAGGATCAACCGATCCAAATGAGGTACGGCGGCGGCCACCAACTCCTCAAGGAGCGCTGAGAGACGTCGACCGTTTTCCGAGATGTGCAGGCCCGTGTTGTAACGTACGTGGAGCACAGTGACCCCGAGTTCCCGCTCCAGGCGGAGCCCGTGGCCGGGCCGGCTCGGAGAAGTCGACTGCCAGCGGGTTTCATCAAACATCACCTCGTCGCACATGAGCCCATGGATTGTCACAACCAACGTCCGGCCGGCGGACTGAAGTTTGGACGGCAAGGCCAGCTCCTCCACGCCGACGTCGCTACCACCTTGGCGGAAGGACATGGAGATGGCTTTGGGATCCCCGGCTTCGGCGAGGCGGTCGCCCAGGAATCCGCAGAGCACAGCGTTGAGGTAGTGGCGGTTCTCCGCGGTTACGCGGTAGGCCGAGCCGACTCCTCTTCCCATCGCCGAAGCCGCTTTGCCCACAGCGGAAACCGCCTTCGAAAGAGCGCCGGGCTCCGCTGACTCCGTCGTTTCGGCAAACTCCTCGGCGACCGATTCTTCGTCAACCATCGCTTCTTCTTTGCTGCCGGAGCCTGTGCAGGCTCCTTCCGTACTTGCGTCAATCTCCATAACACTTCTCTCCCGGGCAAACCGCCTGATTTGCAACATGCCCTTTTTTCGTCACAAGTCGAATAAGGCACGCACAGGTGGAGGCGGAATTGTTGTATGCTACAGCTTCTACCCATCATGGACAACACAATCCTCATAGCTCATAGCGCCCCTCATCCTGACTCGGTCTGACCAAACCGGTCGACGTTCCAGACTTTGTAAACGATGGCACGAGTTTTTTTGCCTTGAGTCAAAATTGCACGCTAGTTTTTTTGCCTTGAGTCAAAATTGCTCGTGAGCTAGAAGGGTGTTAACTTGAGTTTGTGATGAAAATCCATGAATTGAGTCAGCTCTAAGCATCGGAGGGATTGAATGTTTACAAGATTGATAACTCGCCAGGTGAAAAAAGACCTCCAAAAAAAGATGGTTTTTGTTGGTGGTGCCCGGCAGGTTGGTAAAACCACCATGGCGAAGTCAATCCTTGAAAAGAACGGGGTCTATTTGAACTGGGATATCACAAAACATCGGGAAATGATTTTGAAAGGCGAAGTCCCGGAAGGCGGGATGCTGATTCTTGATGAGTTGCACAAATTCAAGGAATGGCGGCGGTACTTGAAAGGAATTTATGATTTACATGGAAACACAAAGAAAATTCTGGTAACCGGAAGCGCTCGTTTGGATTACTACAGGTATGGCGGCGATTCACTTCAGGGCAGATACCATTATTTGAGAATGTTTCCACTTTCCGTTGCGGAACTCTCAATAAAAAACAACAAGCAACTTGAAAACCTGATGAGCCTGGGAGGTTTTCCCGAACCTTATTTTTCAGGGTCGGTTACCGAGGCAAAAAGGTGGTCGAGGCAATATCGCACAAGATTGATTCATGAAGACATAGTAGCGCTTGAAAGAACAACCGAGATCCAGAAGATTGAACTCATGATGCTGAGGTTGCCTGATCTCGTGGGTTCACCGCTTTCAATAAACTCTCTGCGGGAGGATCTGAACGTCAGCCATAAAGCAGTATCAAACTGGCTCGATATTCTTGAGCGGTTGTATTCCGTTTTCAGGATTCCACCTGTCACCGGCAATCTCCTCAGAGCCGTGAAGAAAGAACAGAAACATTACCATTATGACTGGACGCTTGTGAAAGATCCGGGATTGAGGTTTGAGAACATGGTTGCCGTTCATCTGAAAAAATGGGCGTGTTGGCAGCAAGATGTTTTCGGACGAGATGTAGAACTACACTATTTCAGAGACGTTGATCGAAGAGAAGTTGATTTTGTCATGGTTGAAGACGGAAAGCCTCTTTTCTGCGTTGAAAGCAAACTCGAAAGCACAACCCTGTCGAACCATTTGCTCTATTTTTTGAAAAAGTTTCCAGCGTGTAAAGGATGGCAGATAACGCTTTCGGGATCAAAGAATGTGACAACAAGAGAGGGAGTCCGGATCGCTCCGGCGGTTGTGTTTTTAGGTGAACTGATTTAGGGGCGGCCGCACGGGTGGAATTGTTCGGGTTTGGCGACGGAGGGTGAGGAGGTGGTGGCTCCGCTGGGAGGTGACCAAATGTGAAGAATTCCACGTCAGTGGAATTGTTCAGGTTTGGCGACGGAGGGTGAGGAGGTGGTGGCTCCGCTGGGAGTCGAACCCAGAACCTCTCGATTTTGAGTCGAGCGCCTCTGCCAATTGGGCCACGGAGCCTGAGTTTCAGAGAAAGCTTCTTATCATAAACAAATCCCAAAAGCCAACCACAAAAAAAAACAAAAGATCGAGTTGCAAAACGACTGAAAAGACTGGAATCCTTATTTCGTGCGGCAGGTCCAAGTGGACATGGGGAAAATGGACATGGGTTTGAAAGCTGGTGTTCAGACTGCAGAGGAGCGGGTGGCGATTTCTTTTTTCGTGGCAACGGGTACTTCGTCGATGTGTGGGGAGTGAGCGCCGCAAGATTCCATGTTTTCCAACTCTTCGGCCGTGGCGGGGTAGAAGCCGAATTCCTGGAGGACGCGGAGCTTGGGGCGGATGTTTCCTTCCAGGTCTACGTGGAAGAAACCGGGGAAGATATCCGGGTTTGCCTGGATGAAGTCGAAAACATCCTTGTGCTTGGGGTCGATTTCCACGTGAGCGCCGGTGCTGATTTCATGGCCGGTCACCATGTATTCGGGAAAAACGTCGGGCGCGAACTCGAGTTGTTCGAGCTTGACGTGGTTTTTGAAAAGGGGAGTTTGAGGCAGGAGGCAGAGCATGGAAGGGAGGATCCTGGCGCCCATCATGCGAAAGGAGATCATCTGGAACACGGATTTGTAGAACTCGTCCATGGATTCGAATGGGTAGCCCCATACGTAGAAGAGGTCGACGCGGCGGAAGATGTCGCACGCGATTCGCACGATTTCGATGGTTTCATCCGATGTGAAGCCTTTTTTCGTGAGTTCCAGTATGCGATCATCACCGGATTCGATTCCGAACCGGATTTCCACGCAGCCGGTGCGTTCCATGGCTTCCATCATTTCCGTGGATGAGAGGTTGATTCTTCCGAAGGCTTTCCAGAGGAGGGAGAGACCTGTTTTTTCAAGGGCGTTGCAGAAGCTGACGACGCGCGATGGGGAGGAGACGAAAAACTCGTCTTGAAACAGGATCATTTCCGCTCCTCCTTTTTCATGGAGGGTTTTCATGTCCTGGATCACGGATTCCGCGCTTCGATAGTATGATTTGTGGTCCCATACGGGCGCGACCGAACAGAACGTGCATTCATACGGGCACCCGCGGGAGGTGATAACGTTGAAACCGGTGTATGAAGAGAGGTCCACGTGATGGTAAGCCGGGGGGGTGATGCGGTCGAGGTTTACGATGCGGGGCGGACGGGGGTTGTGGCGGATGACTCCGTCTTGGATGTAGCTTATCCCCGGGACGTTTTCGAGCGAGTCTCCGTTGGTGAGCGCTCCTAGAAGAATGGGAGCGCTTTTTTCTGCTTCTCCCCTGACGATTATGTCCACCCAGGGACATAGCTCAAGAATTTTTGTTTCAACGGATTTTGGGCCGACCCCCGCGAGGATAAGGGTTTTTTCGGGGTGCAGTTCCTTGTAGTGCTTCATGGCGAGAAGGGTGAAGGGAAGGAGGTTTGCCATGCATGAAAAGCCTACCACTGGGGCCGCGCCTTCGAGGAAACGGGCTACCTCCTCTGCTGAAAAGGGTTCTTCGACCTTGTGTTGCTGATAGTCTCGAAAATCAACCTGAAAGCCCGCGTCTTCGAGCGCTGATGTGACATAGAGGGGCCCCAGGGCGAGGTGCTGTTCCTGCTCTATGTTGTCGTGGTATCGGACGTAGAGCAGATTCAGATTCAGGATTGTAATATGAGCCACCGCGGAACTCCTCTTGTTCAAGACAAGCTTAAATGTTTGTTAGTTCTCAGGTTTTGTTTTTGTAACCGGAGGGATGTCCGGTGCGATGCCGCCGACTGCACCCATGCCTCTGGTGACCGCTCTTGATTCACAATCAGAGTCGCGTTGTTTTGTAGAACGAGGCGATGTGCGAGGGGGCGGTCTATCGGACCTTATTCCCCGGGTGCGGTCATGTTGGCCGGGTCGCTTTATGTTCAAGTTGGGCCGAGCGGAATCCTGTTTCCCGGGCTTTTCAGAATCTTCTTCCCCCTCTGATTCTGTCTCTTCTTTTTTCTCTTCCTGTTCGTTTTGCTCTTCGTCTTCCGGCACAATTTCATCATGGCCTGGATCTTGTTCTTCTACGTCAGGAGGAATATCGGGTTCTATCCCTCGGACTACAGCGGGAGATTCTGTGATAATGGGCTGTTCTTCATTGTACTCTTTAGCGGGAGATGTTTCTCCTTTTTCGGTTTTTGTGCAACGCGCAAGCGCTGCTCCTCCCAGGATCAGCACGGCGGTTCGCGCTGCCTGCTGCAAAAAAGAGCGGCGGTCCATAGCAGGTTCGGGAAGACCGCGGGCCATGTTGCGGATTCCGTCGGCCGTGATGGAGCGAAGCATGGCTGTTTCTGAACGGGTGAGTTGGATGCCGGCCGCGTGCGCGGCTTTTTCCCGTTCGCGGATGAGTTCTTCGCAAAATTCAGGGTCTACCGAAGCAAGCCTCAGAAGGCTTTGAAGACCGGTCGGGATCGGATGAAGACCGTCGTTTTTCGACTTTGTCTTCGGGTTTTTTGATTTTTGCGTTGGTTTGTCGCTTGTAAACATTCTTGAACGAACCATGGTGCGCTCCTGTTTTCTTTAAATTCCGGACAAGCTGCCCAGAATCTGATCTTTTTTGCCTGGTCTTTCAACCTGTGGAAAATGGTCCTTGGTGTGTTTCTCTTCGCTGTCTTGAGCCTTGTCATCATTTTCGGGATCGTGTTTGTCAGGATGCTCTTGTTCAGGTTCTTGCTGCTCCGGTTCGGGCTCTTCTTTTTCGGTAGGTTCTTTCTCGGGTGGTATGGTGGGCGCGATTCCTTCATCGATATTGCGTTGTTCTTTTCTGGCCGGAGCAGGTTCACCGTGCTTTACACAGTTCGCCAGAATTGAGCCGCCGAGAATCAGAACAGCGGTTTTCGCCGCTTGTTTCAAAAAGGATCTGCGGTTCACAGCGGGTTGGGGGAGCTGATTTGCCATCAAGCGGATCTGGTCGGCCGTTATGGATCGGAGCATGGCCGTTTCTGAAGGAGTTAGTTCTATTCCTGCCGCGTGCGCGGCTTTTTCACGTTGCCGGATGAGTTCTTCACAGAATTTGGGATCTACCGAAGCCAACCTCAGCAAACTTTGTAAACCCACCGGAACAGGGGGGAGTTTGGTTATTTTCTCCGGCGGTCTGCCTCCTACAATGGTTCTCCTGGGAGAGTTGTTTCCCATTTCTCCGGGTTGGTTTTCTTTGAAAGTCTTCTGTCCTGACATGGCGCGCTCCCGTCGTTTCCAAGCATTATTTGGACAACCGACACATGTGGTTTAGACACCACTGGATCATAAAAGTTTAGAATAAAATGGGGTTTTTTACTAACAAAAAAAACAGGCTTGAAAGTACGTGGTCTCTGTTCATTTCTTTTTCCACGCCGATGATGGTGAGCAAACTCGTAGCACGGGAGACCGCGATGTACATTCTTGTGCTGTAGGTGGTGTCGTACATATCGGAAACGAGCCTGAGATCCGTTATGATAACAGCCGGCCGCTCCAACCCTTTAAATCGCAGGAAGGTGTCGCATACAATATGGGAATCTGATTCGACGTGATCCGCGGGCATGACTTTTTTTCCACCCAGCTTGCTGTTGTGACAGATGTTTTCATCCGAGTTTTTTCCCCGTATCGAGATGACCGCGATTTCGCCGGGTTGCAATCCTTGTCCAAGCAACCTGTTTATTTCCTTGCCTGTTTGAATTGCGATTCTTTGTTTCGAAGAGGTCTTTATTGAAATGATGTTCGAATCGATAACCGGTTTGACGAGATCCGGATTCAATGAACATCGTCCTGCATAACAGTCCGCCAGGTGCTGGATTTCGGGAGGGCAGCGGTATGGTTTGCGTAAACCGATACGGAAAGATGCTTGTTGGATGTCCTCGGGTATTTGCCGTGCTTTCCAGAATCCCTGATCATTGTCCGCGAAAACCCACAATCGATCCCTTTTTTTCGAGCATTCCCTTACAAGACACCAGTCGTCTTCGGTTAAATCCCGACCCTCGTCTATGATGACCGTATCCCAGGAGTCTTTTTCGTCCGGCAGGCCGTCGATAGCGGCCCTGAGGGATACGCTGTTCCAGTATTCGGAAGGATCATCTCCTCTGTATTCGGTGGGATTTTCGCCCAACAAACCGGCAGCGAAGTGTCGGATTGCTCCAGTGGTGACATTTGGATGCACCACGGTTTCCTTAAGTAGGCGTCCCAGCGCATTGGTGAAGCATAGCAGAAGAACTTTGTCGCCTTTTTCCGCCCTCCGCTTGGCTGATTCGCAAGCGAGAAGGGTTTTTCCGGTTCCGGCTCCTCCCATGATCAGGACGCGGTCGTTTTCTTCGATCTCGTACAGTTTTTCAATCTGTTCTTCGTCGAGTTGTATCCTGTGTTGATTGTCCAGCTTGATCCTGTCACCCAAGCTCAAAGAGGGAATCCATGTTTCGCCCCAGAAATTGTGAAGAGTTCGTAACCATGGGCCTTTCACCGGCCATGGTTCAGGCACTGAGCGTTCCATGACTACTTTCAGGATTTCTTCCAGATAAGGGAGATCACGGCCGCCGATGATAAGGCCGTTAAGGTTGCATTGCGCCGGCTGCTTTGTAAACAATGTATCGGGGAAACACACTGCCACTCCGATTGTGGGACATTGGATGTTTTCTGCCTTGAAGCGTTCAATCAAACGCTTGCGGAAAGAAAACGCCTGATCCATGGGAGGTGTTTTCATGGGGTTATTGTTTTGAAACCAGGTTCCGTTTTTTTGGGAGATTTGTCCTCCCTTTACTTCAATCACAAGGATGGATGGCCGGGATGGATCCACGACAACGAAATCCCCTTCACTGAACAATCCTCTTGTCCGCAGTTTCAGCGAGTGGTACGCACACCAACCTTTTGGAAGTGAAGTCTCTAGTGCACCATGGACTTTTATTTCCGCTTCAGATCTTGTTGGCCTGGGTGTTTCACGGGGCCAAAGGCCGGAAAAACGGGAAGACATGGGAGTGTTCTCCTTTGAATTCCGAGAGACCTGCAAGAGGGTATCTTCCGCCCGCTTTCGATGCGCGAACGGCCGGGTTCATCTTGTTTCCTGTTCCAGCCCGAAATCCAGCAGGGTCCATTGTTTTTTCGTCCTGACTCCGGTCAGGTGGAGTTGGAGTCCCTTTGGACACGAGTACAGGACCGAACGGACTTCGTTCATCCGTTCCAGAAGAAGCCGGGTCGGTTCCGGAGCTTTTCCTTTTTCCCATGCTGATGAGTAGTGTTTTCTCAGGCTGTCGGATTCATCAGCGCCCCTGATCCTGAGTTTGCACTCTGACCAGTCCAGCGCCAGGTAGCCGGTCCAGAAAAGGAAATGTCTCCACAAGAAGACCGCTGTCGTGTCCCGATCGGAGAAACTGAAAGATTCAGGGTTGATTGCCACGGCTTTTTGAGTTTCCGGAGGGAGGGTCAAGAGAACATCGGTGATCTCACGGGCCGAAAAAAGTTCGGGATCCACAAGAGGGGCAAGACATTCGGGATCCGCGTTCTTGAGACATTCCATGGTACGGGAAAAAAGGCTTTTCGGGTCGGTCGGAGTGTCGGCCGATTTTTTGAAAGGGTCGTCTTCCGGAGGAATCGCATACTTCCATGCGTACCTTTCCGGCAAAGTATCGTCGAGTTGAGCGATGATCCATTTCTCTGTAGCTCTCTCTTTCAGAAGTACAACGTCGGTTCGCCGGTGGGTGCACTTAAGCGTTCCAAGTGCGACTTCCGTCCAGGCGCGCATAAGATTTCTTCCGGCAGACACCGCCGGCTCGGACCATTTGCCTATTTGCAGGAAATCATGCAGAGATGAACGGGAAACCGGTCCGACTGTGCAATCAGTCGGCCGTGAGGGGCTGGAAGTCAAAAATGTTCTCACTACCCGTGTTATGAGCAACAATCTTTCAGGTACACCTTGTTGCATATCGCGATCGTCGATCCTGTGGGCGATCTGATTGAGCACTTCTTTTTCTATAGGGGGGTTCAGTCGCTCGAAGAGTGTGTCGGAATGTTGTTCGGCTTCAAGTGATCCCTGGCTGTACGCGATCAACCTGGAATCCTCCATCCTGATATTGGCGCGCGGATCCAACAGGCTGATGATCCCGTCGAAATCCAGTTTTTCCACCCTCGCTGCAAGTTCTCTGATGGCTTCCTCAGGGGTTTCAAAGCTCCATGGGTGAGGTTGAGGGGATCTGTCGGGTTTTAACTCGGTTTTTGGTCCGTCGGGTGTAACTCTGGAAGTCTCTCTTGACTCTTGGGTTCTTTTCTTCAAATCTCTACATCCGGTTGAGATTCCCAAAGTGAAAGCAAAAAATATCGTCAATATGGGCGCTGTTTTTTTTAATGCTTTATAGGGGGCCATTTTGCCTCCGTTTTTTGGAAAGGGTCGACTCACATGGGTTGCTTTAGCTTTTTTTCAATATTCATTATAGCAGCTATCATTTACCACGTAATCAAGGCCCTGACAAAGACCGGTGATTTAGTGGAAGAGAAAACCGGAGGATGGGAAACTCAAGGTACGGAATGGACCAGGCC
>SLPX01000396.1 GCA_007131745.1 Myxococcales bacterium
AGGAGTTTTATCGTGTTTGATCCGATGACCATGTCAGCGATTGAACTTGCATCTCGAATCCGAAAGGGTTCGCTCTCCTCTCTTTCGGTCGTGGAAACCCACATCAGGCGGATAGAGAAAGTAAACCCGCGGCTGAACGCGATGGTGGCCGATCGATTCGAACAAGCCCGCGAAGAAGCCCGCTCTGTGGATGAACAGGTGCGGGCCGGCCTGCCGAAAAACGTTGAACTTCCTCTCCTGGGTGTACCGTTTACCGTAAAGGAAGCCATAGCTCTGGAGTCCATGCCTCATTCCGCCGGCTTGCCTGCCAGGCGCAATGTCACTGCCGAAAAAGACGCTGTCGTTGTGTCCCGTCTCAGAAAGGCAGGGGCAATCCCGCTTGGCGTGACCAACACTTCCGAGTTGTGCATGTGGATGGAGAGCAACAACAAAGTATACGGTCGAACGAATAATCCGTACGACACCAGCCGGACAGCGGGTGGAAGCTCAGGCGGGGAAGGCGCTCTGGTGGGCGCGGGTTGCGCGCCCTTCGGAGTGGGTGCCGACATCGGCGGTTCCATAAGAATGCCTGCCTTTTTCTGCGGCGTATTTGGGCTGAAACCAACGGGCGGGCGAGTACCCAATGAAGGCGCATACCCCCTGCCCCACGGAAAGGCTGCGCCCTATTATTGCAACGGGCCGCTTGCGCGGCGGGCTGAAGACCTCCTTTTGCTGCTTGCTGTTATGGACGGCTCGAACACACCCATGGCACCGCTTCCGATAGATAAGATGAGGGTGCTGCGTGTCGCGGACCGCGCTGGTCCGCGGCGGGTTGTTCCCGCTCTGAAACAGGCTCTCAATCACGCAGCCGGAGCGTTGTCCGCCAGGGGTGCACGCGTGGTCCATGCCTCGTTTCCCGATATGAGCCGCTCCCTCGAAATCTGGACCCTCATGCTCGCTGTAAACAGCGACGATTCATTTGCAGAAATGCTGGGCGTGAATCGACTTCCGAAACTTGCAGGCGAATTTGCCCGGCTGCCGTTCGGCCGATCTCATCACACCTTCCCTGCTCTCGGGCTTTCCGCTATTGAGAAAATCTTGCCGACTAAAGGCCCCTGGGCGGAAGAAGTTCTCGAGGCCGGCAGCCGCCTGCGGAGAGAACTCACGGAAAAACTTGGAGACGACGGGGTTCTGCTATATCCCCCCCACCCGGTGCTTGCCCCCAAGCACAACCGTCCTCTCTTGTTTCCGGTAAACTGGGCCTACACAGCGGTATTTAACGTAATGGAACTCCCCGTCGTACAGGTACCCCTGGGCCTGGACCCCTCTTCCGGGATCCCCCTGGGCGTTCAGATAGTAGCGAGCCACGGAAGAGAGGACCTCGCTGTTTCGGCCGCACTCGCTCTCCAAGAAGCCATGGGCGGTCATGTTCCGCCCCCCTGAAATATCGAAAACACCGGAAGTTCAACCAATCTTTCTCCTTGCTCCACTTGCAGTTTCTGCCTAGTCTATCAACCACAGTGTTTTGGATTATATTTCTAGCCACAACAGGAAGGTTCCCATGACGTCCGGACGGAAGGTGTCGACAGTGTCGACAGTGTCAATAGGGTTAATAATGGGCTGTTTGTCCACTACATGGGTTCTCCTGCCCGCGGGACACTCCGCTCCGGCCGGGCGTAACGGGATGGAAGTGCCCTTTGGTCTCCGGTTCGGAATGATGTGGGAAGAAACACAACATCACCTGGTGAAACATGGATTGAAGCCTCAAAGAATGTCCAGCAGTAAGCTTGTTTTGGAACCAGCGAAGTTTCTTGGGCGGGAATTCGGCTGCTACTTATGGTTCGATGATCAGGATCGCCTTAAGAGCGTGAGGTTCATCCACACTTCAGACGATAGCTCTGAATCCCGGCAGGTCCGGCGCTCCATCAAGTCTCACTTGAGCAGGCGGCTCGGTCGTCCATCAAGTACCAAGGGCAATACCAGGATTTGGGCCGGCGAACTCACGAGACTCGAGTATTCCGAAACAAACGAGTCCGTCGGTCCACCCGGACATTATTTCCGTGCAACCGAGGTGAAGTTCCTACCCGGCCCAAAGACTCGCATCGATGATGCGACCACCCAAAAGAGTTCCGCTGCCGGGACTAAATCCAACTTCGGAACCGTTTCGCTCAGAAGAGGTTTTGTTCCCGATCCGCGCGTGGTATCCGGCAAAACTCATGGCAAAATCAACGCTTCAGGCTTTTCCCGCGGTTGTACGGGTTGGGTCTCAAGTGATCCGGATCACATCCTGAAGCTTCGCACACCGATTAAATTTTTGAGGGTTTTCGCCCTATCCTCCCACGACACCACCCTGGCAATCAGGATGCCCGACGGCAAGTTCCGCTGTAACGACAACACCTTCGGTCACAATCCATCTCTGGAAGGGTCATGGCCGGCCGGGGTCTACTCGATATGGGTGGGGAGACGCGACCGGAAAGCGGACGCCGACTATGAACTCAAATTCACCGAGAATAAGAATCAAAAACCTTTTCACGTGGACCTGGTCGGGAGAAATTTCAACTTCGGATCAGTGACCCTTAGAGCTGGCTTCGTAAGGGATCCCCACCGCATGAAGGGCAAGGCCGGCGGCGACGTAGACGCCCGCCGCATCTCCGCCGACTGCAGCGGCTGGGTATCGCACGCTCCGAGCCACGTGGTTACTTTCCAGACATCCATGCCCTTCTTGCGCATCTTCTCGGCCGGCGACCTTGCCACCTCCCTGGTAGTCTATACCCCCGACGGAAGGTTTCTGTGCGACAATGGTGGACGTGGGCGACGCCGCAAGGTGCGCCGGGTTCCAGCTGTTGATCAGAAAAACTTGGCGCCCGGCCGTTACCTCATCTGGGTCGGAAGTATCGACCCGCAGATTCAACCCTCATACAGTCTCGGACTGACTCAAGATCAATCCACTTTCGAGTAGCCGCTTCATGCACTCACACCCCGAACAGAAAACATCTGAAATTCGGTCGGCCGAAACACCTTGGTTATGAATCATTGCTGAACGAAAACCAAGGGATCAAGCGGGAGACGCGTTTCACGCGCTCCCTGTAATGCGGTCTCAGCTTGAGCATCCGGGTGTCGATGAGCGGAATGCTGATGAAGAGAAAAAGCAGGGTCATTGCAACGGGCCCGGCTATAATCCACCAGAGATCCGGCCTTGCGGCCACACCGAAAAGATAGACACCCCACCAAAAGAGCACTTCACCGAAATAGTTGGGATGCCGTGAATACGCCCACAAACCGGTTTCCAAAATCGCGAGCGGATCCTCTCTCGTGGAAACGAAACGATGAAGCTGCTTGTCCGCAGCCGCTTCGATCCACACAGCCGCGATGCATACAACGAACCCGGCTGCATCCAGGAAATTAAACGGTCTGCCCGTCAGGCCCAGCGCCGGGTAGAACGCGAGACACCCCGCATAAACAACGGTGGTGGGAAGAAAATGAATGCTCAGAAACGAAGCAGGCCAATAACCCCGCCCTGTAGCGTTGCGAATGTCCACGTAACGCCAGTCCTCGTGCTTCAAACCCCTCCACCCGCGCGCCCAGTTATAAGTGAGCCTCGCGCCCCACATAAACACCACCGCGCACAAAAGCACACTCCTGATCAGAGAACCGTCCGACAATTCCGCTCGCCCTGTCCAGAGCCAAAACAAAGCTATTGCAGGGGGAGCGACACTCCAATAGGGATCGTAAAAACTGGAGTTGTTGAAAAACACGCTGAACGCGAACACAACGAGTGTACCCGTAGCATCCGCGACGGCTACCACTACCAGGGGATGACTGTCCCTTACAACCCAACCGGCCGCAACCGCAGCAACGATAGCCACAACGTAAGCGATCACGCACCAGATCAAGCCGGTTCTTTTTTCTTTATTCTGCATCACAGCACCCGAAAAAGCGGAACATCTTTTTACAACGCGGCGCTTTTACCCCAACTATGTTTAACGTTCAATGCTTTCGATTGGAAGAACTCCCGGCTTTCTTGAAAGATCTGCAACCCTAAACCCACCAACAAAACTCAGTAAACAAAGCGCACGTCGTCGATGACATAGTTCCGGACACCCTCAGACGGGGGGAATCGGAGTTCAATCTCAGCCAGGTTCGACAAGTTGATACCAAGTCCCGCAAGTTGGAGAACGTAGCTCTGCGGCGAATAGCCTACAAAGGATTCAACAGGATTCGCAGCGGTCGCCGGCAAAGTGACTTCAGCGCCGTTTCCATCACGCAAGGTAATCTCGAAGTTCACTCCAAAGACCTCGGCCTCCCACTCGTTCGCTCTTACCTCGCCGTAAACCGCAACTTCAAACGCCAGTGCGCTGAACTCTTCTCCATTGAACGATCCGAGTTCTTCTCTGAGGACGACTTCTTCGCCTGGATAAGCAGCGAGATGAAGTTCATTGAAGCTGGGGCTGCCGAAATACTCCTCGTAGATGGGCCGATGCGAGTCAAAAGCGGAATCGATGTGATCCTGTGCCCGTCCCGGCCAACGAACAGAACCTTCGGCTCCTTCTATAACGCGGGTTCCACCCACCAAATTGCCACTCCCGCCAGTGTATTCGGCAAAACGGTCGACCCACACATCGTGCGCACTGAGGCGCCGGGCCGCAACGTGGACGCCGAGCGGATAACGATCGGATCCTTCAAGCGCAGAGTGGCCGAACAGCATTTGGCTCATCCTCAGGTCGTCTCGCACGTAACGCTGGGACATTCTCCATATCCACTCCGCGGTTTCGTCTTTCACTTGCGGCGAGCGTATTTCGTCGGTTGATACGGGATGATCCGAAACATCCAGAAAATCCTCGTGCGTCGCGCCGCGAAGCCCGACATGTACGTGTGCTTGGTTGTTGTAGAAACCCCGGTGCTCCACAGGGGTGAAGGAGAATGCGCTGCCCAGCGAGTTGAAGGTTAGTACAGGTATTGAAACCAATCGCGACGGTGGAACATTCGGTTCACATGTTCTCCACTCCGGCACATTCTGAACCATGCTTATAGGGTCCAGCACAACGACCATCCTGGCGGACGTACGCATCATGTCCCATTGCACTGCCGCTCCGCCCCAGCTATGACCGAGCATGACGATCATAGACGAGTCCAGGTGACCGTGGAGAGGATGTTCCTCGTCTTCAGCTTCGTCGATAAGCCAACGCCAAGCAAACTCTGCCTGAGCTAGCCGATACTGGGTTGCCGTGCAGGGACCCATGATGAAAGGGTATTGAGGGATTATCACCACGAATCCGCGCCGGGAGAGTTCCCACGAGAAATCCTCATACCAATTCCAGTAGTAACCATTGCCGTGTGCCACCGCGATGATTGGATGCACGCCCGGAACAACCGCGCCGTGTTCATCGACAGGGTAACTCATAAGCGTGGGCTGTTCATCCAGGATCGGCGGATCCAAATCCGGATAAAGGTCTGCAAACCCGAAACTGTCGTTGATAAACTTTACCGGGAGATCCACCCTCACCTGGTGAACCGAATAATTCGGCGGAGCGACCGGGCTCAACGCACCGGGGCCGACAACCGGCAGGTGGACAAGATCGCGCCGCCGGTTCTCTTGCAATGCACAGGCCCCTTCATCGTATGGAACGACAGTACACACCTCGATCCGAAAACGATACACACCTGGGTCCTCGACAGTGCCGGAGAGCAGCCCCGTAGAGTCATTCCAGTCTAAAGGCGCAGGATGTAAATCCTGGTCCACAAGCGAAATCGCGGGCGGCGTCGCTGTTGAACGCTCCGGATCCCGGCCATCAAGCAAAACCAAGGAATCGGTTCCCAGCGTGGCAAAGATCGGCACCGCAAACGGCCTGCCCGCCTGGACCTCGGGAAGCTCGATGTGCCTCATCAAGCCTTCACCTTCAAACTCTGGACACGCTCCGCACTCGATCCATCCACCACAACCGTCGCTGCGGCTTACGCAAGCTTCATCGGCTTCGCAGTGCAGCGGGACACAGCCATTCACTCCGCCGTCTTCAGCGCCTCCATCAGATGCAATCCCGCCGTCAGCCAAATCACCGGATCCATCCGACCCGGCAAGCCCCCCGTCACCGGAAGAATCACTCGAGCCTGAACAAGCAAAAAGCGCGTTCATCAAACCGACCATAAAAACCAGCTTTATCACCTTCATATAGCGGCCTCCTCAAAACAACAAATCATACATGCTACCATGTCTTGAGCTTCCAAAACATAATACACAACAACCGCCCGCTGACTAAAGAACATTTCCGAGCCGAATCGCGTTTAAGACTTGTTTTCAGATTATGCGAACGGTCCGGGATTCTGTCAGTTCAAAAGAAGAGTTGCCTGTCTGCTGAACATGCCGGTACTGTCACCTACCCCTACCAATGCTTTCGCCTTGGATGTAGACGCTGGTATACACAACTTGAGTTGGATGAAAAACTGAAAATCCACTTTCGGGTTCAACGAGGCATTTGTTTATTGAAAAGTTTACTCAGGAAGATTGTCGAATGCAGAAAATTTCATGGGCCAGTTCGTTGTCTCGGTCCCTCCGTCGATTTCAAAAACTTTTCCGGTCACCCAGCTTGAAGCGTCGGATGCAAGAAACAACGCGGCCGCGGCGATGTCCGCGGGCGAACCCAGGCGAGCCATCGGTGTGAGATCCATCATCTTTTGCCGCAGGGTTTCATCCGAAAGCACAAGGTTCAAAGCGTCGGTCTCCACCGCTCCCACTGCTATTGCGTTCGCTCGCACCCTGGGCGCGAATTCACAGGCCATGAGGCGGGTCATCTGGTTCAACGCGGCTTTGGCCGTGCCATAGGCGATAAACCCTGAATCCATGACGTGCGACACGGCCGAGGAAATGTTCAAAACAACGCCCCCGGAATCATTGCGAAGCATGGGTATCAAGCATTTCTTGCTGAGTTCAAAAGCCGAACTCACATTGAAGCTGAAAGCCTCTTCGAAACTCTCCTTCGTGGTGTAGAGCATCAAAGTCGGAAGACTTCCACCGGCATTGTTTACCAGGATATCGATCCTTCCGTACCGCTCGAGGGTTTTTTGGATCAGGTTGTCCAGGTCTTCTTCCCGGTTCACATCCGTGGAAACAGCGATGGCATCGCCGTTTTTTTTACAAATCAAACCGGCCGTGTTTTGAATCTCCTCTTCCGTCCGGGCAGCGGCCACCACCGATGCTCCGGCTTCACTCAGCGCCAGAGCGATACCTCTTCCGATGCCCCTCCCCGCGCCGGTTACGATGGCTGTCCGGCCCGACAAATCGAATCTCTTCATTATGTTGACCATTCCGACTCTCCTTTTAGACATACTAAACATGCTCTCATTGTCTGCGTGCGTACCTGCCATACCACCGATAAAGTCGTTTGTTCAAGCACTTAGGATCATTCGCGGGACCTGAAAATCATAAACTCTTGATAAGGCAGGAAATCGTGTTTTTCGACCAGTTCAAAACCCGCCTGTTTCATTTCGTTTTTGATCACTGAAGCTTCCGTCCGGTGTTTCCTGAGAAACCATCTTGCGTACCACGGCAATTCGTTCAGTTCTATGATCGCCACCCGGCCGCGGGGACGCAAATAACGCTTTATGTTCCGGAAATATTCAACCCGACCGGTCAAATGATGATAGGCATTGCAGAGAAAGATCAAATCCACCGGTTCCGGCAACCGCGGATCGTCGGCTGCAGCAAGAACCGGAACAACCTGCAAATAACCCTGCTCGCCGGATTGTTTCCTCACGGCTTCGAGTTTCTTGGTGGAAACATCGACTGCATAGACGCGGCCCTGTGTTCCGGTCGCATCCGCAAGCCTGAAGGTGAAATAGCCTTCACCGGCCCCGATGTCGGCAATCCGGTCTCCTTTTCTTATTTGCAGATGTTGCATCACATCTTCAGGCTTCTGCCATTTATCGCGCCGCCAAAAGCAACCCGATATGCAGGACAGGGATAAAATGAAAAGTATTGTCAACCTTTCAGGATTGGATCCATTTTTCATCATTGCCTTCTCCACTATTCAGTTTTCGTGATCAATGTTTTCATCATACCTGTCAAGAATTCCTGAATCGTGTTTCATGTATTTTGCTGCATTGTTAAAATGTGTGAATGTGCATCTATCAAAAACACACCGCGGACACGGACTCTGTTTTGCGGCGTTTGACATATCGCTTGGGCTGAAGCACCATAATCACCACGGAACACCTCGAAGGAAAACTGCATGCGTCTCGTCAGGTTTATCTTAAAGCAAACTCCGGGAGTGGAAGACCTGGACATTGATTTTCGCACCGATGGAGGGCGTATTAGAGACAAAATGGTCGTCTACGGTCCCACCGGAAGCGGCAAGAGCCGCGCGTTGGACTTCCTGGCGGGTCTTTACCGGATTCCCATGAGCCTGGGACACCCCGACGAACTGAAAGAAGCCTGCTATGCAGCTGCATGGACGGATCCCGACTCGGTTCTTTATCCCGCGCATCTGAGACCTGTGGATTCCGGTTTCACGATATTGGCTTCCGGGTCGAAACACCACCACGTCGAACCCGAAGAGGAAAACCTCATCGAAGAAACCGGAGCTTACTGGAAAGATGACGACGGGAGGTTTCGTTCGGGAATTCCGATGCGGGGAAAGATCAACAACTTGAGAAGCATCTCGTCCGAGATGCGAACGGGCGCGAAAGAACACAGGGGAGGCATCCTGATTTACCCGCAAAACAGAGACCTGGGCAAACCACGTATGGACGGCATAAAAGAAGAAGAAACACAGTTCGAATGGCTCTACCGGTACAAAACGAAAAGCAGTTGGTTTGGAAGCGTTGAAGCCTGGCTTGTATGGCAACATTACCTGGACATGGAAGAAGGAACGCTCAGAAGCGACCCAACCCGTGACACCGGCAAGGCCGACGTGAGCGGTAGATTCGCAGATGTATGCTCGCTCATAAACGAAACTCTCCAGGAAACCAGGATAGTGGGAGTCACGAGAGGCCGCGTGCAGGCTGAGCGCAAAGATTCAAAAACCGGCGGAGAATCGGATTCCGCGTCCGGCTCATTCTGCCTGGAGGCCATGTCCGCGGGCGAGCAACAGACAGTGATGCTGCTCGCAGACATCCATCGAAGGCTCAAACCCGGAAGCCTGCTGGTCGTGGACGCACCGGAACTCAACCTGGATACAGCGGGACGGCGACGGTTGCTGGAAGGGATCGAAAAACTGCGCGAAGAACGCCGCTCCCAGTTTCTGGCGTTCACATCATCACGCGAAACAGCAGCGTGGTTTGCATCCGAAGAAATCCTTGTCATCGGCGACAAAGAACAGCCAATCCGGTCTGAAGCAAAAAAAGCGTGCCCGGAATCCTGAACCACACCTCCTCAACTTCAACTATTTTTTCTCCTCTGAGCCGTCCTTATTCTCACCGGGAATGCACTTTTGTTATGTACACCATGAGGTGTGAATTACTTTGGCAAAGCCAATTTTCGGACTCCGACAACATGGTGGAACAACTATTGATTTGGTCACGGCAAAGCAAAAGGAGGCAATTTATGTCCTTGAAAACACTAGCTTTGACTATCGCAATGATCTTTGTTTTTTCAGGCTGCGGCAGAAAAGGGGCAAGCGTCGCAAAAGATCTGGGTGAGGAATGCGGGGATGGTTCGGAATGTGCGTCGGAATTTTGCAAAGAAGGAGTGTGCTCGGAATGTGAAGAAAACACCGACTGCCCGGGAGCTCAAACTTGCACGGAAAACGAGGACCTTGGGTATTACACCTGTCAGGGCGGTGATGGTGAACTCGGCGATCCATGCACGGACGGTACCGAGTGTGCATCGGGATTCTGCAAGGAATCCGTGTGTTCACTGTGCGAAGAAAACGCTGACTGCGCTGGTGCCGCCACCTGTGAAGAAGATACCGACCTCGGGTATTTTGCGTGCACCTCGGAAGAAGAAAAAGCTGAGTTGGGCGAACCGTGTACGGACGGAACCGAGTGTGCATCGGGATTCTGCAAGGAATCCATTTGTTCACTGTGCGAACAAGATAACGATTGCGCGGGTGAAATGTTATGTGAAGAAGATCCGGATCTCGGATATTA
>SLPX01000109.1 GCA_007131745.1 Myxococcales bacterium
AACGTTCAGTTTGTCGCGGGACACCTTTTTTTTTTTTTTTATTCCATCCCTACCCCTGGGTCGTACGGGCCGGACAGGGGGAAATCTTTTTTCAGGGGTGTCATCGGTAGCTTTGGAATTATGCTCTTTTATGTATTCAACTATTCCCGCAGCAATGGCCTCTCCCAGAACCTCCCAGTTCCGGGGATTGCCGAGAAACTCCTCTCCCAACGGATGAGATATGTGACTCAATTCAACCAAGATCCCGGGCATACGCGCGTACAATAACACGTGAAACAATGCCTTGCGGATTCCGCCGTCTTTTGTCTTAGGAAGATGCGCCCTGACCGCGGACAATACGCGAGGATGCACTTCCCGCGCCAAAGCTTTCGATTGCTCCACGATTCTCCCGTCAAGAAGCTTGGCCCAGACCAGGCGATCTTCCGCTTCGGATCTTCCGCCGGACTCGTTCTCTCTTTGAGCCAACCGCCGGGAGTATTCATCCCCGCCGGTATTCAGGTAAAATGTGTCAACCGCCTGCCGTCTTCCACCCGGATCCGCGTTGGCGTGAATCGAAACAAAAAGGTCGGACCCAGCGGCCAATGCTTTTGCCGTCCTTTCCTCGAGAGAAACATCCTCATCCGACTGCCTCGTCATAACGACACTGATGCGGTGAGCAGTCAGCCTCCGGGCGGCGGCCCGTGCCACACCCAACGCCACGTCCTTTTCCAATAAACCAGAGGGGCCGACCGCACCCTTGTTTTCGCCTCCGTGCCCCGGGTCCAGAGCGACACTACGGATGAAAGGCACCACGCCTTCGGGAGTCCGGCGGCTCACATGAAGCACAAGACTGTTTCCGGTCAAAGGGAAGATGCGAAAAGAAGATGGACTGAATATTTCGAAAACGATCCGATACTTGCCGCCGGGTTGCTTTCCATGCCTGGAATCCCTTATGATGGCTCCCTTGCAACTCCGCAATCCCTTTTCCACGGAACGATTCAAACCTGAACCGGGAATATCGATGAATATCCTGCCGTAATCATCACCGTCCGCTGGTTGCAAAACTCCATACTCGAAATCCGGAATACCATCGAAATGAAACACTATCCGGGATCTCGAATGAGATGTAGAGCAGACTATGTCTTTCAGACCGCTCCCCGGAATCGAAGAACCGAGTTCGGCCGGTTTCACGACAACACCCTCAAGTCCCGCGCCTTTCACGACATCCAACCGCTGATCATAACCTTCCAACAGAGGATCTACAGCCCCGCCTTTCTCATCAAGGGAAGAATCCGGTTGGACAGGAAGGCGTTCACCCCCCGCACGCTCCCAAAGATTCTCATCTCCTCGCCCGGGCGACCCCGAATCCACTTTGGCGTGGCGTCGTCGGGAAATAACGTTCAACCGCTCCGCCTGCCTGTGATCTATAACATCTTTTGAAAACAGAGCCCGTTGAGCGGCGAGCCTTCGGGCCAACTCCAATGCGAATAAACCAGTTTCAGAATCAGGATAACGTTCCGCCAGGTTCAAACAAGACTCAATAGCGCGGTCCCACTCATATCTCGGAGCTTTTTCGCCGCCTCGAAGCAGGCGACGGGCTTCGAAATCCAGGTCTTCCAATCGGGCTTCAACCCTCGGTTCGCCTCCTTCCACCGCATCGGAAGCAAAACAACCCGACATCAACCATACCAGGCTGATACACAGGTTGGAGAAAAACGCGTTTTTCCAGATCACTTTCTTATTTCTTCCAGGCGTTTCAGTATTGCGGCCCTTCTCTTGGGATTTTTGTTTCCGAGAAGCTTGAGATACTGTTCATAAGCACTTACAGCTTGTTTGTCACGGCGGAAATGCCAATACAGGCCGCCCAATTCGCTGTATGCCTCGGCAAAGTTTGGGTTTAACTTCACCACTCTTTCATACGCTGCAACAGCCTCCTTGTATTTCAGTGACCGGCGATAAGCCACTCCCAGCCTGTACTGATGCAGCGCGTTCTTCGGCTCTATTTTCACAGCTTTCCGCGCGTATTTCAGCGCTCTTTCGTTCTCGTTGAGTTTTCCGTACAAGTCCGACAAATCCGAAAGTATCTCCGCGTTCTTGGGCTGAAATTCCGCGCTTTTCTCGAGGTAAACTACGGCCTGCTTGTTATTTCCCTTAGCACTGTAGACCAGGAAAAGGTTGCGATAAACATCCACTTCCTTGGGCTTCAATGCAAGTTGTCTCTTGAACGCGCGCGCGGCTCCCTTGAACCTCCGCATGCGAAAATAGGTGACACCCAGATTGTCCCAAAGATCATCCCGATCCGGATAAACTTTCAAGACAATCTCGTAATGCTTTGCCGCCTTAGCGTTTTTACCCAACCGTCTGTAACAATGTGCTATCAACGTATGCGCCGAATGATGTCTTGGTTCCGCGAACAAGACCCTCTCGAGCAACCCTGCAGCTTCCTCGAAATTCTTGGCCTTGAAATGTCTCTGGGCTGCAGCATAGACTTCGTGCAATGAATGCGCCCCGGCGATATCCGAAA
>SLPX01000363.1 GCA_007131745.1 Myxococcales bacterium
AAACAGGATTTCACGTTCTCGGGGAATGACCGCCACAACTGTCCAGGTCTGTTGCTATCTTCTGTAACGGGCTCGTTTCAAGCCCGGATCTTTGGGCCCTGGAATAAAATCCGTGCTCTTGCAGAATCCGGAATTTCGGGAAAACATTTCCGGCAATGTCGTGAAGAAAAAAGCCGGGAAACATATCCGGGTTGCGGGAAATAAAATCGAACAGTTCCGGGTGAACTTCAGTGGTGGATATTTTGCCGGTGTGAATTACTTCGTGTCCGGTTCTCATGTATTCCGGAAGCAAGGTCGGGGAGAACTCCATCTTCAGTTTTCCGCCGACCTCCTTGTAGATATCGGTCTGGGGAAGCATGCAAAACAAGGAGGGCAGAACTCGCGCTCCCATCAATCTGAAAGAAATCATGAGAAAAAGTGTCTGAAGGAAATCATCCATGGTTTCGAACGGAAAACCCCAAATGAAAAAGCAGTCCACCCTTGGAAAAATCTTGACCGCCTCGGACACGATCTCTATCGCTTGTTCGCGATCGAATCCTTTGCGGGTTTTTTGAAGAATACGGGAAGACCCGCTTTCAATGCCGTACCTGATTTCGATGCATCCGGCTTCAGCCATCGCCTCCATTGTCTCCCTGTCGGTCAAATCAACGCGGCCGAATGCCTTGAACCTTACTCCGAGGGCGCTCTTTTTAAGCGCTTTACAAAAATCGATGACCCGCTCCTTGGACGAAACAAAATATTCATCCTGGAACAAGAACAAATTCACACCCGCGCTCTCATGCAACATCGACATTTCCCGGATGATGTTTTGCGCACTGCGGACATAAGGGGTTCTTCCCCAAATGGGAGCGACACTGCAGAAAGTGCAAAGATATGGACATCCACGCGATGTGACCATCCCGTATCCTTCGTAATTTTTCAAATCGATTCGTTCAAAAGCGGGAAACGGTATGGCGTCGAGATTCGTGATTCGTTGGGCCGGTGGAGTGGATATTATTTTTCCGTTTTGCCTGAAAAATATTCCAGGTACATCATTGAATGAAAACTCTCTGAATGAGAGGATGAAGTCTCCTTCTCTCTCTCTGTTCCTCTCCGTTCCGGATCCGGTGGATGTTTTCAAATGCTCTTGAAGCGCTCTGACAAGAGGAGGCAGGGATCTTTCACCCTCGCCGCGACCTACAATGTCAATCCACGGGAATCGTTTCAAAATCTCTTCTTCCACGGACATCGGGCCCACGCCGCCCAACAAAATGATTCGATCAGGATAGACAGCCTTGAGTTTCTTTGCCGCCAAAATGGTAAAAGGCAAAAGGTTGGCCATGCAGCTCAGCCCAATGATCGGAGCGGGATTCAAACAAAAATCCGCTATTTTATCCACGTCAAAGGGGTCCGGATCAACACACGCCTGGTAGTCCCGGAAGTCCGTCGATATCCCGGCCTGTTCCAAAACAGATGTCAGGTAAAGCGGCCCCAACGGAATATGAAGTTCCTTTTCCACCGAATCCACATACCGAATCAGAAGCATGTTGAGATTAATGAGCGTGATATCGGCCATTATTTATTCCCGAAATTGCAGATCAGAAAATCCCATTTCGTCCCGAAAACTGTCAGCCGTCGAAGAAGTCCATGTATTCATCATCGCCTTGGTCGCCTCCCCCGTCCCATTCCTCGTCAAACCCTGCATCTTGGTTCACGCCCAAGCCGCCGTCTTGCAATCCGCCTTCTTCATCTTCCGCACCAGCGTCATCGCCCCCATCATCGCCTGCGCCATCGCCCGCGCCATCCGTATCCGCGTCCTCTTCGTACCACGGAACGTCCGGCATGATGCCGTCAGCCGAAAAGTGTTCGCCGATATCATGAATCACCCTGTCTCTTCTTGTTTCATTCACTGAACCGTCGCCCTCATCTTCAGTCCAATCATCACTGCATCCGGATGTCGCTGAGCCTGCGGCAAGAGTAACCATCGATGCCGCCACCTTTTTCATGAAACCTCGCCGGGTCCGATCCTGAACTGCAAGCCGGTCGATAATGCTTGCCATCGTGCCCTGGGGAAGGCTTTCCAAAACCATCGTCTCAACAGAGGTCAAGCGCAAACCTGCTCGTTCAATCGCGCCGGAGCGATCCTCCAGCAGTTTTTTCCTAAACGCCGGATTTTTGGCTGCAAGATACAACGCCCGCTCGATTCCCACTGGAATTTCGACAAACTGATGAAGCCCCCGCTCCGGTTGTCCTCCCACAATGGTCTCACCAGGCGCATCTGCTTTAACGCCCGATGTTTTTTCATTACTGTTTTCCCCGCCGGTGAGTTTGATTCTTTTCGCCATGATGCCTCCAACGTCCACAATCCCAAAATATTATTAATTTTAACTCTTCTCTCTTCCCCGAACAACAAGAAAAAGGAGCACGCCATAAAGGCTTCATGGTTTCCCTTTATTCTTCAATCGTAATCGGAACAAACGAATCCACTGTCTCTTGATCAAAGACGGCTTTGTAGAGGGCTTCGACTTCGCTCAGCTCCAGGCCGCGGCACCACCTGGGCTTCAGATCACCCAGGGACAGTGGACCTATCGACACACGTCTCAGTTTTACGATCTGAAAACCGCTCCGCCGGCAAAGATGGCGGACCTGCCTGTGCTTTCCCTCGGTGATCACCACCTCGATCCATACCGACCTCTGTCGTTCGGCAACCCATGAAACCCGGGCCGGAGTTGTCAGTATTTCCCCGACAAAACCGTATTTCAACGGTAAAGTCATTTTCTCGAGTCGCGCATCCCCTGCCTCCACCTTGGGCCTGACCTTTACGTGATAAACCTTTTCCACGGGTTTGGATGCTAATTCTCCTGAAAGCAGCGCTCTTTGAAGCCGGCCGTCGTCGGTGAAAAGCAGCAACCCCTCGGTGTTGTAATCGAGTCGCCCGATATGCGGCAGATCCGGAAAATGAGCCGGCACGTGATCATAGACCACCGGTCGTCCCCGGGGATCGGTCCGCCCGGTGATGCACCCCCGGGGTTTGTTCAAGATAAAATACTTCATGGTGCGCGCCTTCTTTAACCCGCAAATCAACCGCATGGACTCTCTCATCTTAACCGGATCCTCCGATTTTCGGCAAACATGAACATGTATAGGTGGAGACAAAAGTCATGGTATATCCCAACAGATGGCCTTGATGTTTTTTACGGACGTTGAAAGTGAATACATGAACAAAGCGACCACCAAGTCTTCGCAAAAGAACGGGAAAAACGAAAAGCTCAAACATCTTTTAGGTTCTCACATGTCGATCGCGGGAGGGCTTGAACTCGCAATCGAGCGCATCATGGAACTCGAGGGTACTTCGCTCCAGATTTTCACCCGCAATCAAAGACAGTGGCGCATTCCCGAGTTGACACCCCAAACCATAACCGCGTTCAGGAATGCACTGCTTGACTGGGGGGATTACCCGATAGCGGTTCACGATTCGTACCTGGTCAACATGGCGTCTTTTGACCGGGAACTTGCCGGTCGTTCGATACATGCTTTTGGATGCGAGCTGGATCGTGTTGAAAAACTCTCGATTCCCTACCTGGTGACCCACCCCGGCTCGGCCGGCAAAGAAACAGAACAATCAAGGGAAGAAGCAATCGAAAACTACACGAAAAATCTGGACAACGCGATCGCTTCATCAGGAACCGACAAGGTGAAAATTCTTCTGGAAAACACCTCCGGCGCGGGGTCTGTGCTCGGGTCCGCTTTCGAAGAACTGGCGACCATAATTCACTCCTCACGTTTCCCGGAAAGGCTGGGAGTTTGCTTTGACACCTGTCACGCGTTTTCCGCGGGTTATGATTTGCGAAACGCCCAAACCTATCGCGAGACTTTTGAAAAATTCGACCGCGCGCTCGGGTTGGATCGGCTCTGTTTTTTTCACTTAAACGATTCAGCCCACCCATTGGGCTCCAAGAAAGACCGCCACGCTCACATCGGGGAAGGCATGATCGGAACAAGCGCGTTTCGTTTCATATTGTTCGACCCCCGTTTCAAAAAAATCGGCAAGATCATTGAAACACCCAAGGACAAGGACATGGTCTTCGACCGGAAAAACCTGGCCGTATTACGATCTCTTCGCGCTCCCCGGTCCACCCACTTTTAGATCTCTGTCACGAAAACATGCACCGGCCGGCCTTTTCATAAAACTCGAAAGCAAAACCTCATAAATACAGTGAATGCTTTTTGAAAGAAGGTTTACATGTTTTTAAGTGTGTTCTATCCTTTTATGAGGCAGGTTTTGTACAACACGGCGACTCAGGAAAAGACCGTTGAAGAAAACTTTCTTTTTGTATTCAGCAATTGTTTTGGTGTCGGCACTCGTGTTTTCAGGGTGCGCTTTCGATCCTTCCGGAATCCGCGGCAAAGAACAAAACGGAGGCGGAGCCGATGCATCAGTAGACAGTGATGCAATTACGAGTGAAGAAGGAGGCGTTTTTCCGGACGCGTATGTACCTGATGGGTTTGTACCGGATGGGTATGTGCCTGACGCGTATGTGCCTGACGCATACGTTCCTTTGTGCGATCCTGATGATTGCCCGCTGGGGTGCAATGCAATCCTGGATCGATGCAATCGTTTGAACCCTTCAAATTTCGATTCGGAAGGATTTTACGACTCTCTGACCGGTGGGATCGCTTCCGCCGCGGGTGAGACTATTACTGTTTACACCGACAGCGGTGAGATTAACGGCGCCTCGCAATACCGCGCTCAGGGTAATCCCGGGGCCGTTCAAAACGGGATTTACTGGAATATCGTTTCGCAGACAGCAGGCCACGAAATAGCTGTTTTCGGATTCACGAATCTTGTTCTGGCTGAAAACTCCAGAATCGACATAGTCGGCAGACATCCTGCGGCCTTTTACGTGATCGGAAACGTAACCCTGGGTCAAAACAGCCGGATCAATGCAACCGCTTCGGCAAGACACCCGGGCGCGGGCGGAGGCCGGGGCGGCGTGAACAACGGAGCGGACGGTGACACCTGCGGAAACAACAGTCACGGCAAAGGCGGCGACATGGCCGGTTCGGGCACCGATCAGTTAGAGGCGGGAGGAGGAGGAGGAGGCAATCGAGGTTCGGGTGGTGACGGAGGAGACGCAAGATACGCTGGTGTTTTTGCACCGGGCGGCGCAGGCGGCCATCCCGGGAACACGATTAACCTGGTGCCCCTTGCGGGCGGCTGCGGAGGAGGCGCGGGAGGCGGCCCGGATACCGCGGGAAACAACTGGGCGGGCGGAGACGGCGGTTACGGAGGAGGCGGAGGAGGCGCGGTTCAAATATCCGCGGGCGGAACAATTGTCATAAGCGTGGGAGCCGGCGTCAATGTAGCGGGCGCGGGTGGCCAAGGTGGATTATACGGCGCAGGAGGTGGAGGAGGAGGCGCAGGCGGATCAATTTTGCTTGAAGCAGCGATCATACAAAACGAAGGCCTCCTCGCTGCAAACGGAGGCGGAGGCGGCGCAGGGGGCGGAAGCACCGTCCAAGCCGCGGCGCAAAACGGACAAAACGGCGGGTTCGATGAGGGAAGAGCTGGTGGAGGCATTGGAGTAAACTGGGGAGGCAACGGCGGCGCGGGCGGAGGCGGATCTTTTATTGACGGGCAAGACGCTCCGGACGACGCCAATGCAGGCGGTGGAGGCGGAGGTGGCGGGAGGGTGCGCATGAATTACCTTTCCACGGTCCAGCCCGGCAATTCCTCCCCCCACAACCCGAGTGTCCATGAAGGTTTGAACTTCTGGTAGGGGGCAATCACCTTTATTGTTTCGGAGTCTCATGAAACGTTGGCTGATGATTTCCGGATTCGTGATCTTCTTTTCATGCCAAGCGTTGTGCGCGCTTTTCTTTTTTGATCACGACTCGGCATGCGAGGAGTTTTCTTACAAGGAAAAAGCGGAAAAAGTTTTCAGGAGCGACCCCGAATCCTCTCAATCAACCAGCGATCATCCGCTTTTCACTTTGCAATTCGAAGCCGGCGAGTCGTCTCGAATAAATGCTTTTATCGGACTCAGCCCGGATTTCAATTGCCGGGAAAGCCGTTTGTCTTTTGAAATGATCCATTTGTTGCCCCAAGTCTTTGAAAAACTGCATGTACAGTGGGTTAGGACGGACAAAGGCAAAGACCGCGGGGTGAAAGCGCAAAGCGCGGCGAACGCCCACATTGAAAACGAGCTTACTCGGCGGATGGAAGAGTTCACTTACTACACTGAAAAACCGATCAAGCTCGGTGTTACGGCCCATCTGAAAACCCTTTCTGCTGAGCAGCCGTCACTGGAGTGCTGGTCTTTGAGGATTTTCGGTCGCAAGGCCATGACCATGAGAGCGCGCGATATCGTAGCGCTTGTCGGGTTACCCCTCGGCCTGGCCGTGCTTCTGGCGTCCATGTGGATGAACAGCGGAACCAAGGCAACAAGAACAAATGGAGAATCGGAAATCAAAGAAACTCTTCCCGAACGAAACGAGGGTTCCTCCATTTCAAAAGAACCACCCGGCAAAGACGACCCCGTAGAGCAGCTCGACAAAGAGTTTCTTCTCAAACAGGCGCCGAATTGGAAATGGGCGGACGCTTTGGTTCCCCTGGCGCTGTGCGCATTAGCGTTCCCGGTTTTATTGGCACCGAACTTCACGGGTTGGTCGCTGAGCCGGGAACTGCAGCTGTTGCTGCACGTTCCATTGTTCACGGTTTTGGGACTCATCCCCGCTCTGATAGCCGCCCGAAGACGAACGCATGCTCCCTTGGAAGCGCTCGGCGGACACCGGGGCGGAGAGAGGGGGAACGAGGGAAGCCCGTTCAAACATGCCTTGTGGATCGTCGTCGCCGCGGCTCTCGGCTTCGCGCTTGCGTGCGCGTCGCGCACACTCCTGATAGAAACCCACCCCCATCCTTTGCCGACCTGCCGCTGGGGCATCAAAGGAATACTCGTACTTGCCATGATATCCAGCAACGGAGCGTTGTGGGAAGAATTGTTTTTTCGAGGCTTGATTTACGAGGTCGTATCGTCAAAGACCGATGTTTTTACTGCGTCCCTTGTATCGGCACTAATTTTTGCCGTAGGTCACATTTCCGGCCGCACACCCTGGGCCTTCGGTTGGATAGTGGTCCTTGCGATAATCTTGACGCTCGTGCGTGTAAAAACAAAGTCCCTGATGGCGTGCATCACCTTGCACGCCGTCTACAACCTGTCGCTGCTTCTTTTCACAGCGACTCGCTTGTATTGATCGGTTCATCTTTTCGTGCAACGGACATGACCTGTTACGAATACACAAACGAGCATCACAGCAAAACGCCATCATTTATTCTGGACAAATGCTGTCCGGAAGAATATGAAGATTTCCGAGAACGTACAAAAGAACTCCCGGAAGTCAAAGGAGGTTCAAACTCATGACCCATGAAACAGCAGAGAACAACGATCCGCAGAACCACAACATGATTGTTCGATTATTGGCCTGGCGTTGTGAAAAGTGTCTTATATGCAGATACGCGCGCTCCAACCCCGACAGCCTTGCAAGCAAGGTTGTACGACTCCACGGAAAATTCTGCCCCATGTGGCGGGCCCATGAAAAAGTATACGGAAAATCGATGTAAATGAAATCCCGCAATACACCATCCGCGGCGTTTGCCGCCGGACATGTATGGAATAATGGCAAAAGACAAAATTGAAATAGAATTACCGGAAAAAGTTTTAAAAGACTGGCAGGAAATCACCAACATCCTGGCTCAACTCTGCCGGGTTCCCGCAGCGCTGATCATGAAATTGCAGGATCCCGTGATTGAAGTCTGTATTTCAAGCGAGAACATTGAAAACCCATACCATCCGGGCGACAAAGAGCAACTATGGGGATCCGGCCTGTACTGTGAAACCGTACTGAAGAAGCTGGAAAAGCTTCATGTACCCCATGCTGCTTCGGACGACAAGTGGAAAGAAAATCCGGACATGGCGCTCAAGATGGTTTCTTACCTGGGTTTTCCGATCATGTTGCCCAACAAAAAACCATTCGGCACTATTTGCATCCTGGACACCAAAGAAAATGAATACTCCAAGACCATTGAATGTCTCATGATCAAGTTCCGCGACATGATTGAATCGCATCTTGAAATTGTTTACGCCAACCAGCTTCTGGGAGACAAAAACAAGAGCTTGACGGATTACCTTATGGAGATCCAGGCATTTCGGGGAATGGTCTCCATCTGTTCGAATTGCAAAGCCATCAAACACAGCGAAGACGAATGGCGACCTATTGAACGCTACCTGGCAAAGCATCCGGAAGCGGATTTCACGCACTCCATCTGCCCTGTGTGCACAAAGAAGCTTTATCCCGAACTTGCAAAACATCCCACCCGAAATCTCACGCCTCACCCGGGCACACGAAAACAATGAACCGGTTTTTTTTATTCACAGGGTGTTTGAGAAACGCAATTCGTGCAGTCCGCGCAAACAAGGGATGTGAGGTCCGGAGAAAAACGGTATCTTGAGCTGAAAGGATAATCCGTACAATCCATCGCGTTCCTTCCGTCCGAGTCGATCGGCTTGTGCGCGGATTCGCCGAGAAACTCTACTTCGCCGTTTTCGAGCACGGTCACCGGACCCGCCGGCCGGTGAGTGTTTACCTTGTTATCGCTTTTTACCGCTATGACAAAAGTACCGGCTACAAGATCCCCGTTTTCCGCGTTGATTTTACCAACATAAGAGACTCTCGGGCCGCCCCCGCTGATCGCGCCCGGCGCATACGAACTCAACCAGCCTCCTTTTCCCTCCAGACTCGTTCCGCCTCCCACCACGGTATAGACCACGTAAGCTGTTTCACCCCCGTCCCACGTTATTGCCACAGCCCGCCCATCCGGAGTTTCCGTTTCATGGTAACGGCAATAAACTCTCTCGCCTCGGTCGAAACGCGCCACGATCGGGTCCTGGTTGTTTGCGCTGACCTGTTCCCACCCGACATAGATCGTCGTGTCTTGGATTGTAACATGCGCCAGAGCCGAAAGCTCTTCTTCACTCGCATCGCACGAGGCGCGTTCGTCAGCATAATCGCTCAGCCAACCCTCGGCCGACTTACCCGGCACCGGAGCCGAGTTGTTGCCGCCGTAATCGCCCTCGTCTCCCGAACCTCCGCAACCAAACCCGAAAAAGCAAATCGCAGCGGTCACCAACATCCGCTCAAACAACCCTCTGTACAATCCTCGGCACAATCCTCGGCACAAGTTTTTGTCGACCAACATGTTCTTTTCCTTTGCCGATGTCCGCTCTCGTCATCGTCCGTCCAATCATCACGGACTCTCGAGCGCGCCTATGTCATCCGTGTGGGTACGCACATCTCCGCTTGTATGCCGGACATAAACAAACCCAACCTGCGGAGTTCCCTCCGCCTGATCGCCGGCGCGCCCAATCAGTTCACTGCCCGCTCCTGGCGAGAAATCTTCTCCCGCCAAATCCACAAACCCCGGGTCGCTCCCGGTATGATTGGTTGCCTCTTCGGTAACGGTTCCGCTTATAGAACCGTGCCCTTCTCTCCATCCTTGGGACAACCAGTTGTTTCTCATCAACAATTCGCCTGCGTCGTTGAGCATGGCCAACCGGTTCGGCCCCGCGGTAACAAATACAGCGTTGTTCCTCGCATCACACTTTTCATCGTTCGTGGACAGCCTCATCCAGGTCGTGTTTCCCTCCCGGGTAGAAACCACCGTGTTGTGATAAAGATGCAAGGTCCCCTTTCTGTAACGCGTGGTGTCGCCGCTGTCTCCACCGTAGTGGATCACCTGGTTGTTGCCGGGACTCTCCGGCTTTACCATCACGTTTCCGTAAACCAGGGTAACCCTGTACTCAGGCGAATTGTTTAGTTCAGGGTTGCCGCTGTCGACCAGGTCCAGAGCGCGGTTGCCTCCTTCGATCCAGTTGTACCGGATCACCGTGCCCGCTGAACGATCCTTCAAGTTGTTTCCGAGACACCCGGGACACAACGAAGAATAGTAGTTGAACTCAAATGTTATCCGCATGGCCTCGGTGTAGGAATTGTGCTCTAAAAAACTATCGGGCAC
>SLPX01000090.1 GCA_007131745.1 Myxococcales bacterium
ACTGGAGGTCCATAGACGGAGACCTGGCGCTCGAGGCGGTGCGGAAAACAGGAGGCTGGGCCGGCAACGCTTCAAACAAGAGCATGCTTGCCTTTGCGAAGATGCTCAAGGAACATGAAGGCCTCAACGTTTTGCCCGCGTCCACGGCCGGGTTGATAGCCATGGTTGAAGGTCACCGCAAAAACCCGCTTCCGGGCGATCGTTATGCAACCATAATCACTGGGAGGAAATCATGACGGAAGTCATGGAGAATCGTTCGGATGGAAACGCTATCGTATTTTGTGAAGGAACGTTCGGCAACCTGAACGGCAAGACCGCGCACGGCCTTGTCAGGTTCACCGAGCGTTACAAGGTGCTATCGGTGGTGGATTCGACCTGCGCGGGAAGGGACGCCGGAAAAGTCCTGGACGGCCGGGACGTTGGGATTCCAGTATTCGAATCCACCGAGGCGGCTTTGCAAGCCGCTGAAGCTACGGGAAGGGGGGCGACGCATTTTATAGTGGGTATAGCGCCCGACGGAGGGAGGATCACACCGCAGATCAGGCAAGGTGTTCTCGAAGCCATACGCATGGGCCTGAACGTGGATTGCGGGTTGCACGATTATCTGACCGAGGACTCCGAAGTAATGGAAGCAGCTGACCGGGCCGGAAAAACTGTGAGAGACATCCGCAAGCCGCCGCCCAGGGAAGAACTCCACTTGTTTTCAGGAAAAATCGAAGAAGTCAACACTTTCAAGGTAGCGATCCTGGGAACGGACTCGGCCGTTGGAAAGAGAACCACCGCGTGGATTCTTGTGCGTGCGCTCAGGAAAGCGGGCGTGAGCGTTGAAATGGTAGGCACGGGGCAGACGGCCTGGATGCAGGGAGCGAAATACATTGTTTTGATGGATTCATTGATAAATGATTTTGTTTCAGGAGAGGTGGAGCACGCCGTATGGTCGGCCTGGAATGAAATGCATCCCGACGTCATTATCATAGAGGGGCAGGGGAGCCTCATGAACCCCGCCTACCCGGGAGGATTCGAGATCCTCGCGGCCGCACGGCCGGACGCCGTGATTATGCAGCATGCCCCGATGCGGAAAGATTACGACGGGTTTCCGGGATATCCGATTCACGAGTTGCCGAGGCAGATCAAAGCCGTGCAGGTGATTTCAGACAGCCCGGTGGCAGCGCTGGCATTGAACCACGAACACATACCACCCGACCGCATCAGGGCTGCATGCGAAGAAATGCACGCTCAGACCGGAATCCCCGTTTTTGATCCTCTTCTTCCGGGAGACGACGAAAAGCTGGCTTCCCTCATAGCCGGACTTGCGGCTCGACATGGGAGCGCGCGGCTTCCACCGAGCGGTCCACCCCGGTGAAAATCACCAAGCCCTTTTCGTCCGGTTTCACACACCCGCTCCCCTGCAACGCAATCAAGCCGGCCAGGCCCGCGCTGCCTGTGTGGCAAACAGCCACCCCCCCGAGGCTGGTCCCTTTTTCGTTTGCACTACGCAACCCCTCTTCCGTCACAACGATTCCGACACCGCCGGTTTGCAACATGGCGGAAACAACACCAAACCAATCGTAGGCTTCATCATCCAGGATTCCCCCGGCAATTGAACCCGGCGTGGTTTCCCACGGCCACATGAATAAGGCCCGATTATGAGCAGCGTAGCGCAAAGTCGCCTGGATTCGACTATCACTCCAATTTCTTCTCAAGAAATCACTTCGCTCCAGCATGTTGGAAAGATTTCCGGCTCCGTGGCGCTCCGAACGTTCCTCCGGCTGCAGGTGATCTTGTGCATTCTTCCATTCCGGCATGCGCTCACCCTTGAATCGGATCATACATAGTTCTGCGAGCCGATCATAAGCACGCACCAGGGGAAAAGCTCCGGCCGTCTGCACTGTGTGCAGGCGCGGAATCCCATTCAATCGGCCGTGAAAAAGCGCCTCCTCGAAAGCCGCAGCCAGAGAAGAAGCCAGGGCCGCTCCGCCTGCTTGCACCACAACATGATCTTTTTCGCAGAAACTCCCGTTCCAGTCCTGCACGATTTCGTAACCGAGAGTTTTTCCTCCCTCTATGGTTAATCCATTGTCCGGTCCCTGGCACGTAAACGGAATTTCACCTGAGTTTACCGCAGCGCGAAAACTCAGATAGCAGGGATCCCCCCTGCATTCCGTATCACGGCAACATCTCACCAAAACCGCGCCCAGAGCACGCAAACGATCCACGACCAGCGGATTCGCATCGGGAGGAATGTGCACCGACAAACGTTTTTTCGCGGCCGCGGCTATTACCGCAGCGGCCAATGCGGCATTTCCGCAACTTGCAATCGCCAGGGGGCGGTCTTGCCGGCCTGCCAATGCAAGGTGTAAAAGAATCCCGAAAAGATGTCGTCCCTTGTGGGAACCCGAAACATTTCCGGTTTCATCTTTTATCCACACCCCGCCGCCCGGTGAAAAGGACAATGCATCTGAAAGTTTCTTTGAAAAAAACACCGGAGTCCGGCGAAAAGAACGACCATCTACTTCATTGACTGAATCGTCGTACTTTCTGACCAGGTCCTTGTAATCCTGATCCGAAAGAGATGCCGAGAGAGCGCGGAAATGTGAATAAAGCCGATGCCTGTAGACAATAAACGGATTGTCGTCTTCATCCTCTTCCTGCACGGGCCAGGCAGTCCCCTCCTGTCGCAATACGTGATCAACCGCGGGCATCAAAACAGCGTTGGGGCAACTGAAATGCAGTGTTTTAGGATCAAAAAGCTCGGCGCCGCAGCCGTTGCAACGCAAGAACATGTCGCCGCGGATCGTCATCCAGGACTCCTTTTCATCGGGAATCTTCTTTTAAGCAGGCCGTGAGGCTGCTTCCCTGTTGAATTTATCGATAAGTTTGTCCCAGGCCGGAAGAAGACTCCGCAATCCTTTCCAGAAAGACTGATCCTTGCGCGCTATAAAATCATCGAATGAAACATTTTGCTGTTCCACCCACGTGTAGTAACCCAAATTGAAGATTCTCTCCCGGTCGATTCGCCTGAGTTCCTGGAAATGATCCGTTGCAGCGCCCAACAAGTGGCGTCCGAAAACACAACCTGCATCGACCATATCGAATTCGCCCTTGAAATCTTCTTTCAATGTACTGTCCAGTTCCGACCGGTACATTTCCGCTCCGTCCGAGGCCACGGTCGCAACCACGTCATCGCATCCGAGTTGCAGGTACTTTGCCGTTTTTATGGCCGCAAGAATGTTGCAGATTGATGAAAAACCAAGATTCTTTAGCTGAGAAACGACCTCTTCAGGGACCGCTCGGCGTTTGCGTAAATATTCATGTCCTGCATCGGTATTGAAGAGCACTCCCAGGTGGTCTGTGGAGACATCTGAAATCCCGGTCACCATGTCCGTATTCATGACATTGTGAATCAACGGAACATGCTTGTCGCCGATGCCTTGAATATTGTGCCCGCCGAAACCGTTGTATAGCAGTGTCGGACATTCGACGGCCTCGACAGCGACTATTTTGGTGTCAAAAATTTCCTTGAGATAATCTCCCGCTCCGATGGTTCCGGCCGAGCCGGTCGCGGAAGTAAAAGCTCTCAATCCTTTGGCGCCTGTTTTCTTCTGCAAATCCGAAAAAGCATGTTGGATCGCTTTTCCCGTGCAGAGATAATGGGCCAGATGGTTGCCGAATTCGGAAAACTGGTTGAATATCTTGTATTTCGGATCAAGTTCAAGTTCGTTGCACTTGTCGTAGATCTCTTTCACGTTGCTTTCACACCCTGCTGTCCGGATAATGTCCTCTTGCGGGTTTTCCGTCCAACGTTCCAGCCAGTCGAAGCGCTCCTTGCTCATTTCCTCCGGTAAAATGGCTACCCCGCGGCACGCCATGATGCGCGAAATTGCAACTCCGCCCCTGCAGTAATTACCTGTTGACGGCCAAACTGCTCTATGGCGCGTGGGATCGAACTCACCGCTCAACACCCTGGGCGCCAGGCATGCGTACGCAGCCAAAACCTTGTGAGAGCTTATCATCGGAGAAAATGTCCCCAGCACAACCATGATTTGCGCATCCACGCCTGTGATGGATTTTCCAAGAACCACGTAAGGAGGAACATCTACCAGCGTCCGGCGATCCGGCCCGTTGTACCAGTGAACCCTGAAAAGATTGAGCGGATCCGCTGCATCCGGATCCACACTCGCCAGTTTTTCCCTGATCTCGTCCGGAATCAAATGAGGCTCTGCAAGCTGTGCAAAAGTCGGAAGCACGATGTTGCGCTCCCGGAAACGTTTGACTGTTGCTTCGTACATAGTTTGATCGACGATGTCAGTAGACAATCCGAGTGTTTTCATTTTTTTAGATCCTTTGACATGGTTGCAATTTCAATAAATTTCCGCTTTGAATCAGGCTTTGCCGCCTGTTTTTCACAAGAAATTCTACTTCACCCGAAATAGTGTCGAAGTCAAGGAGAACCCTGTTTTCAGGTGGATTCAACTTGGAGTCGATCAACATTAGGGGAGTATGTATTTATACTGATTTACGCCTAATCGGATTGACCGCGGGGGAACATGTTTTCGATGAGCATTTCAGCCTCCACCGGGTGGTTCGACCTCCACCAAAGCAGCCAGTATTGATTTCTTTGCAGCGGACTCCAGTCATGGCTCGCTCTCGTGTCTTTCGTAAGCTTTCCAAGAAAACGATGCGCGTTGTACCCTAGGTAACTGTCGTATCTTGTTACGGCTACAATGTTGCGTAGAGCCATGGGATGGTCGAGGCTGTCATATTTGCGTAACGCGGGCCTGGCTGTTTTCAGCAATTCAATCATCCTATCGGCCCTGGGCGTGGTTCTGTTCTTTTGCCACCACATTCTCCATCTATTCGCCGCCCTGAGTCTTTCGCTCGGCTCCATGGGTTCGTCCCATTTGAGGCGGAAGCTTTTGACCGCGATTCGTCGGAGGGTGACAGCGGCCATGTTTCGCGTCCGAAGGTCAGGGTGTTCCAGAAGATTTATCAATGGTTCCACAAAACGTTCATCCTGCAAGTTTCGGGAAGCCCAGGCCGCTAGCATAGCCTCCCGCAGATTTCGGTTTTGGCCGTCGCCCCCCGCCAGGATCCTTTTCGAGTTGAGCATTTCCAAGAGAAAGTCCGACATGTCCGGGGAACTTATCTTTTCGAGAGCAGCGTATGCGCGTCGTATCTGCATCGGCGTGCGACCGCAATCCACAGAGTCCCGGGTTGTTGATTCGTGACTGCCCGCGTTCATCCCTTTATAAGGTGGGATGGTTTTCATGAGTTCGTTCGCGTTCCATGCTGAATCATCCACTGAAAAGCCGGTTCCCTTTCTCAATATAAGGTCCGCGATGGCACGAAGAACGGTTGGATCGTCTCTCCGCCAGTGTCCCAGAGCATTCAACGCAGCAACTCTAACCTGTGAACAGGAGTCCCAAAGGGACATTCGAGCCACTATCGGAGCCGCTCTTTCACCGTCTATTCGTGCCAGGAAATCGATCACCGCCCTGCGGACACGAGGATTTTCGTCGTGTAAACCCTTCAGCAATTCGTTGATGCGCGATTCAAGATACTTGTCGTAAGGTTGAACACCCTCGGGGTAAGGTTTTTCATTCATGCATCCTTCCAGCAAGTCTTCCCTGCTGCAAAATATGCGGACATGAAAGTGATCGTCATGAGGCGCGCCAGGTGTGGGTTGCTTGAGCAGTTCTCCGGCTTTCTTTAACAGCAATGGATCTTCGCTGTTGTTCCTTGCATGTTCGAGCAGTGCCGCCTTGATATGGTCGGCGACGAAGATCCATTGTACCGGTCCTTCATCTTGAGACAGGAGAAAACGAACAAGAGTCCAGTTGCGCTCCACGTCGAATGAATATTCTTCTGTATGAGAAACAAGTGTTTCATCTGAAAAACGCACGAAACCAGGGCTCAGCGCAGGTTCTCCAAGGTGTTGAACATAAAACGCGATGTCCGCGTCCCGTCCGTTTTGATGTGAACGGCTCCATTGAATTCGGCCTCCCCTGATCATGGACAGATTTCCGACTCCCATGACTGAACCTGGGTGATGTTCCGCTACATATCTCGCCGATTGCATGACCAGCCTTACCAATTCGCTTGTTCCATAGTTGGTCGGTCTCGGCCTTACAGTTGGGAGGATTTCATGGTAGGGACTTCGGACACGCAGCCAGCGACCTCCCGCCAGATTCCCCCTGTCCGTGTATCCCAGCGAAAGCGAACCATCCACCTCTCGGTTCGGATTTATGATTTCACGGTAGTTCAGGAGTTCTCTTGCATCCAACTCCGGATTTTCCCGTGCACAAACATTGCGCAATGGTGTCGCCGTTACAGCGAAGAATAAATATAAGGCGATAAATGCTCTCATGACAATTAAATTATAACCTGATCCAGAAAACAACACAATGCTTTTACCCATAAACACTTATGCTCTGCATATGCAGCAAAGAGAAAACATCTCCGAAAATTGTATTTTTTGAGTTTTTTGCTTGAAAAATTTACCCGACGTATTCCTTGTAAATAAAAGATTTACCCGTGGTATTCTCAATCGGTTCGTCGGCAATACACGGAGAATTTCCCGGGCCGGATCGCCCGCGCTGAATGAAGTAGAAAAAACATGAAAAAAAGAAAAACCCGTTCACCGTTTTTAGAAGAATTGAAAGCATGGGATTCCTTGGAAGTCGGCCCTGTGGATGTCCAGCCCGGAGAAGTCAAGGCAAAGTACACACTGCGCAGCGGAAGAAGCGAGGAGACGACGGAGTTTGTCTGCAAGTACGAGGAAGAAGTTTTTCAACCGGGAGATCCGGCTTCGATCAACCTGGCGTCCATGGTCGCCGCCCAGCCGGCGCTTAATTACGGATTGTTTTGCGACAAGATAGTTTTTCGCGGGGACTACGACAGGGTTGACCGTGGTTTCCTGGGGGAGATGGCGGAAAACACGGCCAGGGAAATCTACACTGTGAAATTTTTGCGGCCGAATCCTTTTCTGACGGGAAAAGCCGCCGCCATGAAACCCGAAAAGGGGAAAAAGTACTGTCGGGCGACACTGGAATATCCGGATCCTGATCCAGGGAAGGGTGTGTGGAGCAGTTGGCCGACAGAAAAGAATTCGGTTGCGGTTCTATCCAGTGGAGGCAAGGACAGTCTTCTGAGTTACGGCTTGTTGAAGGATATGGGAGCAGAAGTGCACCCCGTGTTCATCAACGAATCAGGCAGGCATTGGTTCACCGCGCTCAACGCATACAGGAGTTTTCGGGAAACAGTTCCAAACACCGCCAGGGTCTGGATGAACTCGGACAGGCTTTTTGCCTGGATGCTCAGGAGGATGCCTTTTATCAGGAAGGACTTCGCTGATGTGCGCGCGGACATTTATCCGATACGCCTCTGGACTCTTGCCGTGTTTATATTCGGGGCCTTGCCGCTGGCGAAGAAAAGCGGGTCGGGAAGAGTTGTCATAGGCAATGAATATGACACCAGCGTCCGGTCGTCGGTGAAGGGGATACCGAGTTATCTAGGTCTGTACGACCAGTCGATATGGTTTGACAATGCAATGTCCCGCTACTCTATGCGCAAGGGTTGGTTCTTAAGCCAGTTTTCCATGCTGCGACAGCTCTCCGAACTCCTTATACAGAAAGTGCTTGTAGAACGTTACCCTGATCTTCAGGCGTTGCAGGTTTCCTGCCACGCGGCACACCGCGGGGAAGACAGATTTCTTCCATGCGGATCCTGCGAGAAATGTCGCAGGATAGTGGGAATGCTGAGCGCTCTCAACGCGGACCCCCGCATGTGCGGTTACAACGATGTTCAGATTGAACGCTGTCTCAAGTCAGTGGCGGAAAAGGGTGTCAGCCAGGAATCGGCCGGAGCGGAACAACTAGCGTTCATGCTGCGGGAAAAGGGGTTACTGGACCCGAAGGGAAGTGCTGTGGGAAATCCGGTCCCGCATACCGAAATAATGAAACTTCGGTTTGACCCCAGGAGATCTCCGCATTCGGGAATCCCTGTGGACATCAGAAAGAAACTTTACCGTATTCTGCTCATGCACTCGGACGGAGCTGTAAAACGTGAAGGGAGAACCTGGAAGGATTACGATCCGTTTACAGATCTTGAACTGGACGCACCCTATCCATTCGAGCCCGGAGGAAGCGGTGACGTGGATACAAGGTCCGTAAGGGGAAGGGGAAACGACCGGAATGCAGAGAAGGGTTACCTGTGGGCCGAGATGTCCTGGCCGGAGATCCGGGACAGGATTCGAGAGGTGGATGTCGCGCTTTTACCGGTCGGATCCATTGAGCAGCACGGCCCCCACCTGCCCGTTGACACCGATGCTTTCGACGCTGAGTATCTGGCTCGGAGAATAGCCCAGGCGTGCAGTGATCCCAGGCCTCTTGTTCTTCCCCTTGTGCCATACGGGGTTTCCTACGAACACGAGGAGTTTCCCGGAACCTTGGGTGTTGACAACGAAACACTGGCCCGTTTTGTCCGGGAGATCGGTCTCAGCGCAGCGCGAAACGGGATAAACAAACTGGTGATTATAAACGGCCACGGCGGAAACTACCCCGCGTTGAATTTTGCGGCCCAGGCCATCACCCGGGATGCAAAGATTTTTGTTTGCGTCGACACCGGAGAGACGAGCGACTTCGACATCTACGGGTTGATAGATACACCGAACGACATCCACGCGGGAGAGATCGAAACAAGCACGTCCCTGTCGGTCAGGCCCGAATTGGTCAAAATGGATCGCGCTGTCAAATCGATTCCGCGTTTTTCCAACCGTTACCTGGATTTCACCTCCAAGAGGGGGGTTTCCTGGTATGTGCGCACAAAGAAGATATCCGAGAGCGGAATAATCGGGGATCCGACCCGGGCTACGAGGGAAAAGGGAGATCGTTTCTGGTCACTAATGATTGCGCACCTGGTTTCGCTGGTGGAAGACTTGAAGAGCATGACCCTGGACGAAATATACCAGAAGAGATATTGAAAAACATCAGGAGCTACGTATGCGGATAACCGGACTTGATGCATGGACGGAAAAACTCACTCTTCGTGAGCCGTATACCATCGCCTACGAGACTATATCCTCCATTGAAGTCGTCTTTCTCCGGATCCAAACCAGCGGAAAGGTCCAGGGGTTCGGCTGCGCGGCGCCCGACCTGGAAATAACGGGAGAGACGGCTGATGGTGTAACCGCGGTTTTCAATGACATAATCAAGCCGGCCCTGCTCGGAGCGGATCCCCTGAGACCCGCGTATCAACTCGAAAAAATGAGACGCCCGCTCGCGGACCATTCCGCGGCCATGGCCATGGCCGACATGGCGCTTCACGATATCCTGGGCAAGGCCGCCGGGATGCCTCTTTACAAACTTCTGGGCGGATTCAGAAAACAAATGTCGACCAGCATCACAATCGGAATCATGGACCCTGTTGCCACCGCAGATAAAGCCGAGCAACTGGTCGGCAAGGGTTTTCGTTCCCTCAAAATAAAAGGCGGCAGAAACCTCACCGAGGACGTGGAAAAAGTTTTCCTGGTAAGAGAAAAAGTCGGCCCCAAAGTCGAACTGCGCTTCGACGCAAACCAGGGATATTCAGTGGAAGAATCCATAGAATTCGTCGAAAAAACCCGCAATGCCCGGCTGGAACTCATCGAACAACCCACTCCCAAGGGCCGGCCCGACATGCTCGGAAGAGTAACTTCAGGCATCCACATCCCGGTCATGGCCGATGAAAGCCTCATGAACCTGCGCGATGCCTTTCGGCTGGCAAGACGGGACCTGGTAGACATGGTCAACATCAAGTTGATGAAAGTGGGCGGCATAGCCGAAGCGCTCCACGTCAACTCGGTGGCCAGGTCCGCCGGCCTGGAAGCCATGGTCGGCTGCATGGACGAACCCGCAATTGCAATAGCGGCGGGACTCCATTTCGCCCTGGCTCGTCCCAACGTGCTTTACGCTGACTTGGACGGCCATCTTGATATTTTAGACGATCCGACCGAAGGAGCGGTCATCTTGGAAAAGGGCGTGTTGAAAACGACCGAAAAACCCGG
>SLPX01000314.1 GCA_007131745.1 Myxococcales bacterium
AGGCCATGTTTTCGCAGGCTCCGGAAACGCCGGACGTCGCCGTTTGCATTCTGGTGGGAGGCGACATGATGAAGGGCCGGTCGACTATGCGCCCGGCCCGCTGGATTCTGAAGCACGGCTTGTTCCGGAGACCTGCTTCAACTTTCGGCCTCGGCACAACACCTACGATCATTTGTTGTACATAGAGCGAGCCCCTTTGGGCGGCAAGCCCTATGAAAAACTGTTATATCGTTTTATTATCGGTTATTTTCATGTCGCCCGTGGAAGAAAACAAGAGAATGAAAGCAGGAAAGCATGTCCCGTATTGAAGCCGTAATTTTCGACCTGGGAGGAGTGCTTGTGGAGGTAGACAAGAAAAGGTCTATCAAAAAATGGAATGGCCTGACCGGAGGAGATGAAGAATCATTTGAAAACGCGTTTTTCACAGATCGATTGAAAGAGCGTTTCAACGTCGGATCCATCGACGAACAAGCGTTTTTGAATGAAGTGAAATCACGAATCCCCCCTGCGCTTCGCGCACCCGACGAAGTTGCTATCAAAACCGCGTGGACAGCGATGCTCAGCCCGCGTCCATATGCCGAAGAGATAACCCGTTTGTTGTCAAAGAATTGCAACCTCGCAATTCTTTCCGACACCGATCCCGTTCACGCCGAATACATGGAAAACAAATTCGCTTTTTTCGGAAGGTTCAAGATCAAAACATATTCGTTTGAAGTCCGGGCTGCAAAACCCGACGCGACGATGTATTCCGCGGTTGTAAAAGCTCTGAAAACAAAACCTGAAAACTGTGTGTTTTTTGACGACCTCGCACGAAACGTTCGAGGAGCTGAGGCGTTCGGATTGAACGCACATGCAGCGACAAGCAGAGATGAAATAATTAATGCATTGAAACAGGAAAAGATATTGTTATAGAATATACAGGTTATTTAAGGAAGGCGGATAATCATGAAAACCACCCGGGCGAGAAAAAAACCTACCAGCATTTTGTCCCGTTATGCAGCGACCGGATGCATGATTGCAACCACTGTTTTTCTCTTTTTGACGTCGTCATGCAGCGAAGAAAACAAGGGAACCCTCGTCATCCGATGGCAAGTGCTCAGTCCGATAGATAACGATCCGTCTCCGTGCTCGACCTCGGGGATAAACTACATTCATTTACAACTGATCAAGGGCAGCCGGGCGCCATCCGACGGGTGGCCGACATACAGGTTTCCTTGCTCTCAAAGAGAAGTAATCCTGACTCTCCAAGAAGGCTTGTATACCGTCAACATCCTCAAGGAGGATTCGAACCATACAGAAGAAGTCGCGGTTTATCAAAATGTTGAAGTCCTTTCGTCCACTACAACCGACCTCTTCGGCATTTATCCGCCTGACCCCAAGGACAAGAACGACGTCAATATTCCATGGTGCGGAAACGGCGTCATTGAACCTGATCACAATGAAGTCTGTGATGATGGATTGGAAAATTCGGACACGCTTCCCGATCGATGCCGGACTGATTGCACGAACTTTCGGTGTGGAGACGGAGTCGCCGATACCGGTGAAGAATGCGATGGAACAGACCTCAGGGGAATCACATGTGAAGACCTGGGAATGGTGGGCGACTCTCCATCGTGCAGCACTTCATGCACCATTGAACCGGGCACATGTGTCGAACCTAAAGCGGATTTGACTATTGTATGGGAAATTTACGAGCAAGACGGCGCCACGCTCAGCACGTGCGAAAACGAAGATGTCGAAACCATCCGTTTCGTGATCAGCCCGAGAAACACTTCCGAAATAACAGAACAGGGCGTGGTGGATTGCGTAGAAGGCCAGGCGATCATCCAAGACGTGCCCTTTGACGTATACTCGGTTTATCTTGAAGGGTTGTCACCCACTCTCGAACTCAACGCTTCGTCCAGCTATCCTTCCCATGTTCACAATACTCTGGAAGGAACAACACTGGAAATAAACCTGACCGCGCTTGAATAATCCCCGGGGCCGACTGGAAAAAACAACGCCGGGATTTACTCACTGATCCACATGCACAACCTTGTGTAACCATTCACACATAATAATGTGCTGTTGACATGGTTTGTCACGATACTTACATTCATTACAAATTGTTATTCGTCAGGATCACAGCCTCTTGGTTTTTTTCCGGGATGCAGAAACCCTAAGGATCAATGTCTCAAAACGCAAGAAAAGCCACGCAGCCGAGATACCCGGTATCATTTAACGTGAGTTGTTTACAAGACGACAAGCATTTCGACGGAACCTGCCGCAACATCTCCGTCGGAGGCATGTACATCGAAAGCTCCGTAAGCCTGACTCGAGATTCAGAGGTCAGCCTTTTTTTCCGGCTTCCGGAAATTGAAGAAAGCATCCAGGTACACGGCAAGGTTCGGTGGATGGTGGACAAGGGTTTTCAACACGGGGCAGGAATCCAGTTCCTCCGACCCACAAACCCCAAGGGCATAAGACCGCACCACCTCTGGGCCTTAAACAAGTTTTTTTCCGGGTACCACGCCGGCCTATCCGCACACCCCATGTAAAAAGCTCGGCTCGGTCAGGCTTCGCGATTTGTCCACTGATGTAAAGCCGGACTCGCTCGATCAATCGACATCCCACGGAGCTTTTTGCTTCTTAGCGTTCCAAGCGTTCATTCCTGCTACAAACAGACCAAGGGAAATGAACGCGCCCGGCGGAAGAATAAACACCAGGGTCTTTAACACCATCCCCTCCCCGGAATACAACTCAAAGCGGACAAGCATGTCGTGATGCTGAAACAAAGTCAGGGTCCCATTGCCGAGAATCTCCCTCACCGCGCCCAGCGCAAACAACGTAACCGTGAAACCGAGTCCCATGCCCAATGCATCTACAAGTGACAACCAAAGGCTGTTCTTTGAAGCAAACGCCTCGGCCCGGCCCAGGATGATGCAGTTGACCACTATAAGGGGAATGAAAAGCCCCAGGTTCCGATGAAGATTGTAGAGCGTTGCCTCCAGCACCATGTCGATTATGGTGACAAACGCGGCTATGATAACGATGAAGCAAGGAATCCGGACCTTCTTGGGAATGTGTTTCCGGATCAATGACACCACTATGTTGGAACCCAGCAAGACCGCGGTCATCGCAAACCCCATACCCAGCCCGTCATACGCGCTGGACGTGACTGCAAGAGCCGGGCACAAACCCAACAGAAGAACCAGCACGGGGTTTTCTTTCCACAAACCCTTGATGAATTCTTTTCCGGCCTTGTTCATTTGTATCACCTTGTCATTTCGATTCGGCTAAAGCACTGTGTACTGTGTAATTTCTCTGTCGCTTCTCTCATGGCTCCCGGTTTATCTCATGGCTCCCGCTTCTCCGGTTTGCAGTGTTTCAGATTCCCCGGTTCCGAGCATTTCCTGCTTGTTTTGGTTGAAAATGTGAAGCGCTCTCTGCACGATTTCAGTCATGGCCCTGGTTGTGACCGTGGCCCCGCTTATGACATCTACGAAACCCGCGGGGTCGTCTTTACGGACCGCCCACTTTTTACATGAACCGTCCTCGCTGCAGGATTTGCCGTCTTCCGTCAGATTTCTTCCCGTAAAAGCATTGTCGTGAAAGGTGCTGAGAAATTCATCCCCGGTTATCTGCGCTCCCAGGCCCGGCGTTTCGGTGTGTTGCAGGATTGCCACTCCGACTTTCCGGGTCTCTTTGGAAGCCACGATGCGACCTTCACGCGTTACGCCGACAAGAACCTCTATCGGCCCGCTGTATGGAGGGTTGGCGTTTTTTTCCGTGTCTATGCTGAACGCGACCGCGATGACTTCTCCGTTTTTGCGGCAACGATACACGGTCGTCTCCCCGACTCCGGCGACATCCACCTCAACGGTGTCCTGGCCCGGCTCGTTGTCGCACTCGGGAAGAACCTGTATCACCGAAGCCTGTTTAAACCTGAATCGAGCCTGTTTGATGGGTTCGGCGGTCAATTGATGAACTCCGGCCAAAGCGGCTGCTGCACCGGCACACACCAGGGTGAGAACCAGAACCAGTTTCCAAGCGGGTTCCTTTTCCGGCCTCGCGTCGGACCGCTTTTGCACAACGCTTTTCGCCTTGCACTCCACAGTTACTGTACAGCCGGTTTTCGCCTCGTCCTGGCTCATGTAAGATTTCCTTTCCTATCTGTTTTCAGCCAACCTGTTTATGCCGTACTTCTTCGGGCGGGTGACCTTGTCAATCAAGGGGGTGGCCGCGTTCATCAGCAAAATGGAAAAACTCACTCCCTCGGGGTAACCGCCCCACAGTCGAATGAGCATGGTCAAAACACCGAGAGCTACGCCGAATATGATCTTTCCCCTCGGATACACCGGAGATGTCACGTAGTCGGTCGCCATGAAAAAGACTCCGATCATCAACCCCCCGGTAAACCAATGAAACAAGGGGCCGGCAAACCTGTCGGGATCAATCCAGTGGGTGATGGTCGCTATCACCGCCACGGTCAACAGATAGGATAGCGGAATGTGCCAGGTTATATAACCCAGCAGGAGAAGGACGAGTCCGCCCAGTATCAAGGCCAAGGCCGACACCTCGCCGATGCACCCGGGTTGATTTCCAAGCAGAAGGTCCATGTAGTTGATGAAAGAATGCGTTCCCTTGTCATGATCATTCTTTATCGCGGGAAGAGGGGTGGCGCCGGTCACCGTGTCCACCTTGTCGGTGTTGGCGCGGGTTTGCTTGAGTTCATTTCCGGCACGGTCCATCCACGTAGTAGCGGAACCGAAATACTCAACAGGCGGCCCTTCCTGAACCTGTTGAATCGTGAGCGGCCATGTGGTCATGGCTACGGGAAACGAGATGACGAGAAAAACCCTCGCGGTAAGCGCCGGGTTGAACGGGTTGTGCCCCAAGCCGCCGAACACGGCCTTGGCCAATCCCACCGCGACAAGAGAGCCTACGAGGCAAACATATACGGGGCAACCCGCGGGCAGGTTCATTCCGAGCAGCAAGCCGGTAAGCGCGGCCGAACCATCTGCAACCGTGGGATCTTTCCCGGCCAGCTTCCTGATCAACGCTTCGAAAACTATCGCGGACCCGGTGCACGTCGCCAATACGATCGCACCATCCATTCCGAAGCGATAGACACCCACGGCTGCGGCCGGCAGTAGGCACACGAAAACCGTCCACATGATCTTGGGTATGCTTTCCGCGCCGTGAACATGAGGAGAACTCGCGGTGACAAGAAAGTTCGGTTCTTCAACTTCTCTCTTTTTCGAACCTCTTCCCGACGGAACTTCTGTGTCGGCTTTGTTCCGGCTTTCTTTCTCGTCGACCGGTTTTTCCTCCGGTGGTTGAGTTTCCGGAGATCCGGACTTTTCGGTCATAAACTTTTCCTCGTTTCACGATTCATGATCTATGATTCGCGATCCATGATTCATGATTTTCTCGCGTGGATCACCGCTTTGCCCGCTCTCACGAATTGAATTATGGGCCGATAGGCCGGACACGCGTATGTACAACATCCACACTCGATACAATCCATGAGATCCCTGCTCTCCAATTCTTCCCACATTTCTCTTTCCGCATAATTGCTCAACTCGTTGGGTACCAACTTCATCGGACACGCGCCGATGCATAAACCGCACCTTATACAAGGACCGAATGCACCATCCAGCACTTCGTCGGCCGGTTGCACAAAAATGCCGCCCACACTTTTGAGAGCGGGCACATCCATGGAATGCGATGCAATCCCCATCATTGGGCCGCCCAGGATTATCTTCCCCGGCTTTCGGATAAATCCGCCGCACTGGTCCAACAGATTGCGCACCATTGTTCCGAGCCGGATACGCAGGTTGGCCGGATTCTTGACAGCGCGCCCCGTAACCGTGGTTATCCTGGAAACCAGTGGAATCCCCTTGTAAACAGCGTCATATATAGCGGCGCAAGTGCTTACATTAAACACCATGACTCCGCAATCCATGGGAAGCCCCCCGGAAGGAACTTCCCTTTGGAGCACCGCTTCGATAAGTTGCTTTTCGCCGCCCTGCGGATATTTCACAACCAAGGGCTGAACGGGGAATCCGGGGTGATCCTTGCTCGCTTCAGCCATGCTTTTTATGGCTTCAGGCTTGTTCGCTTCTATGCAAATCGTACCTCCCTCAAGCCCCAGTATATGCGCGACCAACTGCATCCCGATGAAAACGCGTTGGGGCTCTTCTCTCATTATCCTGTCATCCGCGGTCAGGTATGGTTCACATTCCGCGCCGTTGAACAGCATCTTGTCGATCCGCTTGTTTTTCGGCGGCGACAGTTTTACATGCGTAGGAAAAGCCGCTCCGCCCAAACCCACCAACCCTGCGTCTCTTATCCGGGCCTTGAGTTCTTCGGGAGTCCGGGAAAGCGGGTCAGGGATGGGCTCCATCAATTCCCAGTCGTCATTTCCATCATTTTCCACCACAACAGCGGGGCTTTCCTGGCCCAGCGGATGGGGTTCGTGATCCACGGCAATCACCTTGCCGGAAACGCTCGAGTGAACAGGCGATGATACAAAACCCGCAGCCTCGCCCACCAGTTGACCAATCTTAACCTTGTCGCCCTTGGAAACAACCGGCCGGCACGCAGCGCCCACATGCTGGCTCATGTGCAACACCACTTTGTCGGGCGGAACAGAGTCACGTATGGGGCTGGATGCAGTGGGTTCTTTTTCACAATCAGGATGAACCCCGCCCGTAAAAGTAACTCCTTTCATGAAGCGGTCTCCTTCTCTGCCGGCTTTTTCTTTCGTTCTTTTTTCCACTCTTTTTGCATCGACTTGAGTTTTTTTCTGGCTTCCGGATCAAAAACCAGCTCACGCGGGGTAAACTTCCTCATGTCCACAATAGCACCGGGGGGACAAATCATCGCGGCTTCGCATGCTTCATCCCCGGCTTTTTCATCCACGTGGGCAAGATTGCCCTTGATCTCGAACGCGGGGAAATTCTTTTCGCAAAGGCGGCAGCCAATGCAGCCGACTTTGCAGAACGTCCGCACGGTCTTTCCGACTTGATTGGTGTTACAAAGAACCTGCACATTCAGGTTTTTCGGAATAAGCCCGATGATGTCTCTCGGGCACTCCTTCAAACACAATCCACAACCCGTACACCGCTCCACGTTGACCACGGCAACATTTTTTTCGACATGAATACAATCATAAGGGCAAACCCGGGCGCAGGATCCCAAACCCAAACAACCCCTGTAACATGCAGACGGCCCGGCCTGGACATGCTGAGCGGCCCGGCAATCATTGATTCCCCTGTACTCCGACCGCCAACGGGTCACATCGGAAGATCCCGCGCAGCGAACCACCGCAACCCTTGCAACCATTTCCTCCGCATCAATACCCAAAATTTCGGCTATTCTTTGATTCGTTTCATTTCCGCCTGCAGGACACAAGCATATATCCACGCCTGCCAAAACGGCCTTGGCATATTCCCGGCAACCCGGATAACCACAGGCCCCACAGTTCGCGCCGGGCAATGTTTCACATATCATTTCTATGCGCGGATCTTCCCTCACGCCGAAAAAGTAGTTTGCCGCGGCCAACCCGGCTCCTGCTATGATGCCCAAACACATCAGTACAATGACGGCAATGAAAAAACTCATAGAAACCTCATGCAGGCACAAGCCCTGCGAAACCCATGAACGCGAGCGACAAGATGCCTGCCACGATCAACGCGGTCGCGGCTCCCTGAAACGCCTTGGGTATATCGGAAGTTTCCAACCGTTCCCTTATCCCCGCAAACAAAAGCAAGGCAACCGCGAAACCTATGGCCGCGGAAAAACTGTAGACAACCGTCGCCAAAAACCCCCGCTCTGAATCAATGTTCATGACCGCGACTCCGAGTATCGCGCAATTGGTGGTGATAAGCGGGAGGTAAATTCCAAGAGCGTCATAGAGTGCAGGGGAAAATTTTTGCAGCACCATTTCGGTGAACTGCACGAGTGAAGCGATTACCAGGATGAATGCTATTGTTCTCAAATACTCCAGGCCGAAGGGTGTCAACACGACGCGATGTATCAACCATGTCACCACGGCTGCAAGGGTCATCACAAAAGTCACTGCAGCCGACATGCCCAGCGCGGTAGTTACTTTTTTCGAAACCCCCAGAAACGGGCATATCCCCAAAAACTTGGAAAGAACAACATTGCCCACGAGGATGGCGTTTACAGCCAGTATCAAGTATTCCATGGCCGGTCCTCCATGGCGGGCCCCGATGCATCAGTGGCCTCGCCCCGTCCCAATCCTCCGACGGGAGGGGTTTTGGGATGGGAACTAGGTAGTGAGACCTCACTCGGCTTTTTTTGCTTCAAAGAACCCCGGTTTGTTGACTGTGAAAAAAAACAGGTGGAAAAGTATTCGCGTTGCACTTACCTGTTCCAATAGATGCGAGAAGTCTTTGTGGAAGAAAGCGCTCCTTCTTAATCGATATCGATCAACAGCTCCCCGGCACAGTCGCGCAGCGATTTCAAAATAACATCGTTTACCGTATCACCGCGTTCCAATATGCCGGTGTACAAGATGTCCAGCTGCCTGTATTCCTTCCACTTTTTGCCGAACTCGTCAAACTTGAGCTTCTTTACGAGCTTTCCATTCCACGTTCCGAACTCTCCGAAATCCTTGACTCCTATTTCTTCATCGAAACGCTTAACATAAGACTTGAATTCTCTGACCAGATCTTTTTCGTCGGACATCTGTACCCTCGAGTGTTGGATTACAGGAACTCTCTGACTCTCGCTCCGGTTTATACAAAAACGAGACGAAAAAAAAAGACAAAACCGACAAAATCAATCCCAACGCTCTCTGAGCGACTCTTCCATGGCCTTACGCGTCTCGGCCATGAGGAAAGGAAGATCTTGCGATGTCATCCCCTTTGTCTTTATCGGCTTCAGTATTCTGGCCTTGACCGTCCCTTTTTTGCACACCCAGTCACCGCTCGGCATGAGATCCGAGGTTCCCTTGACTACCACTGGAACGATGGAAGCCCCGGCCTCGACAGCCAGCCTGAAGCCGCCCTTTTTGAAATCCAGAAGATTTCCGTCTTCACTCCTGGTGCCTTCGGGAAAGAAGACGACCGAAGCTCCGTCTGCAACCTTGCGAGCGGCTTCTTGCATGGAGGCCCTCGCTGAAGCGCTGTCGCCTCTTTGAACGTATATGTGTCCCATTTTCTCGCAAGCGAAACCAAAAACCGGCACTTTTTTCAACTCTGATTTCATCACCCAGCGAATTTGAAGCGGAAGCGCGTCGTAAATTATCCAGATGTCCAGGAGACTGGAATGATTCACCATCATTACATAAGATGAACCAGGATCCAGGTTTTCACGGCCCTGAACTTCAACATTGATTCCGACCGCCCTCAAGTTCAACCTGGACCAGAAGCGCCCCACGTGATCACAGAGAAAACCGTCACGATCCCAGAAGCTCATCGCGATGACACTCGTACCCAAGATCGTGGTGTCAACACCCAACAGACACCAACTCCCCAAAGACCTGGCGCTGTGGATGAACCGGTCTATCTTCGCGGGTATTTTTTTCTTTTTACTCTTGTTCATGGCTCTGTCATCTTCCATTGTTTCTTCAGCTACCCAAAAGAAAACTTGGAAAATCCACGAAAAAATGTTCAATTCGGGAACATCTTCTGTTCCTTTTCTCTTTTTCTCCGCTTTTCTCTCCGTTCAACGGAAAGATTTCACGATCGGAGAGAAAAAATGAACAGGAGGAACATGTCATAAAAAGGTTCAAGAGTCCATTGAGTATCGTCAGGCGAATACTCTTTTCATGGACCGCCGGGAAAAAAGACCTGCTGCCAAAACAAAACCGGAATCCATTCCGGTGGATCCGTGTTTTGAATCATGGCATGTAGAAGTTTGTGCATTCGGTTTCTTCATCCATGGAGGCAAACATGACGAGACCCGATTTTTTGAATAATATCGAAAAGGTAAAGGGCTTATCCCAAAAAGAGCTTCAAGAGATTCATGAGGTCATCGAAAACTTTGC
>SLPX01000321.1 GCA_007131745.1 Myxococcales bacterium
AAAATGAAAAAGCCGGGATGGGTCTTTTATGTGGGTGGTGTTTTCTTTGTTGTTTCGTCGCTATTCTGTGCGGGGTGTTCTTCGAGAAACATAGGCGCCTTTAATTGTGGAAACGGCATAATCGAGCCTCAAGAGGTTTGCGACGGCTCGAATCTTGGGGGACAAACCTGTGTCACGGTCGGCTATTCCGGCGGAGGCAACCTTGCATGTTTGCCGGATTGCTTGGGGTTCGACACATCCGGATGCGTGAAGTGGCAATCGATCTCGGTCGGGGAGAATCACACGTGTGCGGTGCGGAGAAGCGATGAAACCGCCTGGTGCTGGGGGTATGGCTGGGATGGACAACTGGGATACGGAGAACCAAAGCATGATTACGACGGAACAACTCCTGTTCAAGTGGCCGGCATGACGGATGTAGTCAGCATTTCCGCGGGAAAGAAACACACCTGTGCTGTAAAAAGTGATGGCACAGCATGGTGCTGGGGAGCAAATTTTTTCGGTCAACTGGGCGTGGAGGCAGGTGGGAAAAGAATTACGCCGGTGAGAATACGCGGCCTGACGGATGTAACGGAGATTTCATGCGGTGAATATCATACATGTGCTGTTCAAAAAGACCGGACAGCTTGGTGCTGGGGTTACAATGCCTCCGGTCAACTGGGAGATGGGACAAAAATCACAAGGACCAGACCGGTGCCAATCCTGGATGATGTGATCCGGATATCAGCTGGAGGGAAGCCGCCTTGCGCAGTGACGAGCGATGGAACCGCATGGTGCTGGGGATGGACTGATCGTGACCAAACCATAGATGGGATTGTATACAAAAAATACACTCCAACGCCGATTCTGGAGGATGCTGCAGCGATATCAGCCGGCGATTATTACACCTGTATTGTAAAGCGGGATAGAACCGTATGGTGCCGAGGATGGGGCAATGAAGATTCAAAAGTGGAAGTACCATCGTACCACGTCGACACACCGGTCAAAATTCTGGAAAATGTAGCTGCTGTATCAGTTGGAAGCAGCCACACGTGCGCGATCAAAGCCGACGGAAAACCTTGGTGCTGGGGGTATAATTGGTACGGTCAGTTGGGAGATAGGACAAGTGAACATCGAAACTTGCCGGTGTCTGTGTCCGGACTTGCAGATGTAACCGAAATTGCCGGCGGCCATCATAATACTTGTGCAATGAAGAGTAACGGCAGTGTCTGGTGCTGGGGAAAAAACAGTTACGGTAAGCTTGGAGATGGGACGCAAGAACACAAAAAGGCTCCCGTTCAAGTTCTGTGGCTGTAAACAGTTTTAACTGAAATCGTTAACAGGAAAGAATCAATAGACGGGGACAGCGGATGATTCCGTTATTTTTGTTATCCTGTCATTCTGCTTTTTTGTGTGTTAGACACATGAATCAAATGGAAACCCGTGTCCGACTCTCGGAGAAGCGGGTGAATGCAGGAACAAAAGAAAGGATGGTTTGATGATCGACAATTTTGAAATGCAAAGGAGGTATTTCACGGTTCAACTGGAGAAGTTCCTGAAAAAACCGGAGCTTCACAGGGCCATGATAAGAGATTGCGAACATTACCTGAAAACGCTTGAGGAGACTGGGTCGGTAGGCGCGTTTACCCGGAAAATCCAGCAGACGGGAAACATGGTTTCAACGGCCAAGGCCAACGTTCGGGATCGGTACGAAAACAGGATGGTTGTTTACGAGAAGTTGAATCACGATAAAAAGGTGCTGGAGGACAGGTTGAGGTTGGAGATCGTGGAACGCGCACAAACGCATGGTGAGCTGACCGTAAAAATCGAAGAATTCGAGAGGGAGAGCAAACTTACATTCAACGAAAACAAGGCCCTGAACTCGTTCAACCTGATGATGCACGCGTTGTTTCAACTCTGCGTGGAACCCCCCGGCTCCAATGGGGAAGGAAGAGAACTTGCCAATTTCCGGCAATACTGGGGCGAGTTAAAAGAAGCGGATCCCGAAGTCTCGTGGGAAAAAATCATGACCCACAATGCGTATCGAGACAGGATTCCTTTTACCGATGCACAGATGGCTTTTCTTGAAGCCAGGTTCAGGGAGGTGAGCTGTGGATAGTACACTCAAGCAGATGTTGGACGGTTTTTGGTTTTCCATCCGGAATTACAAGCAAAGCCTTGGGCCGAAAAATGCAAAAATTATCGCCGCTGAAGAGATGATGAACAAGCTTACGGCAAAGGCGGAGGGCGGAGCCGACATGGCCGCTATCAGCATGGATCCGGATTTCGGCAATGTAGCCGGGCTTTTGGGTGAACTTGCATCCGAACCGCCTCTGCCGCCGGAGGAACTGGATAACATGGTTCAAAGCGGAGAACTTTCCGCGGACGGCGAAGTGCCGGACGCGAGCGTTCCGGCCGCGGGATACCACATGGCTTTCGACGCTCTTCCGCCCGACAGTAAAGAGGAGCAGAGAAAATACTATGAGCGTATCTTCCAGTTGGAGGCTCAGGCTGAAAACGCGATTCATTTCAATGCCATGTTGATGGAGGACACGGTTCTCCTGGACATGACCCGTGAGCCACTGAAAGAAATCGCTGTAAAAGCCATTGAGCAGGCCAAAGAAACCTATTCGCCGACAGTTGATTTTCAGCAGAATCTAGCGATTCAAACATACGAACGTGTCCAAACAGTTGCAGAATTGGAGTTCGAGGGAACAAAGATGGCCGAGCTTTCCAATGCCGAGCATGTATGGGATGCTCTGTACCTGGAGGTAATCGGGCTTCTCCCCGCTTGCGCCCAGGCGATCGAGGCTTTCGGACCCAACAAGGAGAGAGTGGAAAAACTGCAAAGAAGCCACCGGTTCATGGCCGATTTCATGGGAATCACCTGGGGTGATGTTTTTGCGGATGGACGGTACGTGCACTTTTGGAACAATGTTCTTTGGCCCAAGGTGCCTGCTGCGAAAAAGCTTGCGAGGGGTGTGAACACTGCGGAGGGATGGAGGGATATGCTCAAAAACAAGTTCTACGATCCTTTTGTGAAAGAACAACCGGTGCAATCGGATCCGGAGAGAGCCAGGGTCAGGTTCTGGAGAACCGAATATTATTCACGCCACACTATGCAGTTGTTGAACAATCCGCCCAGGCCGGAAATCGTCAAAACCTAATAGGCCATCCTCTTTCCGGCAGAACTATTTTCATGGAGGTTGAGCCGTGTCTTTTTATGAAGAGTTTTACCGCCACTACGATGCGGTTTTTCCTGTTGGAAAGGAAAAGCTGAACTTCTTGAAAGATATTTTCGTCGACTTACCTGCAGGAGCGGCCTTGTTGGACATCGGGTGCGGCACGGGAGGGTATACGATCGAACTGGGCGGTCTGGGCTATCACGTTGTGGGGATTGACCTGGAACCAGCCATGTTGCAACAGGCGGTCGAAAAAGGGAAAAAAGTCAGGAGCTACGCTCAATTCAAGCAAATCGACATGATGAATTTGGATTCGCTTTGTTCCCGACCTTGTTTTTCGGGTGTGTTCAGTTACGGAAATGTGTTCGCACATCTCAGAAACGAGCAAGAAGTGTCGGAATTATGCCGAAAAATCAACGGAGTGATGCATGCCGGCACCGTGCTTGCAGTGCAGATAGTCAATTACGACAGGGTGGTCGAACATAAGGTACGGGAGCTTCCCACTATAGAGAACAAGGAAGAAGGAGTTAAACTGGTCCGGCGCTATAAACACAGGGATGACGGAATGATAGATTTCTCCACCGACTTGATTGTGCAGGGCAGTGATGGAGAGAAGAAGTTTGCAAACAGCATTCCGCTTTACCCGCTGAGAAGCCGGGAATTTTTGAGCATATTGAGCAAATCGGGTTTCGAGCAGGTTGAAACTTTCGGCGACTTCAAGAAAAGCTCTTTCAAGCCGGACGAGTCATTCCACCTCGTGTTAAAAGCCTGCAATAAAAGCTGAAAAAATCAAACGCCCAGGATCATTTTCACAATCATAAAGTACAAGAAAAGGCCGGTAATATCCACGACCGTGGTCAATGCCGGGCTGGCAACCACCGCGGGATCCATCTTGAAGCGGGCCGCGGTCATGGGAAGCAGGGCGCCGATCATCGTGGAAGTCACCACCTGAAGGCCGAGCGCTGCTGAGACAGCAACTCCCACCAACGTGGGAGTGACGCCTTCCGGTAGACTGGATCCTCCTGCAAAAAACGCCACCCGGGCAAAGGCAAGCGCGGACAAAACCAGGCCCAGGGGCAAGGCCACCTTCAATTCTTTGTATATCACACGAAATATGTCTCTTGGTTTGATTTCTTCCAGCGCCAGCGCCCTTACCACCAGGGTGGCGGCCTGGGATCCGGTGTTTCCGCCGGTATCTGCCAGCATCGGCATGAAGGTAGCAAGAACTGCAAACTGGAGTAAAAGCCCTTCAAAACTCTGTACAATGAAACCGGAGATCATGCCCAGCCCGGCCAATATCACGATCCAGACCACCCTTTTACGGAAATGACCCCATGATGAAGTTCTCATGTACATGCCGGGTTCATGCGAACCGCGGATGGCCATGAGTTTTTCGATATCCTCGGTTTGTTCCTGGGTTATGATGTCCATCGCGTCATCATAGGTAACGATGCCCACCAGTACGTTGTTTCCGTTTACTACCGGCAGAGCGAGGAGATCGTATTTCTGGATCATTCTGGCGGCGACTTCCTGGTCGTCCGTGGCTCGGGCGTATATTGTCTGCCTGTTCATAATGTCTGCAATTTGTGTCTCCGGCATGGCAAGAATCAGATCCTTGAGAGACACGAATCCGATGAGCCTCCTGAGACCGTCCAGCACGTAGGCATAGTAGATAGTTTCCTTGTCCGGAGCTTCCAATCGTATCTTTGCGATGGCTTCCGCCGTGGTGAGAGTGGGAGAGAGAGAAATGTAGTCCGAGGTCATCACGGCCCCGGCGGTTTCCTCTTCGTAGGATGACAGCCTGCGAATATCCTCCCGCTCGGCCTTGGCCATCGCCCCCAGAACGATCTCCCTTTTTTGGGGAGGCAAGCGTTGTACAAGGTCGACCCGCTCATCCGGCGGCATCTCGGTCAGAAAGTCCGCCAGTTCTTTTTTGGACATGGTCTCTGAAAGCTCGACCTGTTGATCCACCTCCAGGTGACCGAAGATCTCGATCTGCAGATCCGGATCGCAAGTCTTGAGCACGGCCCAGACTTCAGCAGGCTCCAGCTCGGCCAAAAAAGTACTCAAGTCCGCGGGGTGCGTGCCGGTGCAGATTTCGCGAAGTTTTTCCTTGTTTTCGGAAGAAATAAACTCCCGCAAGCTTGAAGCATTCAAGGAACTTTGCATGGCCTGCCTCCTCTTACTGCCGCGTTGTCAACCGCGGCCGGAGGCAGATCCAGGCGACACATTACGCCTGCAGGAATCCTCCGGCCGATTCAGGTCGCGGCGAGTCGGGATAAGGGTCGGGATCTTCGGCTTCACACAAGGTCAAGCCGGTGCCGGGTCCATCGTTTTGATTCATCAAAATACCTCTTTTTTACCTTTTCCCGGCATACCCCTGCCGGGCGTATCTTGAATGCGTGGATATTTTACCATATACTGAAAAGAGTCAAGCCGAAACTAAACCAAGATTTCACAAAAATCACGAACATCCACCACCGGAAAACATGAAATTTTCCTGCACAATTGCAATTCAGGGTTAAAGGTCTTTTTGTGAACAAAAAGAAGAGGTTCGACTCGCAAAAAACGAGTAAAAACCAACTTTTTCTGCTCAAATTATGTGCAAACCATTGGATTTGGAAATCGAATCGCCTATCATGCGTGAGTTCTAACCTTCTACGAACAATGCGGTATCGTCCACTGCGGAGAAATGGAGTTTGGCATGGCAAATAATAATCACGGTACAGCAGGATCGGCAGACGGAAATTTCAAGGGTGATCGTGGAACAAAGATCGAACCGTCCGATCTGTCGGTTGAAATGCTGGGCGAGCCGAAGATTGAATCTCCTCTTACCCTCAATTTCATTGAAGGCGACGAAATCGCTCCGTTCGTTCGAGAAGACGAGAGACTGCTCGTTGATGCGTCCCTGAGGAATCACCGCGAACACGCAAACCAAGGCACGGAGCCCCTGTCATTTGAATTGGCCGGCCCCAGGGAGCGGATATATTTTGATCCGGCCAAGGTGAAGGCGGCCATGGTGACCTGCGGCGGACTTTGCCCGGGAATCAACAATGTGATCAGATCGCTTGTATTGCAACTCTGGCATCGGTACGGGGTCAGGTCCATTTTCGGAGTTCAATACGGGTACCAGGGGTTCATTCCCGGCTACGGCCATCCGTTTATTGAACTCACGCCGGATGCAGTGCTCGACATCCACCAACAAGGCGGAACCATGCTCGGCTCATCCAGGGGCGAGCAACCAGTCGACGAGATCGTGGATTCACTTGAACGGCACAACATCAGGATACTTTTTACCATAGGAGGAGACGGCACCCTGCGCGGCGCGACGGCGATCAACAAGGAGATCAGGAAACGGGGACTTAAGATCGCTCTCATAGGCGTTCCCAAGACCATTGACAACGACATCCCGTTTGTAAGCCGGACATTCGGCCACGACACGGCAGTGGACCAGGCTACCAATGCCATTTGCGCGGCCCACGTCGAGTCAAAAGGAGCGCCGAACGGCGTCGGCGTCGTGAAGCTGATGGGCCGGCACTCAGGCTATATTGCTTGTGAATCATCTCTGGCCACCAGGGATGCCAATCTGGTTCTCATCCCTGAACAAAGGTTTGAACTGGAGGGTGAAAAAGGTGTATTCACCTATATTCGCAGAAGACTGGAAATGCGCGGCCATGCAGTCATAGTGGTGGCCGAAGGGGCCGGGCAAGAGTTTTTTGATTCAAAAGGAAAAGAAGTCCACGATGCTTCCGGTAACATAAAGCTCCAAGATATCGGAGTTTACCTGTCGCAGGCCATGAAGGAATACTTCCAAAAGGCCGGGGTTGAGATAAACCTGAAATACATAGATCCGAGCTACATCATCCGGGCCGCTCCGGCCAATTCCATGGACGCGATATTTTGCAACAATCTTGCCGAGCATGCTGCGCACGCAGCCATAGCCGGAAAAACCGGCATGGCAATCGGGCTCTGGCATGACCAGTTTACCCACCTGCCTTTGGGCGCTGCAGCAAGCCAACGCAAGGTCGTGGACCTGGAAGGCGAACTCTGGCGATCCACCCTTGAATCCACGGGCCAACCGCCGATTCTTCGCAACCGTTGAATGCGGGCCATTATAGCCGCAAGTAAGAGAATATTGTTGATTCAGCATTGTGGCCAATCTTTTGAGAGTGTGCCTCTTTTGAAAGGCACTTGCAAACATGGGCAAGTTGCCATATACAAGAAAAGTGAAATTCACGATGATAACATCAAGGATTCTCTGAACCCCTGAAGGAGGGAAGTATGCAGATCAAAATTCTCGGAACAGGATGCAGGAAATGCAACAAGCTGGCGGATGCGGCAAACGAAGCCGTCAAGATGAGCGGGATGGATGCCGAAGTTGTAAAGGTCGAAAAGATCGAAGAAATCATGAAATACGGCATCGCCATGACCCCCGGCCTTGTTTTTGACGAAAAAGTGGTGAGTACGGGTAAGGTTCCTTCGCCGGAAAAAATCGCATCCATGATAAAAGAGCATTCACAGGAAAAGTGAACCATCTTTTGTTTCAGGGAGAAATCTCGAAGACTTGTCGTACTTAACCGATGCCTTATCTTATACCCCTTGCAAGAGTCGTGTCCCGTCTTTCTTTCTTGACACTACGTCTCTATGGTCGCATCAACGCACCTATGTTTTGAAATACTCGTCCGACCAGGTGTCGACTTGTATATGCCGCGAGCCCGTTGTTTCCCGGCCGTGCGGCATGGCTTGAACTCGGAAGCGAAATAACATGAGCCAGGAAGATTTGAGCATCTCCGAAATCCGAAAGCGGCGCACATTTGCGATCATTTCCCACCCGGACGCGGGAAAGACCACTCTCACGGAAAAGCTACTTCTATACGGCGGAGTGATCCACCTCGCCGGCGCGGTCAAAGCAAAACGCGGACACGCTGAAGCATTGAGCGACTGGATGGAAATGGAGCGGGAACGAGGGATTTCCATCACCACGAGCGTATTACAGTTTCCCTACGGCGACCTTAAGATGAACCTGTTGGATACACCGGGACATGCGGATTTCAGCGAAGACACCTACCGGACTCTCCATGCTGTGGACGGAGCCGTCATGCTTCTGGACTGCGCAAAGGGCGTGGAATCCCAAACCCGAAAGCTGTTTCGTGTATGCAAACACAGGTCTATCCCAATTTTCACCTTTGTAAACAAAATGGATAGGCCCGGCCGGGATCCGTTCGACCTCGTAGGCGAAGTGGAAAGCGTTCTGGGCATTGGGGTCTATCCTGTCACCTGGCCGGTGTTTCGTTCCGGCGTTTTTCGCGGGGTTTACCATCGAATAAAGAACAAAGTGCACTTTTTTGACGAAGACAGGGCGAACTCATCGGCCGCCCGAGGCGCTGAAACGGCCCCGTACAAGCTTTGTTCCATTGAGGAACTGAAAGGTGAACTGGATGAGGACGGCTATTGCCGATTGCGCGATGAAATCGACCTCCTTGACGCGGCCGGCGATGAGTTTGATGAGAAACGTTTCCTGGACGGCCGGCTATCCCCGATGTTTTTCGGCAGTGCAATAAACAATTTTGGTCTTGAAGTGTTTCTCGAAGAGTTTTCCAAACTCATGCCCGGACCTTCGCCGAGAAGTTCCGACACCGGAACGGTTTCCCCCTATGATCCGGATTTCAGCGCTTTTGTTTTTAAGATCCAAGCCAACATGAACCGCGCCCACCGTGATCGCCATGCGTTCATGCGGATTTGTTCGGGTCGCTTTGAGCATGGAATGAAGGTACGGCACGTACGAACCGAAAGAGATATCCGCCTTACGAAACCCACCCAGTTTCTGGGACGAGAACGCAACCTTATTGACCAGGCGTACGCCGGCGATGTCATCGGGGTTTTTGACAGCGGCCTTTTTGAAATCGGCGACACGCTTACAACGGGCGCGGAGTTCAATTACGAAAACATACCAAGCTTTGCGCCCGAACATTTTGTAAGGCTGCTTTCCCTGGATCCATTGCGACGCAAGCAACTGGTCCGAGGCATCGAACAACTCGCCAAGGAGGGCACTGTTCAGCTATATCGTCCGCTGAACGCAAGAGCCGGGGAGATTTTCTTGGGGGCGGTCGGGCAATTGCAGATGGAAGTCACCAAATACCGCCTGGAAGAAGAATACAACGTCAAGGTCAAGCTGGAACATCTCAATTACGTGATGGCCCGCTGGGTGTTTTCAAAAACCGGCGACACCCTGGACCCGGATGAGTTAGGAAGAAACTGCTCTGGAAAAGTGGTGCGAGACATCAGGGATCGAATGGTGGTTTTGTTTCAATATGATTGGGCGGTTGGCTTGGCCCGAGAGAAACTTCCGGATATAACTTTCGCGGAAACAGCTCACGGAGTAGTTGCCAGAGATTAAGAGCCGACTCAACCGAAGCCTGATCAGCCGTCGGCTTTGGTCTTGAAGTTCTTGGCTAGCCAAGGCTTGGCGATAATGAGCAGAACAGTGGAGCTGACCGCTATCAAGGAAAAGATCAGCCACATGAAGCTCGTGTTTTGCTCACCTACCTCCGGACAGTAACGGTCCATCATCCAGCCCGAATACAGCCAGGGAACAAGCAACTTGGTAAGAAACCACGGGAATTGTGCCACGCCCATGTACTGGCCGGTTCGCCCTTCGGGAGCGATCTCCGCAGCATACTGCAGAAACCTGGGCTGCCACATGGCTTCACCTATGGTCATGATCAGAATGTAGGGGAAGAACGTCCACCAATAGGGCCCTATTACGAGCAAAAACGCGGGCAACGACATGACCAGCGTACCCCATATCATCATGTTGTAGACCTTTGCCTTTTGAGTGATGGCCGTGATAATCGGAACGGCCACAAAGATCATGATGGGGTTGAGGTTTGCCGCGACTTCGAAATACTGGCCTATCCACCCCTCAAAGGCCCTGTTGATATATTGAGGCAAAATGAGCCAATTGTAGGTGTACAAGGTTTGCACCGGGATCAATGCGAAAATGAAAAAGAAGAATTTTCCGTCTGCAAGAGGGTGCCGAGCAAGATATCTACCGGATTTGGGAATAATGGAAGCGACTATCCATCCCACGCTCATCAGGGCGGTGAGGGACCAGGACCACGGATCCGGAAGACGTATGTACACAGATGCAGCAGCAAGGGCCACGAAAATCCACAAATGGAAGGGCGGGATTTTCCTGGCATCGATCTTGGCCTGAGCGGCCTGACGTTCGGCCTCCTCGGCCTTTTCACGAGCTTCGGCTTCCCCGCCATCCTTTTCCTTCAGTTTCCTTTTCTCTTCTGCTTCCTCGGCCTTTATTTTTTCGGTCTCTTCTTTTGCATCGTTTATGGCCTTTTGCACTGTTTTTCGCGAAAGAATGAACACGGTTGAAAGAAGAGCGACCGCGGTCAAACCGGTGTACACCCAGAAGGTTCCGGGTATTCCGAGCCCCGCGAAGTCATCATCTCTCAGCAAAAAAGCAAAGGTGGGAAGCCATCCGCCCAAGTTCATCAAGGCGTAGAGCATCGCAAAACCCATGGCCGCGGTCTTGGGAGTGGTAACCTGTCTTATCGCTGCATACGCGGCCGGCTGGTACATTCCGTACCCGATCACCACGAGTACAATACCCCCCATGGTAACCAGGTGCAGCGCGGATCCGACTCCTGCCGGCTCAAGGCCCAAAACCGTGGGTGCTGCGGAAATCAGCACCCTGCCCAACAGAAGAAAAATAAAGGCCAAAATCAAGGCCCGCCGTACACCCCACCTGTCCGCAACGAATCCGAGGAAAAACATTGAAATCGTGATACCCGCGGTCAGAACCATCACCATGGTGTGAGCCAACTCGTCGGGCCTGTCCACACCTCTGAAAACGAAAGACGAGAAATGAATGGCCAGGTAACCCAATATACCGAAGTAAACCAGCCCTTCGAGTACATACGATATGTTTATCCCCCACAACGCCCTGGGAGCGTGCGCCAGATCAATGAATGGCTGGACCAACTCACGCCAGGGTCCATTCTTCTTTTCGGTTTCTCCCTCTGCCCCGCCCCCCGAATCACCAGCCGTTGATTCCGCGCCGGATTCATTCACCGGAGATTCTTCGTTGTTCGGCGTATCGCTGTCATTCTTTTTCGACATTTTCCACTCCGAAGTTTAATTTGCCGACAGAAAAACATCTTGTTCGGCTAACCGGGTTCAAAATAATGGCAGATTCTCATACCACAACCGTTCCCTCAGGCCAATGGTGAAAAAAGCATTCTGTTTGATAATTGCGATCAAATGGATTAGCTTTCGATACAGTATGAACGAAATCCAAAGAACCGGAGAAAAAACCATGAAATCCATTGAGCAGCGGAAGATGGGAAAGAATCTCTGCGCATCACTAGTGGTTGTCGTTTCCATTTTGATCTGTCCTGATGCTTTTGCGGATCCCGATCCCGCCTACTGTGCTGAGCAAAAGCAACCCTATTGCTTCGACGTCAACCTGGCCGAAAAGCCCGCTGAAGTTCAGTCGATGATAAACGAGTATTCTCAGGGACTTCCCGTTCTCCCGGTTCACAGACTGACGGAAACCGAATTTTCAGACCCTCTGAGAATCAGTCTTTTCCACGAGGCGACTGCTTTTCTTTCCAGTCTGCTACATGCAAACCAGGAACAGGATTACGTCTGGCCGCGCGACGTGGAGAGTTGCGCGGGACATATTGGTTTCGCTATTGGAACCGTTCTTATCGATGATGCACCGCAAGAGTGCACTTCGGTCTTAAACAACATCCAAGCCGCGCTTTCGAATCTCGATGCATGCGGAGATGCAGCGGAACCGGAATTGTACGTGCTGGATTATCCCCCCGGGGTTGTAAACGACGACAACACCAACACCGTGCTGGATCTCATCGGCGTCATGGGAAGCACTTTCGCTGATTTGCCGCCTCTATACGATGGAATCATCCAGGACGAGTTCGTAAACCAACTCCGCGATGTGCTCAGAAAACTCCGTTATGACGAGCTGATTCCGCCGTTAGAAACCCAGATTGCTTCGTTTGAAAACGCTCTCACCTTGCTGAAGGAAAACAGCTCTTGCTTCATTCCCGAAGGGATGGCCGCCTTGGAAACGGGGATAGAACAGCTTATTTTGGAAGCGGTCGAGCAAAGGGATTACATCCGGATGCTCAGAATAACCGGCGAAGCGGAGTACGAAAAAGAAAAGCTTAGACTCGCCGCGATTTCCCGCTCGCGACTGGAACTACCCTACCCTTCCCTGACCCAAGCCGACCGTGAATTTCTGGCTTTCTGGATCGGCGCTGTCTACTGGAGGCTTCGGGGAGGCGGCATCATATTGCTGGGCGGAACACAGGAGTGCCGCAGGCTGGGCTTGCGCCGCCCTTTCAACGTGATCGGCGAACTGACCGGCATGGAACACGGCAAGGAAGCGGCGGATGGAATATATTGCGAGATTTTCAGCGGTTGGGGCCAATGGTTTGACATGGGAACAACACCGGGGCAGGAAGACAAGTTTTACGATCTGGTCAAGATGACCAACCGGGGATATGAACAGATACGAACCGCGGAAACGGGTTCAACCGTATTGAATCCTTGCACCATTCCGGATCCGCCCTTTGTCCTGAATATCGGAGGGCTCAAACAGAAACAATATGAAACAACCGAGCTTTTTGCGGGCGGCCTTACCATGGGCCCGTGCTACTACTATGCGTGGTATCGGCTTCACCCCTGGACATGGGCGGATGATCTGGAACCCCCTTATATCCAGGTAGTCGACATCCCGACCGCGATAGGGGAATTCTGCGCGGGCGGCTCGATCGCTCTCGGGATGGCGCGGACGCTCTTGTACGGGTGGAGCCTGAACCAGCCCCCATACGGCCACACCGATGCGATCATATTCACTGAACCGGAAGACGGCGAACATTTCGCGTGCGCCCATTCAAGCGTTTTCGCCCGCGTGACAGTCATTCCGCTCAACAGCTCCGGCGGTCCTTTGGGTCCGGGACAAGACGTCTCGCTCGTGGAAGATCCTCCGTACGTTGTCGGCGGAAACGTGGAATCTTTTACTGACCCATTGACCGGAGTCACTGAATACATGATCGAAGTGGGCTCCAACCGCTGTTCGTTTGACACGCCATACGACATTCAAATCCGGGTCGGAGACACCGTTTTGCAGGAAACCACGCAGATACATTTTCATTGCCCGCCCTTGGCGGAAGACTCGGTCTCTTTCTACGCAAATCCCGATCTGGTTGCAGCTGACGGCGTGAGCACGGCCGAGATTCAAATCCAAGTAAAAGACATCTGCTCCAACCCGGCTTTCGGCCGGGTGGTGAATCTGCAAGTACTTGGCGACCTGGATCCATCTCTTTCCACCTCTACTCCAACAACCATGGATGCACCGGGAGACCCGAAGGACGGTGTGGCCCTGCTCGAAGTTTCAAGCGATCGAACCGGCTCGATGGGACTCGCTGCAACCATTGATGAAAGGGTATTTCACAGCAGCGCAGAGCTCGTCACCTTCACCTCGGATGATATTCCCGACGGCGGGGTGGCGGGTGACGGCGGAGTGGACACCGACGGAGCCGTTGATGGTTCGGACTCTTCCAAGAGCGGCTGCTCATGCAGAGTCTACCACAACACGAAACGCGGAATTCCCTTTTCCGCGCTCCTGGTGTTTCTAGCCGCTGTTTTCGCCCCCGTTTTCCGCCCCACACGCAAACGAGCCCGGTGAAAATAACCCCTGCGAAATCTCGTTTTTTTGAATGGACCGGTTTTTAAGTTTCAAAGAGGTTTTCACCGTGATACCCTTTTTATGAGTAAGCTGTGTGAACATCGATATTTATAACCGTATGAGATTCCGTTGATTTCCACGAACCCCAATACCTACGAGCCGAAATCGACAACCGGTGGATGGAATCCAGGGCCTCCCTTCCCGTCCCACTCAAGTATCATCAGGAGACTGCTTTTGCTTCAGTCTTTGTTTGTTTTTTTTGCAATCAACCTGTGTGCATGCACCTCCGGAACTCCTGCCACGAACAGCAGCCGCCCGGACGCTTTCGTACAGGAAAGACCCGGCGATATTGATTTTGTGCTCCTGGTACTGATTGACGGAGTACGACCCGATGTCCTGGAATCGGCCTATACGCCACACATGGATGAATTACGTCGAGAGGGCACGACAACTCTGCAGGCATGGTCCACCTGGCCTTCGACGACTCTTGCAGGCGTACCCACGATCCACACCGGCGCGCCTCCCGAAGTACACAGAGTAAGGAACTGGCATGGAACAATCTACGCGGAGACCCTCGTGGAAGTATTTCGAGAATACGGCCTCGAAAGCGCTCTGGTCGGTTGCGATCCCATTCTGGGGGGCTACGCCGCGGCTTATGTCACGGGGCATCACTACACTGAAGATCCGGGTTATTTCCCTACCCGCGCCATTTCTTGGTTGCGGGAAAACCGACCATTTTTCCTGTTTTTATACGATCCCAAGCCGGACGCAGCGGGCCATGCACATGGACACAACAGCCTTCAATACAGGCAGGCTATTGAGACCGCGGATGCGCAAATCGGAAGACTCCTGGCAACCATTGATGAAGAAGGCCTTCGTGAGAAAAGCCTGGTCGTCATAACCACTGATCATGGAATGACCGAGCGTTCCCACTCCTATGGTCATCTTACAGATCGACTCGTCTTTTCGATCTGGCGAGGACCGGGAGTTCGAGTGAATCATCAAATGAAAGAGATTGAAACAATCCGGGAACGCGGGCCCGGGCAGGTCGTGGCCGCACTCCATGGGTTGGAGGACACACCGTGGATGGAACACCAGGTGACATGGCAAAACGCGCCGGCATTGGAAGAGCCCGTAGCGGAAACCAAGGTCACGGATGAAGGTCTACATCGATGGGATGGGCTGGCCCTCGTGGAAAAAGCTGGAGAAGGAGAAGTCACAATGGCCCTGGCAACAACCGAACCGGGTCGCGATGAAGCCGTCTTTTTCAACACGAAAGAATGGTACGATACGAGCTTGCGGCCGCGGCTGGTGATACGCGGAATGAACGGGGAACAAGAACAGGAATGGAGCTTGACGCCGCAAGCCGACGCCATGGTTCGGGAAGGTGAGCAACACAGGAACTTCGGCTCGCACATAAATTTCTATATCGGTCGATTCCTTCACTACGGAGAAGCTCGCGCCCTCTTTCGCTTCGATGTATCGGATTTGCCGGAGAATGTTGAATTAATTGAAGCATATCTTGAAGCCTGGGCCTGGAGGCTCTATCCCGCCGGCCATCCCGAACAGGATATCGCACATCATTTACAAGATATCGCACCCACAATCGCTCACCTGGCAGGGGTTCGACCGCCCAGGGACTCCGTGGGAAGGGTCATCGAAGAAGTCGCAGAGTGAGCATGTTTTTCGGGATCTCAATGAGATCCTGCTCAAAGAGTTTCCTCACCATTGTTCTTCGGGGAGAGTGTCGGGATATATTGACCGTACTTCTTCCACTTCCTGTTTTTTCAAGTCTTGTGAAAGCAACCCCCTCTCTTTCAACTGTTCTTCCGCATGCCGGACCGCCCATGGTGGAACCAGTTTTTCCGCAAACAGGAGGAGTGCGAGTTGAAACGCCGATCGAAACGCGCAAAGCTTTGTTGACGGCGGGAGCGTTACACTCGATTCCATCGTTCGAAGAGCTGAAGTTTGTTCGCGTTCCGGAGTCTTGCGGGCGAGATAAATGTATATCGCTGAAACCTTGCCGGTCTCTTCGCTGAAACAAACCTCCTCCTCCCGCCGGCCGGTTGAACCCGTTTTCCACAATTCGGACGCGGCTTCCCCTACTTCGGCGATCTCCTCGTCCGTGCAATTCATTTGCAAAAGATGGAGAGAGAGTGTTTCAGGTTTCAAGTCACCCGCCAGGATACGCGCATAAGTGGAATATGCTTCTGCGTCGGTTTCAGTATCGTCGCCGATCAATATTTCAGAGGCGTGCATGCCGATGGTTTTTTTTGCCTGAAGGAGTGCACACAACTTGTATGCGAGTTGGCGCTTGAGCCAGGAAGGCCTGCGGCGGAAAAGCAAAATCTCCTTCCAGTCCTTGCAAATGATCCCATCCGAATGAACATGATCCAGGAGCATCTTGCGTCGCAACACCGGAACCAGGAACGGCGGGCTCGCTGTAAGAAAAAAGAAAGGCACCTGTCCGTCTTTTTCATGGGGGCCGTGCCTGAGCGCCCTGAGCACCGGCGCCATGCCGGTGATTGTCTGCTTGTCCTCGGCCCACTCCAGCGGTATGGAAGCCAGACCCTTGAAAGATTTGAAATCCGTGTCCAGGTATGTCTGGTCCACATCGCATGTTATGACCCTGCCGTCGTAACCGTGCGGCAGGATGCGTTCGTCGGTGCGCATCACTGGATACATTGAACTACAGCTTTCCGGGACCCCCGCGTGGTGCCACCGCGGGCAGGGGAAGTTCGAGTGCTCCAGGATTCACGCTGAAATCCTTTTCACGTCCCACTTCCATGGAAAGAAGATCCCTCGCTATTTTTTCGGGGGACTTCTTTTCCGCAAGCAATGCTTCAACAGCACAAAGCAAGGGCATGGGTATGGAGTTGCGACGGACAAAACGAGTCACTTCGGCCACAGTATTAAACATAGAAATTCTATCTTCATTCCCAGCTACGGACCCTGTTTCAATGGAGTCAAAAGAACAATCGCCGGAAGCAAGATCTTTGCCTAGAGTGAAAAACGCAGAGCTTTGAGCAACACCTTCTCCGACCAACGCGCCCAACCCCGAAAGACCTGAAAAAGTGGCCGGATCTCCACCCATAACGGCTCCAAGGCGAGCCATTTCAGCCACCGCGCGCGTCACCAGGAGACCGATTGCCGGAGCTTCGTAACCTAGGCCGCAAGCCACACCACATGCCAATGCATATGCCGGTACAAGGGCCGCTCCCACCTCGGTGCCCGGAACATCTTCGTTTTCATACAAGCGAAAGACAGTCGATGTAAAAAGTTTGTTTGCAGCAGTGATTCCTTCATGAAAAGGACTGGACACAGCCCATGCCGACGGCTGCTCAGTGACGTTGGGAGCCTCCGGACAATAGCCCCACAACACCGCAATTCTTTTTACGCAGGTAAGTTCCATGATTCTCTGTGAAGGAGTCTGCAAACCGCGTTCATCGGACGACAGCCCTGAGACACAATGAAATATCATCTGGTCCCCTGAAAGACAGGGGGCCGAATGTTCCAACATGGAGTCCAGTTCCGACCTGCAACAAGCATACAAAACAAAGGGTTTGTTCCTTATAAGCTCGAAGTCATTTGTCCAGCGAAAGCCCGTGTCATCGGAGTCGCATTGCCGGTTGTCGCAATGCAGCAAAGTGCATTTCGTGGACGCTTTTTCGGCAAGCTCTGCAAGAAAACGAGCGCGATCGGTTTTGCCTATGATGACCACCTCCGACACGAGGTTGTCATGAACCTTTCTTGTGCCTCTTACCCTGTTGCTTCCCTTGTTTTCCTTGTAATAACTCATGATCCTTCCACTCGATTTTTCGTTCTCATTCGAGCCCCAGTCCCCACAACCGGTTTCGATAGTAGTAAAGCAAATTCATGTCACCGGCAAGCAGCCGGTCGCCCTTCCGCCTGACCACCGGCTTCTCATGGTAACAACCAAAAAGACGCAGCGCGCTGTCCACAACTTCTTCCGTGGGTCTCCTCCGCAAAGGTTCAGCGAGGTGAAAAAATCCCCGCCCTGCCAGATCCCTTACATTAGAGAGCACTCTTTCGGCGTGCTCGTAAACCTCCACCATCGGAAGAGAAACATCGTACGCGGTTTCACGAAGGAATCGGTAAAAATCCGGGTCGGGCTGCCGGCGTCTCAATTCGTCAAATACGGCCCACGCCAAAACGTTCGTGGAAAACACTACTGTTTCTTTTGCAAAAGACCGTGCAATGGATTTTCCAAGGAGTCGTGTGTACACCCAGTCACGCTGCTCGTCTTCCACGAATCGCCCTTGTTGCATAAAGTAGCGGGACGGGTCGATCAGTCTCCCTCTGCCATCCATGGAGCGCCCGCTTTCATCAACCGGATTGCCGAATGGATCCATGACCCGGCCGAACCGCACGTATATCTTCGCGTCCAGGGTGAACAGGCTTTTCATAAAAGATGCGATCCGGTCGACTCGACTGAATTCATCATCACTGATGATGAAACGGGATTTGCCGGCTGATTTCAAATGGTCCTCTATCAAGGTTTGAGCCTCCAAAACAAGCTGGTAGTTCAACGTACAGGGAACAATGAAAACAGGTTTCGGCTGTTTCCCGGTTCCGGCCGAACCGTTGCGCCGGGATTCCGACAGGTTTTCTCTTACATTGTTCTTGTACGCGTGAATGCAACAGCCCAAAAGACCCAGCTTCAGGTTCTGTTCGACAGCGCCGGACCTGCTGCGCGTGCCTCCGGGAAAAAACAGGTTGGGATAGCCCTTTTCCATGGTCACGGATGCATACTCTTTCAACACCCAGTTGTAGAGACGGTGTTTCTTCAGACGATCCACCTTGTAGGCACCAAGGCGATTCATGAAAAACCCTAAAAACCGGTGATGAAAAAGGTTCAGACCAGCTCCGTATGTAAGGGGCGGCAATCCGCACCGGTAGATCGCGTAGCCCATGATTATGGAATCCATGTTGGATGAGTGTGTCGGTACAAATACCGATGTCCCGATATCGGCCAATTTTCTGATTTGCTCAATAGGTCCGGATATCTCCAGGCGGGCCGCCACGTCCGGCGGTTTGCCATGGCTCTTGATAATTCCAAGCGGTGAGGATGCATTGAGCAGAAACCCAAGCAACTGCGGAACGACCCGGGTGCTGAAACCGTACACCGGGGGACTGAAATTGCCGCCCACCTCTTCTGTATGTCTTACTATGATCTCTTCCAGGAGCTGTTTTTTTTCTTTCAGCCCGCCTTTGCCGAATCTTGAGCGTACGGTTTTCAGCCATTTCTCATCATCCGCCCTCGCTACGCACAATGAATCGGATTCCAGCCTCTTTTGTTCATAATACAGAACTTCGTGCAACAAATGATCCAAACCGGATTGGAGATCCGCTCCCGGCTGTGAATTGAGAGCCTTTTCAAGAACCCTCCTGCCGACTTCTTCCAATACCGGACCGCGGTCTTTTTTCCGCATATCCAAAACCTCCAATCTCAAGTATTTTCCCCCCGGTCAATCCTGCGGAAGCACACCCCTTGCAACCGTAAGTTTTCCGATCCACGTCGTCTGGTCCACGGGTGAACCGTCTCCAATGTAGGGCGCCAGGATAAACTGCTCGAAGGCAAGATCCGGCAACGCTCCGGTGCGCATGAGAATCGCGTTCGAAGAGATCATGATTTCGCCGTCGACCCACAATCGTATCATGCCGTTCGGCAAACCGATCCCGTCTACGATATCATTCATTTTGAAAAACGCTTCCACGAAGCTCCACTCGGATTTATCGTACAACCCCGGTTCATCGTCGAATACACGCACCGTGGAATTCCAGTATCTCACGCTGTACCAACCGGATCCGTAGGGAAAACAATCCCGGCCGTCCACATCCCCCAACAGTCCGTTGCACGCGCACACCGAGCGTGCCTCGGAAAATACATAATCTTCAAATGAACCGTTGCAGCCGACAAAAGAATCGTTATTTTGCAAGATACAGTCGGTATCCACGTTACTGCTGTCTTGAAGCGCAATACGAGGATAGCCGCCCACGTTTTCCACGTAAGCCGTGAGATGAGTGAAAGCAGGACCTATCCACATGTGGTCCGCGTTGGTGGTAAAATGAAATTCGTGAGGATGATACGCCCTGTTGGATCCGACCCAGTTTTCGCTGTAACGAATCCAATACGACAGGTAAATGGCATCTGTTTCGGTGAACTGCCGGCGCTTGGGAATACCTCCCGAACAACTCGTTCCGCCCTGTGGGTAATGACAAACAAAAGAATGACTTTCTCCGGGAGGCGGATTCACGGTTGTAATCTCCACGTCCTCCGTGACGTCGTACCACCCCCTGGAAGAAAAATCCGTGTCTCCGAAACTTTCCTCGAACAGAACTTCTCCACGATAAGCTTCTCCACCGGGAGGGTCTTCACCTCCGTTTCCGTTGTTGTTTTCGTTATTATTAACGTTGTTGTTGTCATTGCCATTGTCATTGGCGTTGTTATTCGCGTTTGCGTTTTCATTTACGTTGCCGTTTACCGATCCATCGATTTCACCATTGAAATCTTCCTTTCCCGAGTCCTTGCAACCCGAAACCGAAAACACGGCCGCGCCGAAAATCAGGCCGATAGCGAAGCAAAGAACGAAACAGTATCCATGTTTATCCATTGAGTTATTCTTTTGATTTCTCATGGAAAAACCCGCCTTTCATTTTGCGATCCATTTTCACGCATGGACAAAGCATAAAACGAATCGTCAAAAACTTGAAATCAAATCTTTCCGGATTTGCAAACACCGTGATGAAACACCTTCAACGAATGGCGGACGAACGAATCTGCGACTTATGAAAGGAGGTGCACTCAAAAGAGATCGTTATCTTGACCCGGCGCGCAAATCTGATCATTCTCGACTTCATGACTGGAGAAACCGGATGCAACTGGAGCGGACCCCTGTCCGCGGCCACGATCATTACTATCATCGGCCAGGTGATCGCTCTTACCATTATTCTTCGGATACTGACGGAGCGTCGTGATGCTGCGGCAACATTCGCTTGGATATTCGGCCTGATCCTGTTGCCCTACATCGGTGCAATTCTCTATCTGATGCTGGCCGGAAAGATTGAACGGCGCAGGATCAAGATCCGTCACAGGGCCACGGCCAGACTGGGAGAAAAAAAGCATGATCTGGAGAAAAACATCCAAATTCACCGTGAAGAATCCTTGAAAGATGTGGATCCATACTTCAAGGGCGTCATGCGCCTGGCTGAGGAACTGGGGGCCGGACATCCGACAGTGGGAAACAGCGTGTCTTTGCTGGACACCGGAACCCAGACATTCGACGCTATCGAGAAGGCGATCAAAAAGGCCCGTGCTCACATTCATCTCGAATACTATATTTTCAGGCCGGATGAGACGGGGAGGAGAATCCTGGACCTGCTGGAGCATAAGGCGAGGCAAGGCGTGGAAGTGCGACTTCTTTATGACAGCGTAGGTAGTTCATCACTGAAAAAGCGTCACGTAAAGCATCTGATTGAGGCCGGAGGCCGTGTGGTACCGTTTCTGCCGTTGTTTTCGCTCCGGCGTCCATTCAGCGTAAATTTCAGAACACACAGGAAAATCATAGTGGTCGACGACACCGTGGGTTTCGTGGGGGGAAGAAACATCGGTAATGAATATCGGAGCGACAGGGTCGAATCAGGAGAGTGGAGGGATGTGCACCTGAGAATCGAAGGACCCGCGGTGAATCGCCTGCAAGAGGTGTTTGCGGAAGACTGGATCTTTGCGACCGGAGAAGACGTATCTACGCTGGAGCATTGTTTCACTCCGTTCAAGCGCCCTGGTAGAGCCAGGGTACAGGTCTTGGATTCCGGACCCGACGGCCAACCCAAGGTGATCCACAGGATCCTGTTTGAAGCCATAGTCTCAGCGCGAAAATCAATTGACATTGTCACGCCGTATTTTGTTCCTGATGGATCAATCGTCATGGCGCTCCAGAATGCAAGTTTCAGAAACGTACAGGTCAGGTTGCTGGTACCGGGCATTACGGACAACCTGGTCACCGGCTGGGCGGCGAGGTCGTATTTCCAAGAAATGTTGACGGCCGGAGTCGAGGTCTATGTTTACTCCCCTGGAATGCACCACGCCAAGCTCGTGGTCATCGATGGAAACTGGGCATATGCGGGCACGGCCAACATGGACATCAGGAGCTTCAGGCTCAACTTCGAAGTCGGCGTGGCTATATACGAAACGGATATCGCAAAACAGATAGTTTCCTTTATTGACAGGGATATAAGAAAATCCGAACGACTCGTTTACAAAAGACCGGGGCGGATTGAAGCCCTTGCAAATGGAGTCGGACGTGCGCTTTCTCCTGTTTTGTGACAAGGTCGAATACTGGACATGTAACTCCATGGTCTTTAGTATGGGTTGCTTCGCACCGATTTGAACAACGGTTCGAGTGACATAGGTTAGAGGAAACACCGCATGCCCCGTTCGAAAAATGAAACAAACGGCCTTGAAATCGGTGAAGAGCTGGGGCGATTCAGGATAACGGCCCGGCTGGGAAGAGGAGCCATGGGCGAGGTGTACCTGTGCCGTGATGAATCCCTTAAAAGAGACGTAGCGGTGAAGGTTCTTGCCGAAGCACACCGGCACAATTCCGAGTTGCGAGCTCGGTTCGTCAGGGAAGCTCGAGCGGTGGCAAGGATTTCCCATCCCAACGTGGTCAATATTCATTTCATAGACGAACACTGCGGCCTGCCTTATTTCGCGATGGACTACCTCAAGGGACGGGATCTGGGAAGCTTCCTGGCACAGGTCAAAACACTGGACCCGGGAGAAGGAGCAGCAGTTATTTTGCGCGTGGCCAGGGGATTGCAGGCCGCTGCTAATGCAAGTGTTGTCCACAGAGATGTGAAGCCGGCCAATATTTTGGTTACCACCGACCGAGACGTAAAGCTGATGGATTTCGGTCTGGCGAAAACAGTCGCTGTTGATCCGGAATTGACGGCTGCCGGACTCGTGGTGGGCACACCGGATTACATTTCCCCGGAGCAGGCCCGTGGAGAACCGGCCGACAGCCGTTCAGACGTGTACGGTCTGGGATGCACCCTGTTTCACGTTCTTGCAGGGCAACCGCCTTTCAGGATAAAGGACGGTCCGAACACGTACATGGCGATACTTGGAAGGCACATGCACAAAACAACACCCAGGGTGGAAGAATTCCGTTCGGGAATTGATTCCGACCTTGCGTCTTTATGCTTGAGGATGATGGAAAAAGAGCCCTCCGCGCGACCCTCCATAGACAGGGTGGTGGAGGAGCTCGAACTATTGGAGAATCGGATAGGAGCCGAGGTCCCCGAGGTCAAGCAGCGGTCCACCGTCAACCCGGAAGAAGCATCGGCCCGGGGAGATAACAAGGATTCATGGGAACAAGAAGAAGATTCGTCCGACCGTAGAGTCTCGTCCAGGAGAACAATCGGCGATGTTGCTGTACATACACTCGTGGCAAGGACCGGTCTGCCGGGATGGTCTCTTGTGGTGACGGCTTTGGCGGTGGCTGTGTTTCTGATCGGCCTGGGCTTGAGGCTTTCGGGAACTGAAAGCCGCGTTTCGGGTCGTCCGGAGACAGCGATGAAACGGAGTCGGACAAGCGGTAAACCCGGTGAAATCGGACCCGATGGAGGGAATGCAGCGCATGTAGATTCCAATGCCCGCGGGATCGGAATTCCATGGAAAACCGTACCCGTATCCGTTGGAGATAACCGGCCGCGGATTCATGTCGCTGTGCGGCCGGTAAGCCTATTGGATTGGTCTGAACGCGGACCTCAAGAACCGCGCGTAGAAAGCGGTCCGGATCCGAGAGCACTATTGCCGATAACCGGTGTTTCGTTCAATGATGCAGTGGAATTCGCGAAAAAACACGGTGGAAGATTGCCGGCAACGGATGAATGGAGAATCATAACACGAGCTGAAGGAGTCATCTTCCCCGACCTCACGATGAGCGAATGGGTTACCGGCCCCAAGGGAAGAGTCCGGGTCGGATCCAGCGATGGAAAAACCACAACGCGCAGAACACGTGCAACTTACGGAGATGTTACGTTCAGAATCGTTTGGGAAACAGACGAAAGGAAGCCCTGAACGAGACATCGTTTCATCTTCGATGCGACGAAGGTGTGTTCCATGCTTCGAGTTCCAGAAGAACGATCTTCTGCCGGTTGCACCCTATCGTTTCCCCAATGGCTCCAATAGTTATGTTAGAACGTTTTCAAAACAACGTTGGTGTAATAACCTTGGTGCCATAGTGTTGTTCGATAAGCGGAGTCGCACATGTCATTGACGCTGATATTCTTAGCAGGATTAGGAACAGTGCTTACCCCGTGTGTGTTGCCCTTGATACCCATCTATCTCGGAGCACTCGCCGGTTCTGGAGATTTCAAAGAAATCGAAGGTCAGGGACTCAAAGGGCGATTACGGATCCTGGGAGCTTCCCTTTCGTTCATTCTTGGTTTTACCATCGTTTTCACTTCATTGGGACTGGTGTCCGGCTTCTTCGGCTCTGCTCTCGCCAATCATCGGCTGCTGCTGACTCAGCTCGGAGGGCTCCTGGTTTTCCTGTTCGGACTCAAATTCTTGGGTCTCCTGGATCTGGGATTCTTGGACCGGGAAGCCCGTTTCAAAATGCCCAAGGCCGGAAATTTTGCAGGGAATGCAGCGTTCGGAGTGGTTTTCGCTCTCGGATGGACGCCCTGCATCGGGCCGGTACTGGGATCTGTGCTGGCCTACACTGCTTCCACTGCGTCCAATCCGTGGGTGGGAGCATCGTACCTTCTCGTGTATTCCGCGGGTTTTGCAATTCCCCTGCTTGCAACGGCCCTTCTTCTGAGCGCGGCCGTATCATACATGGACCGTATAAAAACTCATATGCAGAAAATCCAAAAAATCGGCGGAGTGGCACTGATGTTTATCGGCGTCTTGCTCATTACTGGAAACATCTCGTTGATCACCGGAGGCGGAGTTGCTGCCACACCCACGGCCGAGCGTTGTACGGATCTCACCGAGCCCGGGGTTCCTACGCTGGTTCAATTCACATCCCCAGGGTGCGCTATCTGCAAAGAGATGGAACCTGTCATCGAAACCCTGAGTTCCGACTGTGCCGGAATGAAAGTAAGAATAAGAGAAGTGGTGGTAGAAGACCCAGGTCGAAGCGATTTGTTTCGGCAATACAGGGTCGTGGGTTATCCTACGTACATTTTCCTGGATGAAGAAGGTTTGGAAGCCGCCCGCCTGGTAGGCAGGCAGAAACTGGAGACACTGCGACAACACATGTCCCTGATAACGGGAGAAAAATGCCCCAACATCGGCAGGAAGTCGGGAAGTGAATCACCCGACCCGGAGACCGGAAGCCTTCCGGCGGACGGCCCCGGAACGGAACTGAACGGAAAAGCGGGGAAAGAACCCTCTCCCGGATTTCTCTGCGACCAGGATTCCGATAGCCAAGCGACAGGCGTGTTCTGTAAAGAATGAGGTCAGGAACCGCAATTTATGCTATATGATCCGCAACAGTCGGGACATGTGTGGGGCACATCGCAACGGAAATTAACCCATTCCCCGCCTCGACAGACCTGGGTTGTCAACCCCCCGCCGCATTGAGGTGTATGCGCGCACCGCCACGTTTCAGGAGGCACGCCGGGACAACTCTCTCCGTTGTATGAATCGCCCATATGACCCTCGACCGTACATGAATCCGCGTAATCACTGTAATCGGAATGATCTGAATAATCCGAGTAATCCGAATAGTCACTGTGTTCACTGTATTCGCTATACTCCGCGTACTCGTTGTAATCAGCGTATTCGTTGTAATCAGCGTACTCGTTGTAATCAGCATACTCGTCGTAATCAGCGTATTCGTCGTAGTCAGCGTAATCGTCGTATTCTCCGTACTCCGAGTAATCTCCGTAGTCCCCGTATTCCCCGTAGTCGGAATAATCATCATAATCGTTGTTATTGGAATTCTTATCCCTTCCCGAATCCCCCGCTGCGCAACCTCCCTTGATCACATGTCCACCGCAAAATACGGCAACAACAGCTGCCGAATACTTGCCGCTCTTGAGAAGGGCTTCTCGTCGCGAAATCTTTTCTTTCGGGCCGGGCTTCAACGATAGGCTCCTGAAACAAATGGTTTCAAACCGTTGCGGCTTCCACGGCTTTCGGAACGCCTATTTAAAGCATTCTTACTTCCGTGCAACCATTTTATCACACTTTCAACCGGATTGCCCCCCCTCTTTTTTTTCCCGAGCAACTGTCTTTTCCTGCTCCATGTAACGATAGTAACGGCGCACCACCACGCGGACATAACGGTGAGTTGTAGAATACGGCGGAATACCGCCGAACTTTCTAACAGCGCCCGGGCCCGCGTGGTAGCCTGCTATCGTAAGCAGCAAATTTCCCTTGAACCTGTTGGCCAGAATTCTAAGGTAACGAACACCACCGTAAATATTTTCCTTGGGATCGAAAACGTTTTCAACCCCCATCTCTTTTGCGGTACCGGGCATAAGCTGCATGAGTCCCTGAGCGCCCGCACTTGAAACCACCCTGGGGTCGAAATCCGATTCCGAGTGAATCACAGCACGGATCAGGGCAACCGGAATATTGTAACGTCTAGACGCTCCATAAATGTACTCGTCAAACCTGTGATAACGATCTTTCGAACGATCCCGGGCGGGCACGACATCATTATTCCGCCCCTTGGCGTTCTTTCTGGAAGAAGCCTTTCCAGGTCCTGCTTTATACAAGAGCTGCCATTTCCTGGCATTCCTGCCCCTTGGCTTGATGTTGGTAAAACGATATTTTCCATTTTCGTCTTTGTACGAATAAATGTCGGCCGAAACCGGACTGGGAAAACCTGTTACCACCAAGAGGCCGACGCCGATCCGCCAAAGAATCCTCCGACGACGAATTCGGCGGTCCGTCATTTTGCAACAGGCTGGTTCAGGTTGATCCATAAACATGCGTTCATTATAACCGGATCGTCCGGGCGTCCAAAAAAACCTCCTCCATGCTAAGTGCCAAACTAACCCGGCAAAGCGGACGACAACGGTTGATCTCGCGGAAATCGCCGTTGTATACATGAATAACGTGGAAGAAAAAGACCAACTCAATCACTAACGTGGAGAACAGACAACCGCGATTACAAGGAGGCCCCAACATGGAATGCAAGAAAGATAAAAACCTGAAAATATGCAACTGCAGTTATCCGGGGTGTTCACGGAAAGGCATATGCTGCGATTGCCTGGAATACCATTTAAAATCCCGCCAACTCCCGGCCTGCTGTTTTCCGGATGATGTGGAAAAAACCTATGACCGCAGTTTCAGAGCCTTTGCCAAGGCATGGAAGCTTTGAGCAAAAGAGCCGCACTCCTCCAAAACGCACATTGCCTCAAAACAGTTCACTTGGTAGAATGCCGTCTGTAGTAGAATAACCCGTGGTTCAGGATTCCACTTTCCGGACACACAACTTGTTTTTGCCGAAACACCGGCGAACGCTGCTAAATCGAGAACACTGATTTATGCCTCGCGCTACTCAACTAGGCCGATATCACCTGCTGGATCGGATTGCTTTCGGAGGAATGGCGGAAATCTACCGCGCTCAGACTTTTGATGAAGCCGGCATGCCGTTCATCGTTGCGATAAAGCGGGTTTTGAGACATCTCGTCGAAGACGACGATTTTCTGAAGATGCTCGTCGACGAGGCCCGTATCGCGTCCATGCTGCAATCCGAAAACATCGCAAAAGTCTACGAATTCGGACATGTGGGCCGCGACTATTTTATTGCAATGGAATTCGTCGGCGGCAAGGATGTCCGATCGATCATGGAGCACTGCAGAGCGGAGAACCGCTGGGTTCCACCGGAAATCTGCGCCTTCGTGATAAAAGAAACCATGATGGGCCTTCATGCCGCCCACGAACTCAAAGACAGCGAAGACAAACATCTATACCTGATCCACCGGGATGTAAGCCCATCCAACATTATCTGTGCATACAACGGCAATGTAAAACTCTGCGATTTCGGTATCGCGAAGGCGACTTTGAGTAGAGTGAAGACAAGAGCCGGGGTGATAAAAGGTAAAGTGAAATATATGAGTCCCGAACAGGCGCTCGGGCGAAAGCTGGATCGGCGATCCGATATTTTTTCGGCGGGAAGCGTTCTCTATGAAATGCTGACGCGCGTTCCACCATTTCTTGCGCCGAATGAAATGGAATTGATTCTCAAAGTGAGGGACGCCAAATATGTCCCCGTACGGGAACGAAATCCCACCATACCTCCGGCCCTTGAATTGATTGTGGACACAGCCATGTCCAGGAACCGGTCCGGACGATATGAAACAGCGCTTGAGTTCGCCGAAAAACTTCAGGGGTTTCTGGATAATCATGCCAAGGGTTTCCGCTCATCTCATCTATCGAGGTTTTTAAAGAGCCTGTTTCGCAGGGAGATGGAGGAAGAAGAAAAAGCGCTTCAAGAATATGAAGTCATCGAAGCCGATGAAACAAATCTCGGGGAAAACCTGATAGCTGATTCCATGGATCCACAAGCCCCCTGGTCAAGGTTCTCTCCGGTGCCCACAAGCAGCCACGAGATTTCACATTTGAAAGGGGTTCTCCCCCCCAAGGCAGTGAGAGAATCACAAGCCGAACCCGACGAAATCATGGAGCCCTTGCCGAATGAAAGATCCGTTTCCGGTTTCATCAATTTCGAATCAAAAAACCCCGAAGACAGGGCAAGAGAACTGGTGAAACTGGCTGAATCCGTTCAAATCGGCGACCTCGAATCCGTACTCGAACATGGGCACCCGCCCCCCGAGCATCCTTTCAAGAAAGAAAAGACAAAGGCCGAGACTGAAACCGGCTGTGACGACCACGACTACGACGAAGATTTGCAACACGACCAAGATACGGATCATGCCGGCGATGAGAATCATGCTCCGCTGAAAAGCCCCAGAGTCCGAGAAACCAGACCACGCGAATCTCATGATAAACCCGGCTGGTCCGATCGTTTCCGAATCCCGGTCGACCACGATGCAGAAACAGTCCTCCTGGAACTCGACCCCTCCCTGCATGACTCTCTCGACAGTATGTCCTTGCAGAATGCAAACCCGGAATCCATTCACGATCCGGAAGAAACGGGAAATACCGACAATGAGAACCTCCACGATCGCCCCACTCAAATTCTTGAGTTGGATAGGGATCAGCTTCTGAATGAGGACAAACAAACCTATCATCGAGCACTCGGTTTACCGGCTCCAGACGGACGATTCGGTCCCGTTGTTCCAACACCCGTGACCCAAGAAGACATGGTAGAGGAACTTTCCGATTTTCAACAGGAAGAAGAA
>SLPX01000100.1 GCA_007131745.1 Myxococcales bacterium
CAAGCCGTTCTTTGATGGCGATACTCTCTTCTTTATACTGTGGTGTTATCCATTCAGGCTCTTCGAACGAGTCGAATTCTCCGGTTGCGGGTTCTTGTGCCTCCGAATGAGCCCGGTTGCCGGTCTCCACTTGTTGATCAAAAAGTGGGGGCGAAGCGGGGTTCTTTTGTGGCTGCTGATCCAGTGTAGCATCACTGGGTGGAGGAGGAGCAAGATTTAAATCCGCGGGAGGCGACAGCTCCGGAAACAGCGGGAACTCAGGATAATTGTCACCCTCGCTGCAAATATCCGTGATAGATTGAATATGACCCGGATCCTGGATCGTTTCTTCCATTGGCATCTCGAGGGTAATACCCTCCGGGGTGAGTTGCTTTACCCGAGCCGTATATTTTCGCCCATCGGCATCGGTTACAAGCAAAAGATCTCCTTCCAGTATGAGGCCGGCCGAGCTTTCAGCAGGTGGCTGCTCCAAAAAATGGTTTTCGAGATCCTGGGTGGGTGTATCCGCTTCTCCAAGAGATTCTTGGTTTTCTTCCCATAAAAGATCTCTTTCCATCAAAGCGACGTGTTTTCGGATTCTTTCAGCTGTGTTTTCGTCGATTTCATCGAAACGGATACCCATTCCCGGAGGGGGGATTTGTTCAGGTGGTCCCGTGCGGATCCAAGCCACTTCTCCGGTTACGTTTACCGGTGGACCTTCATCGGGAAGCCTGAACGAGCAAGTAACAGGTGATGACGGGTCAAGGGGGAAGGGGCTCTTGATAAAAATTCCGCCTTCACTCAAGTTCATTGATTGAAAGGTCGAAGACGCCGGACCCTGGGATTTAAACTCGACCTCCACATCAAGCGGAACTCTTGGAGGTGTAGTTTCAGCGACTTTTGGTTCCATTTCTTTTCTCCAAAATACTGCAATACGAAAACATCTGTTTTTTTGGATGTAACACGGGTAGAAAAAACGGGCAAAAAACGTGCGGATAAGCTAAAATTTCGGCTTAATGTTTTTAAAACGATGTGAGAGTAATAGATCATGAGTGAATCCAGAGACGAGAGAAAAAAAATACGCCTGACATCAACGGTTGCGGCCGCTGGTTGAGCGGCCAAACTTGGGCCGGAGGTTCTGGCCCGGGCCGTGGCTTCCTTGAAAACAAGCCGAACCGAAAATGTGCTTGTAGGCCTGGATGGTTCGGATGACGCAGGGGTTTATCAACTCAACGAAGAAATCGCGCTTGTGCAGACAGTGGATTTTCTCACGCCCGTGGCGGACGATCCCTTTACTTTCGGCCGCATTGCTGCCGCCAATGCGCTCAGCGATGTCTATGCCATGGGGGGCAGGCCGCTTTGTGCGATGAATATAGTGTCTTTTCCGATTGATGAGCTTGGACCGGCTGTTTTGGAGGAGCTTCTTGCCGGCGGGTTATCCGCGTGCGAAAGTGCAGGGTGCGTTCTATTAGGCGGGCATAGTATAGCAGACAAAGAACTCAAATACGGCCTTTCCGTTACCGGGTCCGTTCATCCTCAAAAGATTCTTCAAAACAAGGGTATGGCTGAAGGTGATTTGATTGTTTTGACAAAGGCTCTCGGGACGGGAATATTGAGCACTGCGTTGAAGGCGGGTCTTGCCGAGAACGAATTTGTTGAGGCCATGTATGCATCCATGATGAAGCTCAATCGGGATGCTGCTGAAGCGGCTTTGGAATTTGAAGTGCATGGATGCACCGACGTCACCGGTTTCGGATTGGCCGGACATGCCATGGAAATGACGACCGGATCAAAACTGACAATGCAGTTTTTTGCAGGGAGTCTGCCGTTATTACCCGGCATGAAACAGTATGCCGAACAAGGTTTTTTGCCTGGAGGTCTGCATCGGAATCGTTGTTTTTATGAACGGTTTGTACAGGTGGATTCGGATGTTCCCGCCTACCTGGCCGATGTCTTGTTTGATCCACAAACTTCCGGAGGCCTCCTGGTAGCGCTGGATTCCGGGCAGGCCGGTGAATACGTCTCACTTCTTGCAGAAAAAGGCGAAACGGTTGCTCGAATAATCGGCCGTGTTGTCCGACAAGGGTCGGAGGGTCTTCGTGTTGTCAGCGGCCGATTCTAGTTTCGAAAATCTGCCTGCCTTCTTCAAAGCCTGAAAGATGAAGATTTAAAATATCCATGTTGAGGCGGATCGATCGTCCGCTTTCGAGACGAACATGCAGAAATTCACCATCTTCCAACCTTTCCACCTTGCACTCACCGAACTGGGGATGAATCACGATATCTCCCGGTTGAGGTTCAACGGTGGTTTCCCATGATTCTTCATCTTCGGCAGTATTTTCATCAGTGATAGGATCTTCCGCAAAGTAATCGTCGCTGGATTGTCGCTCCGGACTATCTTCATAATCCTGATCCTGATTCTCATCCGTTTCCACCGCGGCCGGCGAAACACCGGGCGTTTCTTTGGAACGTTTGGTTGAAGCGGCCAGCACATCATCCCAAGATACATTGTCGGAATCGACAGAGGATTTCCTTGCGCCGCTTCCAAGCTTTCGGGTGTTGACCCTTTGAGGTGTCTTTGTTTCTTCGGGGTGAACGTTCCGGGAATCGTCGGAAGAACCGGTTTCGTGTTCGGCCGAAGGCTCATCGTCGGACGGTCCGGGTGCGGCGGAAACGGGCTCCGGAGGAATCGGAGGGAACTGGATTTTTTCGTTCCAAAGCGGCAAGCCGGTCTTTTCGTCCCGGCTGCGGCGGAGAATCAGGTCTTCGCAGGTGTGAATCGCATATTCGCAGGCGAACACCTTTGCGGAAAGAAGATGTCCTCCGATTACCTGGATTCCATTATCTGTATCTCGGGCTAATGTCGCATGAAGATGAATCGCTCGGTCACCGCTTTTTTCGGAAACATTTCCAAGGATGGAAAGGATTTCCAGATTGCCGGAAATTTTTCTGGAAGGTCCGTAAGCCTGCTTTTTCTGATCATAGGCACAGAGTTCGGCATGAGACAGAGCTCCGATCAAACGAATTTCACCACAGCGAATGGAAGATTCAGAGCATACCCTGAGAAGGCCTTCTTCGAGATCATCTCCGCGATCCAGGCGGCCCATGATCAGTCTTGATTTGCTGCTTTCTCCGATTAGCAAATTAAAACCTCCTTGTTTCAAGAGATGCGGCCAAGACCGCATGTTCGGTTCGGAGACCGGTGTTATTTTGTTCGAGCGCTTGCTTCGGTGTTTGTATTAGCTTCTTGTTGTGTTTACAAAAAAATAGTTTATTGGAGTAGAAAAAAATGCAACGCGGTGGTCGTTTCACCGGTAAAGAACAAAAAAACAGCGTACGGCGAACGTGAAAAACCGGTCAAGGAGTAGTCATATGCGCGTGGCCCTTGGACAAATCAATCCTATCGTGGGAGACGTGGAAGGGAATGTAGAAAAAATCATCAAGGCCGTTGGTGAAGTAGAGGCAAAGACCGATCTCGCCATATTTCCTGAAATGTGCCTTACGGGTTACCCGCCCAGGGATTTGTTGGAAATTCCCGCACTGCACATTGCAGTGGAAAAGGGTCTGGAAAAGCTCATTAATATCAGCGCTGCCCGGCCGGGATTGGGTCTGATAGTCGGTGCGCCTATGAGAACCGGCGACCCTGCCGGCGCTGGTTTCTACAATGCTGCTGTTTTGCTGGATAGAGGGGAGATCCTAGCCGTAAGAGCCAAGACCTTGCTTCCCACGTATGATGTGTTTGATGAAACCAGGCATTTCGACCCGGGTGGGAAAAACACTTCCGTGCTGTTTAAGGGCTGGAAACTGGGGCTGACTGTTTGTGAGGATGCGTTGAGTGGTCCGCCGGGGCTTTCCTCAAGGAGGTACAAAAGGGATCCCATAGGCGACTTGGTGAAAGATGGAGTGGATCTGATCATAAACATTTCGGCTTCTCCTTTTCACTTGGGAAAGGAAAAGCTCCGGTTTGAAAGACTGTCCGAGATCGCAATGAACGCTGGTTCACCCGTAATCTACGTAAACCAGGTCGGTGGCAACGATGAGCTTATTTTTGACGGAGGCGGAGCGGCTTTCGACCGAAAAGGGGGGGTGCTTGGGGTGCAGAAGTTTTTCGAAACACATGTGATGGAGGTGGATCTGGATGGGGAGGCGATGGATGTCTCTATTGGAAGGGTTGATTCCATGGAGTCCCTTCATGGAGCGCTGACTCTGGGAATTCGAGATTATTTACACAAGTGCGGATTCTCCAGGGCGGTTCTGGGGATGTCCGGAGGCATCGATTCGGCCGTGACATGCTGTTTGGCAGTGGACGCTCTGGGACCGGAAAATGTTTGCGGTGTGGCCATGCCCTCTCGGTTTTCTTCCCCGTTGAGTTGTGAGTTGGCCCGCAAACAGGCTGAAACGCTGGGTATAAGGTTCGAGGTCATACCAATCGATGATCATTACAAAGTTTTTTTCGAAAGTTTCAGAAAACCCCTGGAAATCAGCATGGATACGGGAGATGTGGATGTAACCATGGAAAACATTCAAGCCCGTATTCGGGGAGCGCTGCTGATGGCTTTTTCCAACAAGCAAGATTACATGTTGCTGGCGACCGGGAACAAGAGTGAAATGTCGGTTGGTTACTCGACGCTCTATGGAGATATGTCCGGCGGCTTGTCGGTGTTGGCTGATGTGCCGAAGACAATGGTATTCCGGCTGGCCGGATTTTTGAATTCTCAAAAAGAGGTTATTCCGCAAGGTGTTATTGATCGACCTCCTTCCGCAGAGCTCAGGCCGAACCAAAAGGACACGGATTCCCTGCCCCCTTATCCCGTACTGGACGGTGTCTTGACAATGTATATCGAGGACGGCTGCAACGTGGATTCGATTGTGGAAAAAGGCTACAATCGAAAACAGGTGGAATGGATTATCAGAGCAATCCATTGTTCCGAGTACAAGCGAAGGCAGGCTGCCCCTGGAATTCGAGTTACTACAAGGGCGTTCGGCGCGGGTAGAAGATTTCCCATTGCAGCAAGATTTCCGTGATGGTTCCGTGGATGAATCCAAAAGTTGTTTTGAGGCAGCCCTTGCCAAAACCAGGGCGGGTGGAAGCAATGGGTCGAAAGATGATTCTGCTCCCTCTTGCATGGGATGGTAAGGGCTGATATGGAATAAAGACGTTATGGAGGAACTGCGATAATGAGTTGGTTGCTTGCAATATTGGCGCTCGGATTTCTCGTCATGATTCACGAGTTCGGTCATTTCATTGTGGCCAAGCTCTCGGGAATGAAAGTGGATGTTTTCAGTATCGGGTTCGGTCCCCCGATTCCGGGATGCCGCTGGGTTAAAGATGGAACCGAGTTTGTGATCTCATGGGTTCCCCTGGGCGGTTATGTGAAGATCGCCGGGTCCAATCCTGATGATGAAGAAGATTATGATCCGGAAGATCCCAGAGCTTTTTTGAATCAACCCGTATGGAAAAGAATGGCCGTTGTGGCCGCAGGTCCGGGTATAAACTATCTGTTTGCCTGGGTGTTGGCATTGATGCTTTTTGGGTTTTGGGGGTTGCCGGTGAAGCCGGAAAAGCATCCACTCGTAATCGCCCGGGTGGAAGCGGCGCGCCCGGCCGCGGGCGCGGGCTTAAAGGAAGGTGACAGAATAGTGTCCATAGATGGGCACAATGTTGAAAGCTACGATCATTACAGGCGGATTGTCGGAATGTATTTGCAGGGGTGTCGATACGTGCAGGGAGAAGACCGAGTTCTATCTCTCGATGTGATGAGAGGAGACGAACTCGTAAATCTCGATTGGAAGCCCCGAAAAAAGATCATGGAGGAAAATGGCGATGGCGATGAAGGGGAAGCGGATCGGAACAAGGAGAATGGAGAGGAGGATGTATCGACAATGGAGGGGACCGGCGAGGATCCCGAGGATTCGCAGGGAGAGGAGAAAAGCGACAACCAGGAAGAAGAAAGCGATACTCAAGAGCCGGTTCCCTCGGAAAACATGGAGCCGGCTGTGGGTGAAAAATCTACGGATAGAAATCCATCCGATTTGCAATCCTTCGGCGGCACGGGCGTTTCAATACAATGGCCGGCTGAAGGGGATTCCTTGACCGGTGTGTTGGTTCCTCTTGCCGGAGATCCATGGGTTGTTGGATTGCACGGCCCGCAGGCGCGGAAATCGGGACTCGAGGTGGGCGACAGGATCTTGTATGTAGATGGGCACAAGCTGGAATCGAAACAACAGCTTAAAGAAGCTCTTAAAGGGCTTGAAAAAGGGTATAGGTGTATGAGGGGAATGGAAAAGGCGCTCGTTGCAGGTGTCTGGAGGGGCGGACAAAAGGATAAAGAAGAAGATGTGAAAATCTACCCGGACGAAAACGGGTTGATCGGCGTGGTGTTCGAGGATGTGACCCAGTGGGAGAATGTTCCGGTGGGGAGAAGACTTGCTTATGCATCGGGTTATCCCATAAGAAAATCCAGGCACATGCTTTCAGCCTTGGGAGAACTTTTTTCCAGGTTGTTTAGTGGAGCTAACGGCGCTGGAACCCAGATTTCCGGGCCGGTGGGGATAGTGGTGGCGATTAAAACCCAGATTCGACAAGGATTTGTCTATGGGTTGACCGTGGTGATGTTCTTGAGCGTAATGCTTGGGCTTTTCAATCTGCTTCCGATTCCTGCACTCGACGGAGGCCACTTGTTGTTCAGGTTTGTGGAGTTGATAACCGGCAAGAGGCTTTCGCAGTCCAAGGAGGCCAGGATACATCAGGTTGCCTTGTTGTTGCTGCTGGTGCTTTTTATACTCGTTACTGTAAAGGATTGTCGTGGTTTGTTCGGTGTATGAGGGGCGCGCGTTTTCTTGTCGGCACCTCTTTTCAGTGTTGATTGTCCTTTTCTTTTTCTCCGCGCACTGCAGGTCGGATTGCGTTACGCGTTGCGGGCTGGATCCAATCGAAGTGGATCTTAACCGTTTCAAGAAACAAAAAGCCGAAATAGCTCAAGACACAAGGGATCTGATGGCCCGGGTCGAGGAGTTCGAAGACAAGGTTTTTGTAAACCAGCGCGCTGCCCTGGATCTCTTGCGCGTTGATCTTGTTTCCCGATCCTCCGAGTATGTCAGGAAGTTGGCGGGAATGGAGATCAAGACCGATGTGGTGAAAGATATTTTTGAAAAGGAATTGAAGGGCTACGAAAAACTCGCGCTGGCGTACAGAATCCTGGAAAATGCTTTTGAAAACAATGACGCAGCGATGATTCGGAAAGGCTTGGCCTTGAGAGAGAAAGGATTGCATCTTGTCAAGGGCGCGGAAACAGAGTTGAACGAGCTTGAAAGAAAATACCCGGGCCGGCGCTGACTCCGGTTGGAACAAATTCCCTGCTGTTGCCTAAAAAGCCGATTCTTTGTCTTTTGCAACCCTGGAAATGTGGTATGTTAAAAAAGCGGCAGACTGCTTTGCCGAGGCATGGCGCTGTAGTGCAATGCAATATGAAGGGATCGATGTGCGATTAAGGTGAGAATTTCAATATGGAGGTAGTTTTGATGAATCAGGAGGAAAATCGTTATAAAATATTCAGAAGATCGTTTTACGCGGTTTTCCTGGCTGGGTTTTGTTTTGTATGGATTTCATGGACGGCTGCGAATGCTCATGCAAGTGGTTTCAGCTTAGAGCGGGAAACAGCTCCCACGGTTCTGGATGAGATAGAAGGTTCATTTCTTTCAGGTCGCATCAACAACGAGGAGCGGGTGTACTACCGGTTGGCCGCGGTGAAAGCGCCGCATCTTCTTCCAGCCCGCTGGCGGGAGATTGCCGCTCTCAGGGGGCTTCCTCCCGGAAGGTCATATACCTCGATATTCGTGGAAGCGGCCCAGACCATGCTGAATCCGAAAGGTGTTTTGAGGTACGAGATAGAACAACTGCTTCAACCGCCCTCGGGATATGAGTACGTCATAGAAGTTGACGAGCCTTTGCCCTTCAGGGTTTTTTACAATCATGTGATCCATGAAAGCAGGGCGGAGGCAGTCGCTGAAGCGATGATAGTTTCGCATGTAAAGCAGGTCGAGGAATGGGGTTTTTGGCCTCCTCCGATAGATCCGGATCTTGGAGCGTACCATGTTTACATTGATAACACCGGCATGGGAGGAGGGGCTTACACCGCTCCTTATGCGATAGTGGATGAGAATCCCTGGGCGGATATGTACAGTTACATTGTTGTGGATTCTTCCATAGGAATGTGGTCGATCCCGGGGACAACTGCTCATGAATACAACCACGCCTGCCAGGCTGCCATGGATGTGCTGGAACCGGTGGCATTTTGGGAAAATACCGCCACCTACATAATGAGCCAGGTGTATTCATCAGCGTGGAATTATACGATGGGCGTTTTTTCCTTTTTTCAAAGCCGGCCGTATCGACCGCTCGAGTACATGGCAAGGCCCACTGATATGTATGAATACGGGGGAGGGCTTTGGGTGTATTTCATGTCTTATCTTTACGGCAACGAGGATCCGAGGTGGATCCGGGAGGTCTGGGAAGGAAGCGTCCAGGAATCTTATTACTGGAACTATCCGCACTATTTCGGGGTGTTGGATGAGATGCTTCAGGACTGGGGGGGGTTTCAGGAGATGGTAAAAACCTTTTCGGAATACAGGTATTTTGCGGGCCAGGATGATGACGGCCAACACTTGCCCGGCGCCGGGTATTGGTGGGAGGCCGCTGTGGCGAAAGAAGCGGAATACAGGACTTCGGATTTGCCGGTGCATAACAAACGCCCCTCGAACATGACCCGGCCACAACAAAACGGATGTAATTATATCGATTTGAACCTTTACGGTGTAAATATGCCCATCCTTTTCGGATTTGACGGTGAAGAAGACAAGGAATGGTTTGTGCAAATAATGGGAATCGAACCGGGCAAGCCCACGATATACGAGGAAATGCACTTGGATGAGGAAAACGCAGGAGAACTGGAAATAGATCCCGGTTCCATTAAAAGACTCGTGATGGTCGTGTGTCACATGGGTGGAGAAAATTACGATCCCAACCTTGCCGGTCAGTGGGAAGGAGGGGATTATGAGTATTCAATTATCATGTTTGCCCCGGAACCCACTGTCACTGACTTTTATCCCGCCACGGCCGAACCTGGTTCACAGGGCGAATTTGTGACTGTCTTGGGACAGGGTTTTGTGGACGGCCAGGATCTGGAGGTCCGGATCAGCGGTGAGGGCGCGGTTGTCTACGACCTTAAGTTCATTTCAAATTCCCAGTTAGAGGGCAGGCTCGTGGTGGCTTCCAGCGTGGAATCGGGATTGAGAGATGTTTTTGTCAGCAATCCCGGAGGCCGTGAGGGAAGGGGAGAAAATCTTTTCGAAATCATTGATCCGGCCGGTGATATTGATGCAGGAACCTCCACGGGCGGCAAAGGAAGGGGAGGTTGCGGATGCAGGATTCAGAACCCGGTGTCTTCAGAGGGAACTTCTCTGCCGGTGCTCTTTGCGATCCTGGCTTTTGTGTTCATAAAAAGAAGGCGTTGATCTTTTAAACCATCGGGGAGAAAAGGTTCGGCGGCTGCGCGGGAAATCAGAGTTCATAAAGGTTGTCGTCTTTTCGGGGGGGAGCCTCGTATTTTGTTTTGTATCTCCGCGTGCTGTTTCCAGCCCCAGGCGGTTGTACAAAAGGCTCTTCGCCTTCGATCAAATCCCCCATCTCTTCTTCGATCTTTTCGGGGTCCTCGCCGGCTTCAAGTCTCTTCAACGCTTCTTTCATGCCTGAACCTAGTTCGAGTCCTGTCAAACCCGCAAGTTTCCGCATCATCTCGGCTGAGCGGACAGGATCATCTTCCGAAAACCCGTCCATTTCCGCGGACATGGAGGCCATTGCTTTTTCGAGCTTGCTTTCATCCAGATCGGCGGGAAATCCGCCCGGTTCGGCCGTGTTTTTTCTGAGTACGGAAAAAGAAGATATTCGGCGTGAAAGCTTGATTTTTTTGCACATGGGACACTTGGGTTGGGTCGATGTATCCACCCGGGCGGAATAAAAATCAAAAAGCATGTGGCAGTTGGAGCAATAGAACTCATAGATGGGCATGGTAAATTCCCTCCAATCAAATTATGCCCTTGAACGAATTTCCGTTTTTGCGCTTTTCCTCAATCTTCGTCTTGTTTTGCTTTTGCATCCAGTGCGTCAAGCACTCGTTCGGGTGTAAACGGTATTTTTCGAAGCCGAATTCCAACAGCGTCGAACACTGCGTTGGCAATGGCCGGAGCGGGGCCGTTTATGGAGATCTCAGAAACACTTTTCGCTCCGTAAGGACCGGTTGGTTCGTATGTCGGCACGAGTATGGTCTTTATTTCAGGGAGGTCTGACGTTGTGTATATTTTGTAATGCCGGTAATTGGGGTTTCTCATTCGACCCCGGGAATCAAAGAGGTACTCTTCGGTCAACGCGTAGCTGATGCCGTTTAAGACAGCGCCCTCGGTTTGCCCTTCAGCAAGCTGCGGGTTTATGGCGGTGCCGCAATCAACCGCCGCGACGTACTTTACCACCCTTACCTGTCCTGTCTCGGTGTCCACTTCCACTTCAGCGAAGTGTGCCGCAAACGGCGGTGGGGATTTATGCGTGGTGTGGCTGGCGTCAGCTGCTATCTGGCGCTGGTTTTCCTGGTAAAGAGACCGAATCGCTATTTGCCTGAGATCGATTTTTTCATTTGCAGGACTGTAAACCGCCCCTTCTCGCAGGTGAAGATCTTCGATTCGCGTTCCTTTCATTTCAGCCGCTGTTTCCAGAATTTGCCGCTTGATTTTTGCGGCTACCTTTTTGACCGCCATGCCGCTCAGGTAGGTAGTCGAAGACGCGTATGCTCCCACGTCGAACGGAGTCACGTCTGTGTCTGATGATGTCACCACGATTTTCGAAACCGGGACGCACAATACTTCGGCTGCAATTTGCGCAAGAACGGTGTCTGACCCCGTGCCCAGATCTGTCGCGCCGACAAGGAGGTTGAAGGATCCGTCCTCGTTCATTTTCATGAACGCGGCACCCATGTCTATTTCCGGTATGGATGAGCCCTGCATCAGGCAGGCAATGCCGAGTCCGCTGCGAAACCTGCCGTTTCCCGGTTTGGAACGTTTTTCATACCAGCCGATTTCTTCAGCGCCCAGCTTCATGCACTCTGCCAAGCCGCAGGAGCTTATGGTTTGGCTTACACCGGGCCTGCCTTCTCCCAGGGCCTTAAAGACCTCGGAACTTTCTCCGGCGCGGATATGATTCAATTGCCTGATTTCTATGGGATCCATTTCCAGGCGAAGGGCGGCCTCATCCATGAGGCACTCCATAGGAAACGCCGCTTGGGTTGCGCCGTAGCCGCGGTAAGCTCCGCCCACCGGAAGATTCGTGTAAACCGCGTCGAGATTGAAACCGACGTTGGGTGATCGGTACAAAGGCAACACCTTGGCCCCGCAGTTGCAACCAACGGTCAGAGCGTGCGATCCATAAGCTCCGGTGTTGAGCAGGATGTTCATGTTTATCGCCTTTACGATCCCGGAGCTATCCAATCCGAGATCCAGCTTGATCACGGAAGGGTGCCTGGTGCGTGACGAAATGAACTCTTCGGCTCTGGTGTACTCGATTTTCACCGGACGCCGGCTGCGCAAGGTAAGCATGGAGCAGACGTCTTCGAGCAGTATTTCCTGCTTTACACCAAATCCCCCGCCTATCCTGGGCTTGATAACGCGGATGCCGCCCACCGGGAGTTCGCAGCACGCAGCCACGATTCTTCGTACGTGAAACGGGACCTGCGTCGATGAACGAATTACAAGGCGGCCGGTTTCATCGAAATAAGTGATCGTGACGTGCGGTTCATTCGGACAGTGCTGAGCGTATTGGGTTTCATATTCCTCCGACAGCACCAGATCGGATTCATCCAGGCCGGCTTTTACATCGCCGATTACAAAATCGTTGTGCGCGGCGATGTTTCTCCCCGGATCAAAGTGCATGGGGATCAGCGTTGTTGCGTCGGGTTCGTCGTGAATTGCAGGGGATTCCCGGTCCATCGCCTTTCTGGGATCCAGGACCGGCTCCAAAACGTCGTATTCCACGTCGATCAATTGCAGCGCTTCGGCCGCGATTTCCCGTGTTTCCGCGGCCACTGCTGCTACTCTGTCCCCAACGTAGCGGACTTTTGCATCGAACATGTAAGTGTCGTAAGGGGACGGCTCTGGATACCCTTGCCCGGCTGTCGTGTGCGGTACCCTAGGTACATTCTTATGACACAACACAGCGTGTACTCCCGGAAGCGCTTCGGCCTTGGATGTGTTGATTCTGCGTATCCTGGCATGCGCGTGGGGTGACGCGAGTATGGCGCCATGCAGCAATCCCCTGAAGGGAATATCGTCAACGAATGCAGGAGACCCTGTTGCGAGTCCCAATGCGTCCACTTTTTCCACGGAATGTCCGACAACGGACCAGTCTTTCCGTTCAAAAGAAGTCCCCTGTTCGTCCTTGTTCGTATCCCGGTTCATTCAAGTCCTCCTATATACGGTCTTCCGTGTTGCCCGCGTTTTCCGCAACGATCACCTTTTTTTTCCGCTGCGTTCTTTGCATTTCCGAGCGGCGGATTTCACCGCGTCGATGATTTTCACGTAGCCGGTGCAGCGGCAGAGGTTGCCGTCGAGAGCGGCCTTTATCCTCGCTTCATCGGGATCAGGGTGATTGTCCAACAACTCTTTTGTCGCCAGGATCATTCCGGGGGTGCAAAAACCGCACTGAACAGCGCCGGCTTCCACAAATGCCTCTTGGATGGGGTGCGGGCGATGGGTGTCGCCCAACCCTTCAACCGTGGTGATTTCCCGGTTATGAACCTGTCCGGCGAACAAAATGCATGAATTGCGTCGCTTTCCGTCGACGAGAACGGCGCACGATCCACAAACTCCTTCTTCACAACCCCTCTTCACACTCACGTAACCGTTGTCCCTCAAAACATCCAGCAAAATCGCGTCCGGCTTGATGTCCCACTCATGCTTCCTGCTGTTTACCGTTATATTTATTTTCATTGCACTACCTCCTCCGCTCTCTTAACTGCCGTCTGAACGGCGCGAACGGAAGCGATCTTGATGAGACGGTTTCGATACTCGGAAGATGCCCTCATATCCGCAATCGGTCCCACCTGCGAGAGAACGGTATCGCCGATTTTTTCGATCCAGTCTTCGTCAAAGTAGTGGTTTTCACCGCAAAGAGAACCTAGGTCTTCCACCAGCACAGGCATCGGGCGTACCGCACCAATGGCTATTCGTAGATCCTTGATCCGAAGGGACTTTTTGCCGGAGTTGTTGTCTGAATCGTTCGTACTGTCTTCTTTCTCTTCATTACGAGCGACTCTTTCCACATCGACCAGAACGGCCGCTGTTGTCAGTGCATAATCCGTGACTGTTCGTGAAATTTTCACGAACGAGCTTGCAGTGGTGACACCATCGGATTTTCGGGCAATCGGTAGAACGAACTCTTTTACAATTTCTCCGGGTTCCAGCGTTTTACTCGGATGCCGCTGCAAGAAATCCGTGATCGAAACCTCACGGGATGTGTTTCCGGCTATGCGGACCGACGCGTTGATCGCCAAAAGTGCTACGGGTAGATCCGACCAGGGGTAGCACTGAACTACATTTCCACCGATTGTCAATGCAGCCCTTACTCCATGCGGTCCGGCGGTCTTGGAAGCTTCACCGAGTGCGAGAAGGCAGGGGTGGAGTAGTTCGGGGGATTCTGAAAGCATGTGTGCCGTAGCACACGCTCCCACGACGAGAGCGCCGTTTTCTTGTTTTACGTAGTCCAGGCCCAGCCGGGAGATGTCCACCAGGGTCTCGACCCCCCGGTCCTTTGTCAATGTGAGACTTGTTCCTCCCGCGATCACGGCTGCCTTGCCCTTGGCCTCGTGTAGACGCCGGACAGCGTCGCCGATGTTTTGCGGGTAGCTGAACTCTTTCAAATCTTTCATTTTCGCCCGTTCCTTTTCTTTATCCGTGTTGTGCGGATCCGGCAAAAGGTCGCAATGGACAACGATCTTCAGCCTGCGATAATAACGGCAAAATTACGGGTAGCCGGCGTTATTGTCAATGACCCGACGTCGAATCCGAAACATCCCGGCTGTTACGGCAACCATTCTGCATTGCCGTAAGGTGGATGGTTTTACCTGCGAACCATGAAGATGTTTTTTCACTATGCCTAAGTCGCACAAATCCTTGTAACTTTTCGCCGGTTTGATCTAAACTATGCGTTTGAAGTGATTTTGAGGAGAGAAGAGCCGCTGTGAAAACCTTTGAAAATTCCGTATCTTTGTACAGCCCTCAACCGTTTGGAATCACAGAGGACCAATCCGATGCAACAGGATGGACACCCAGGATAGGAGAACTGGACTGGAGCGGCCCGGCTCAAAGAGGATATATTGAGGCCGATCCGTTTGTTATGTGGATGGCGATTTCCTTTGTTACCATCATCGTAATTCTGTACTTTTTCCTGAGAGGCGTTAAAAAGCCGACTCATAGAGAAAAACCGACCCAGAGAAAAGACTGAACCAGGAGACTCGCAGATGGCTGAAAGCAAGACAACGGGGGACCTCTCAAAATATCCGCTGCCTCGGCTCTTGCTGTTTATTCAACGCAAGAAATTCAGCGGGGCGATGAGACTTCAAAACATCCGTCGAACGGAAAATGATGACACTATCAGCGCGTATTTCATTGATGGAAAACCGGTTTTTGTAGAGTCATTATCCAAGGAAGATGGATTGGGAAGGCTTTTGATCGAAAACGGCGTAATGAAAAAGGAACAAGTTGTAGATTGTCTGTCATCGCAGCGACAAACAGGTGAACCATTCGGTCGCGAGGCCTTGAACCGTGGATTCATCGACGAGGATATTCTTGTTCGTCACCTTGAAATCCAACAGACCCGGAAATTCCTGAGACTTTTTGAAATTACGGGGGGAGCCTTTGAGTTGGAAGCTGTTCTTCCGCCGAAAAAGATTCGCAAGGAACTTTCCCTGATCAATCTTTGCCCGTTGGGGCTGGTGTATCAAGGGATCAACCAACACTATGACATTCGTAGACTCGAAGTTGACCTGGCCGCGGTTTTACCAAAGGCGCTTGCTTTGAAGGAAGAAGATCCGACGTTTCTTCAACCTGTTTTGAGAGAAGAAGATTCCCGTTTTGTAGCAGCTCTGCTGAAAAGGGGTTATTGGCTCATTGACGATTTGGCTTCCGTCGCGGGCGTAGATCGAAAAACACTTTTGCAAACACTCTATGTGCTTTGGGCCGCTGATTTTATCAAGTCCGCGGATCCTGATACCGTACCCCGGTTGCGCCCCAAACCATCCTTGAAAGAACAAGGCGGAAGAAACAGAAGGCAAGGGCTCACCCGGCAGCTTGCCGTGGTGAGTCCGGATCAAGAAGGCGCTTATTCGAGCGGAGGGTTCTCCCAAGATCCACACAAAGAGAGCCGTTCGACCACAGGCGAGCAGTCTCTATCCCAATCGGTGAGCACAGGAGAATATGAGGTATCGGAAAAACCGGAGGTCGGCCGAGGCGTGGAAAGCAGCCCCATTTCCGGCGAACATGGAGTTTTTCGTGGTACACCCATTTCCGGCGAGTATACAGCGGGGCATGCTGCGGAACGCGGGGCACCAACATTAAACAGCGGACCTTCAAGAGGCGGATCGGTCGCCAAAATGAAACCTGCGAAAAAAATTGATTGGCCGAAACTTCCGGATGATGCATCCGCTGCAGCAAAAGAACTGGACATGGAACTACGCAGTAGACTTTCGGCCATTGAAGATCAGAATCTCTTCGAAATTATGAGCTTGGATGTTGATTGCACCAGGCAGGACTTGAAGGATGCTTACCTGTTGCTGGCCAAGAAATTTCATCCTGATAGAGTGAGTTCCCTTGGAATCGAGGTTTTGCGGGGACCGGCGGACAGACTCTTCCAGAAGATTTCGGAAGCGTATACAACTTTGCTGGATGATTCGCAGAGAGCAGAGTACCGGGCGATTGTGAAGGATTCATCTCTCGCCGGAGGTCGGCAAAGGGCGCAGCAGATTCTCCAGGCGGAGTTGAGTTTTCAGAAAGGAGAGGTGTTTTTCCGAAAGGGAAACTATGAACAGGCCGAACAGATGTTTATGTCCGCTCTTGAAGGAAACCCTGACGAAGGTGAGCATCATGCAATGCTGGCGTGGACGCGATACACGGCTGCCAAGCAGAGAGGAACCCACCACGAAAGGGCGGAGGAGCTCAAGAATAATCTCATGGAAGCTCTGCGCCTGTCGCCCCGTTGTGCAAAGGCGAGTTATTTTCTGGGGAAAATACTTCTAGACCAGGGAAAGCAGGAAGACGCACTGCCTCATTTCGAGAGGGCCGTTCACCTGAATCCGAATTATGTGGAGCCCGCCAGGGAAATAAACATCATAAAGATGCGGCGGGCCAGGGAACAAAAACCGTCAAAGTCCAGTTTTTGGAAACGAATTACCGGCAAGAACGATTCAGCTTGAAGCCGGAGAGCTGTTGTACCATCTGTCCAGCACGGTTATGATATGGCGACCCTGTTTCTCGCTTGAAATATTGAAGCTGGATTGTTTCCGGTAGATGCCCTCGTTTTTACGATATCTTACAATGCTGATTTTCGGAACCCGGTACTCATTGGTGGAGCGATCCAGGTCCTGGTAAAGGTACATCACGGTAGCCCAAGCGCCCTTGGAAAGCACTTCCTTGGCAAGTTGTTTGCGGACGAGCCGGCCGTCCTCGTCGGTATAATCGAAGGTCAAATCTTCCACGCTTTCAGACATGGCTTACTCCTGTTTCATGTTTTTCCAAACACCTGTTTGAATTCTGTCCGGGTGCTTGCAGAATCGGCGCCTGCCAAAACCATAAAAATAAACCTATTCAGGTATTGATTGTGGATATCCCTTCACTTCAAAAGTGTCAAGAGCATTCCTTGGCTGGAAAAAACAGAAACTTCTTCTGGGTATTACACCGCTGGAATTTTTTGGAAAAAATGAATTCGGTCGATCGAAGATCAGGGCGGGAATGCTTCATTGCCGATATGTACACCCAGTTCGTTTGAAAAAGAGCAAACCACCGCCACGTCCCACAATTTGTCATCATCGAAATCCGCAAGCACACCCGCCACCGGAGAATCGCAGGTCGGGGTTTGCAAGTGGGGTTGCGAAAAAGTTCCGTCACCGTTTCCAAGCACTGTCCAAATAATATCCGAAGCTCCTCCCGGAACCACGAGGTCCCAATGTGGATCTCCGTCTATGGGTGCGGCCAGGACTCCGGATATGCCCGTTTCCAGATCAAAATTGGTTGCATGGGTGAACTCACTCCCGCCCAAACCCAGAAACACGGACAATTTGCCGTCTCCCGCGCCCGAAAAGACAAGATCCGGATAGACATCGCCGTTAAAATCCCCTACAGCGACCCCTGTGGGACGTTCACCTGTTCGCCGCGAAATAGGGGATGAAAAAAGCCCACCTCCCAAACCAAGGAAAACCACCCCCACCTGGTAGGTCTGGCGAACGGTGATGATATCCGGAATGCCGTCCCCATCCACGTCCGCGCTGTCCACGAATGCGGGTCCTCCGAACGAGTGCAGAAAGGTGTCGGGCAAAAAGGTTCCATCTCCTTCGCCCCGCAGGATTTGAAGTCTCTGTTCGCCCGCGTCTGCAAGCACAACATCCAAAAAACCGTCTTGATCAAAATCTCCCAGGGCCAGATCCATTGGCCGTGTACCGGCCTTAAACGGCTGGCTTGCATCCAGGGTTCCATCACCCAAGCCTTGCATTACAAGCACGCCTCCGGTTGGATTCCCGCTGTCTACAACGGTGAAATAAGAAGCCGCGACATCGGGAATTCCATCTGCATCCAGGTCCCCGATCGCGATTCCGGTCAATTTAACATCCAGCGGATAAATCAGCGAAGCGCTGAAAGTGCCGTCTCCATTGTTCAAGTGCACTGCGACCGCACCGCCTTCGCCGAATCTACCGGCGCAGGCAACTATCAAATCAATATGACCGTTTGAATTCATGTCTGCCGCGGCAAGGTCCTGGGGGACATCGCATGTTTCATAAAACCGCCCATAATCGAAAGTGCCGTCTCCGGCCCGGCAATCGCTGCTGCAACCGTCGTAATCGATATCATTTCCGTCGTCGCATACTTGTCCTTCTTCCACCACCCCGTTTCCGCAACCACCTATGCAACCGGTCCGGTCTAACGTGCAGTCCTCGTTGCAAGCAAGGGTTCCGCTTTCAAAACCCAGGCTTTCGCAGGTTTGACCTCCGAGGTCATCAAGATCACAAGCTTCTTCATCTTCCCTCACTCCGTTTCCGCAGCCTCCGACACATTGAGATACATCAAAATTACAATTCGAATCACAAAGAAGGGAGCCTCCCGAAAAACCCAGGTCTTCGCATGTCTTTCCGTCCAGGTTATCCCCGTCGCATTCCTCGCGGCCCGAAACTTTACCGTCTCCGCATGTAGAACACTCGGATACATCAAGTTCACACTCCTCATTGCAACTCAATCGTCCCTCCAAAAATCCCATTGTAAGGCAAGTGGCCCCGCCCAGATCCGGTCCGTCGCACTCTTCATCGGAATCTTTTACCATGTCTCCACAGTGGGGAAGAAGGCAGTTTGTCCTGCATGTGTCCGGAAGGACATCAGAGTTGAATACACCGAGATCGCACTCCTCACCCTTGTTTAACACCCCATCTCCGCATTCGCCTTCTACAAGTCCTCCGGTTCCCGGCGCACATCCTGAAAACCATAAAACGCCCCCCACCAATAAAACCACCCACCAAAACCGGACACGTGGAAAAACCATTCCCGCAAAACCGGTTGCATGCAATATTGATATATCAACTTTCATAACCTGCCGTCCTTGAATCCAACTCTCAAATCGCCCAATGTGAGTAACTCTCCATACTCCAATCGAAAAGCATTACGCTGTCGAATTCATATTATGAACGGTCTACTCGGCATTCGTCAAGACGACCCCTGGAGAACGCGGATTTCATTTGACTGAAACTACTATTTAATATGCTTTTGAAGGCTGTCCCATACGAAGAGGCCCCCCCCGGGCCGTGGGCCAAAGAAGACAATTAGAAGAAGAACCCGGAACGGTGAACACGTCCATTCCATGATCAAAAGTCTGCACAAAGATTTCGAGTTGTCCGTCCCCGGTGAGATCTCCCACGGCCGGAGCGGCCGGAGCGCCGTTTCCATTTCCGTTGTAACCCGGATTCGGAAGCGGGATATCGTAAAGGAGAGCTCCTTCCGAATCCAGGATTACGAGGTATCCCGAATCATCCGTGTCCGGGTCCCCGTAGGTGGTGAATAGAATCTCGGGAATTCCATCTGCGTTCAAATCCGCCACAATCGGCTCGGAGGCATACATTATCGTCTTGCCGTGGCTGTAGTCATGCCTCCAAAGAAGATCTCCGGTCGAGTTGAACATGTAAAGATGTCGATCATTCAAGGATACGATGATTTCCGGCAACCCGTTTCCGGTGATGTCGACCGTGGCCGCCGCGGGAACTCCCCCGGGCGGATACCAACCATCAACTTTTACGGGAGCGTCACCTCGTGGAAGCACTTCCCACCCGGGTTTTCTCATCGCTGAACGACTGCCGTCTCCATGAGCTCCCTCCAGCACCATGATTGCATATGCCTGGGTCTCATACGGGACGTGCATTTCAACATTTGGAACACCCAAAACTTCTGCACGACCATTGCCGTCTATATCAACCACGTTGGGGGGAGACGCTGTCCATTGAAGCCACTCGGTCCAGCTCGGATGAGGCCATTCTCCCGTGTGATGGTGGTAGTGATCCTCTTCCACTTGGTGGTCGGCCCATCGTATGAACTGCCCCCACGTCATTCTCATACCGGAGTAATCAGGTTGGCGGTTTTTGAACCAAGGGGCAGCATTCACTGCTACACCGTCTGCTTTGAACGCTTGGATGTGGTGATTGTCATAAGTTACTATGATCTCCAGGTCACCATCACCGTCGATGTCCCCCAGACCCACGTTCAAGCCGTAACAACCAAAACCGCTGTGCCCCATTGCGTTGCGATCAGCGTCGTTTCCCTCTCCGCTTTTGTTGTTATACCTGGGCCATGCGTTCCATGAAATGCCGGAAGGTTGAAACAGTGTACCGTCGAAGTTGTAAACAAATACCTGTGCACCTCCGTCCCGGGTGGGTGCGGTCTGGGTTGTGGTGACCACGATTTCAAGGCTTCCGTCTCCGTTCAAATCACCAGCCGCCAAACCTCGCACCTCGGGGGAATTTCCCCCGGTCGTGGTGTCGACCGGCCAGCCTTGTTTGAGTACCGGCCCCTCTTCCGTCCATTCGAAAACAAACACCTTGGATCCGTTGCCGTACACGATTTCCATTTTTCCATCCCCTTCCAGATCAGCGACCACGTGAGGAGCATAAATCCTGCCATCCCCGTCATCTATTCGTGCGAGCTGAGATCCTTCCGAATCAAAAACGTAAACTGAATAATACGCGGCCACCAATTCATTGCGTCCGTCACCGGTCAGATCGGTGATTATCGGTGATGCAAACCAGCTTGTCTGTCCCGGTAGATTGACCCAAAACTCCGGCTCTTGAACCGGCCCGTTTTCCGAACCCGGTTCGCATACCGGCGAATACGGTCCCGCCGGAGTGGAACCTCCTTTCGGCACCCCCCGCGGGGTTTCGGCGGACGAACCGCCGCAAGCTGCAAGCAGCCCGGCGATTGCAGCGGCCAGCCCAGCGCTTGTCGAGAGGGTTTTTCCCATTTTTTATTCCTTTGTCCTGTGAGTTTTGTGTTGTTTGATTTTATGTGTAATAAAGAGTGTATTCAAGAAACAAAACGACGCTCGGTGTGTTTGTCCGAAAAGGAGTGTTCATATGCACGAAATAATCACACCTTTTTTTTCGGTGATATTTCTTATCGCTGCGGGTCTTCCCGCCTGCGGTGGCGGTAATGGAGAAGCGAATGATCAGGACGCAGCGATCGACGGTGGAGTGGCTGATGGAGAAGTGGACGGCGGCGAAGATCCCGATGCATTCGTGGAACCCAGACCATCCATTGAGATGGAATTTTTCCGTGAGGCCGCAGGTGAAATCCTACTGCCCGACGTGCGTGTCGTGGCAACGATTTTTGACGCGGAGAATGAACCATGGGACGGGGATGTATCTCAAGTATCGATTGTTGCCGAAAATCCCCAAGGCATTTTCGATCCTGACACAAGCGGGGTGGAAGTTCTGGGTGAAGGACGGTATTCAGTAGTGGTGAGCAGCCCACAAAGCGGAGAGGTCAGGATAGAGGCAAGTGCCGTAGTGGAAGGAGAAACAGCAACAGCGGAAGTGACGGTTGTGTTCTTGACGATGCTTTCACCCGAATGGTCGATTCCCCGCTCCCTTGATGAAATCAATACCGACGGCCAGGAGGACTCCATTGCCGTGAGTCCCGACGGCAACACACTGTTTTTTTCTTACAGTCCGCTCGTGGGATGTCCTGCATTGCCGACAGACGAGTGGACCTCCGAATGCATGGAAGCAGCGGGGCCTTACCAGGAACCTGAAAGACCTTGCGTATACGGAGTAGACGAAAATGGGTTTGTAACGGAAGGCTTGTACGGAAACTCGGAGGAGCCTCCTGGTGGGTGGCCTTTCACCAAGGGAGTGTACAATTCTTATGCAGCCCATCGTGATAGCGAGGGCAGGTTTTCAAAATTGGATTGCCTTGGTTTTGAAGATGACGGGGTCATAATGGAGGTAAGCCCGACGAGTGGTCCGGAAAATCCGGTTGTTGGAGAAAGCTACACCCTGTTTTTCGCCTACCCGGATTGGCTCGATTTTTTTGGAGACGGGTATCACGGAACTGTTTTCACGTATGTAGCGGTCACAGCAGGTGAACACGCAAATTTCGGCGGGCCTGTAACTTCGTGGGGCATCATGCCGCCGAACATGAAGGCCGCGATGTTGACCGGGCCGATAAACGATGATCTGCAAATGGAAAATCGAGGCATAGGCGAATACCGTGTTTACCTGGACCCCGAAGACTCAAATCATTACATCTATCTTCCGGCCACGGATACAACGGACGCGTCGAACTGGCTGGTGAAGACGTCGGAATTGCTGGGTGATTATCCCCAGGGTGATTGGGGAAACATGGTTGCGCTACCTTTACCGATCAATACGCCCGATCAAAACGAAATATTTCCCTGGCCGGTGACGATTGAACGGGATGGCGTTTTGGTGAAAGAATTGTTTTTCAATCGGGGACCGCAAGAAGCTTTCAGCGCGCCGACGCAGGTTCTTTATTCCCGCTGGGAAAACGAAACTTGGATGGAACCCGTCACTGTCATGGAAACAGATCATTCTTTCGGGTTGGGCACGGTTTTTATTTTGGCGTTGCCCGCCGTGGCGGACAGGGGGGATCACGTGGAAATGTTTTTCGTGTATTCGATTCTGACCCAATTATCCCCTGAAATCCGATGGAACCACCAGATAGCTGTCTCCCGCACCTTGAAGTGAGAAATTTACGCCGGCTCCACGTCAACCCACGGGATGGATGCATCGGGTGTTGCTTGACTCCTTTAAACTCGTGAGTAATGTCCTTTCTCCGGTATGAAGCTGAGTCTGTCGTTGTCACAAGCATCGTTACAAAATCATGACACGGCTGTAGTACCGGTTTCATTTTGCAGGATAACAATGAACCGACAGAACAAGAATGATGAGGTTGTTATGGATTACAAAGTAGCGGACATGAGCCTTGCAGACGCGGGGCGGTTGAAAATCGACTGGGCGGAATCACGCATGCCGGTGCTGATGCACCTGCGGGAAAAGTACTCTAAGACCAAGCCGTTGAAGGGTTATCGTATTGGAGGATGCCTTCACGTAACAAAGGAAACGGCTGTGCTCGTAAAAACACTTGCCGCTGCCGGCGCGGAGGTTTGTTGGAGCGGATGCAACCCGCTTTCTACCCAGGATGATGTTGCAGCCGCTCTTGTGGATGAAGGGATTCCGGTTTTTGCTTGGTACGGGCAGAACACCGAAGAGTTCTACTGGTGCATCGACAAGGTCTTGGAAACCCGGCCCAATCTCACCCTGGATGACGGGGCGGATCTGATTTTTTCTCTTCACTCGCGTCATTCTGAATTGGTTGAGCATGTCATCGGCGGAACCGAAGAGACCACGACCGGCGTGCATCGTTTGCGCGCCATGGCCGACGATGGAGCATTGAAATACCCGGTAATAGCGGTCAACGACGCTGAGACAAAGTGGGACTTCGACAATGTATACGGTACAGGGCAGTCTTCGCTCGACGGGATCCTTAGGGCGACATCGCTGCTGCTGGCGGGAAAGAATTTCGTGGTAGCCGGTTTCGGCCATTGCGGGCGGGGATGCGCGATGCGAGCCAAGGGCATGGGAGCAAACGTGATCGTGACCGAGGTGAAACCCACGGCAGCTCTAAAAGCGATGCTTGAAGGTTTTCGGGTTATGCCGATGGATGAGGCTGCAAAGATTGGAGATGTCTTTATAACAGCGACAGGCATGAAAGATGTGATCGTCAAGCGACACTTCGATTCCATGAAAGACGGAGCGGTGGTGTGCAACACCGGCCATTACGACTGCGAATTGAACCTGAAGGAATTGGAAGAAACATCGGAGTCGGTCAGAACGGTCAGGGAAAACAACCAGGAATTCACAATGAAGGACGGCAGGCGGATTTACGTGTTGGCGCAAGGCCGCCTGGTGAATCTAGCCGCTGCAGAGGGGCACCCGTCCGAGGTCATGGACATGTCTTTCGCCAATCAGCTTGAAGCCCAACTTATGCTTGCGCAAAAGGGTAAGATCTTGGAAAACAAGGTCTATGAACTGCCCGAGGAAAATGATCAGTTGATCGCCATGGTCAAACTGCAAACCATGGGAATAGACATCGATACGCTCACCGAAGAACAGAAAATTTACGCCACCGACTACGCTGCAGGTACTTAAGCTACTCTACCGTTTTCTGGATTTTTTTTTCGCAGCTTTTTTCACGGTTTTCTTAGGCGCAGCTTTTTTAGCGACCGCTTTTTTTGAAACAGCCTTGGCCGGTTTCTTAGGCGCAGCTTTCTTTGACCGGACGGGACGAACCGGGTTGGTGTTGATGCCTTTCACCTCATCCTGCAAAGCAGCGACCTTGTCGGTCCTCTCCCACGTGAAGTTCTTCCCTTTGCGGCCGAAGTGTCCGTATGCCGCTGTGTCTGAATAGATTGGACGAAGCAGGTCCAGCTCTTCAACAATGGCGCCCGGGCGACAGTCGAAAACTCTGTTTACCGCCTTGGTCAGGGTTTCGTCTTCCACCTTGCCGGTTCCGAAAGTGGAAACCAGGAGGCTAACAGGCTTGGAAACCCCTATGGCATATGCCAATTGAACTTCGCAGCGATTGGCCAAACCCGCGGCTACCACGTTTTTCGCTATGTAGCGCGCATAGTATGACGCCGAGCGATCCACCTTGCTGGGATCCTTGCCTGAAAAGCATCCTCCACCGTGTCGGCCCCAACCACCGTAAGTATCGACGATGATCTTGCGGCCGGTAAGACCTGAATCTCCAAGTGGCCCTCCGGTAACGAATCGGCCGGTCGGGTTCACATAGTACTTGGTGTATCGCTGAACCATGTTCTTGGGAAGCACGGGCTGAATGACTTCTTCCCGGATCGCTTTTTGAAGTTTGTTCCAGGAAATGTCGGGCGAATGCTGCGTGGAAACAACCACGTTTTCGATACTCACCGGCTTGTTGTCCACATAGCGGATCGACACTTGGCTTTTTCCATCGGGCCGCAGGAAATCCAGTTTGCCGCTCTTGCGGACCTTGGATAGTTGTTGGCAAAGTTTATGGGCCAGCATGATCGTCATGGGCATAAACTCGCGCGTTTCGTTTACTGCATAACCAAACATCATGCCCTGGTCACCAGCGCCTTGATCCTTTTTGGTGTACGCTCCCCGGCCTTCGACTCCGCGGGCGATATCCGTGGATTGCTGTTCTATGGCGGCCAGCACAGCGCATGTGCGGTAATCGAAACCCATATCAGAGTTGATGTAACCGATTTTTTTCACCGTATCCCTGACCACCTGGGGAAGGTGGACGTAGGTGGACGTGGTGATCTCTCCGGCGATATTGACATACCCTGTTTTTACCAGGGTTTCGCATGCAACCCGGCAGCCGGGATCGTCGGCTATGATTTTGTCCAGCACGGCGTCGGAGATCTGATCGCAGATCTTGTCGGGATGACCTTCGGTTACCGATTCAGACGTAAAAACAAACTCGTTCATTTCAAAAACCTCCAGGTTCAATCCGTTTCTTTTTGATCCCTGCTGTTCGGGATGAAAAGAAAGTGAATAAATAGGATATCTTTTCTCAGAAGCGAAGCCAGTTTTTTACTTTCATCCATGCGGTGTCAAGAGGTCGTTTAAAAAAGAAGGGGATTTTTTGAAAAAAAGTTTCACTTTCAGGGGTGTTGTTTTCTGTTCAACATGCTTGATTGCAGTCCGCCGGGTTGGTAAGGATGATACAGCGAAACAATTTTTTGTCTGAACAAGGGAGTTTTTGGAAATGAAAATTCACGAGTACCAGGCCAAAAAAATCCTTGCGGATTTCGGCGTAACCGTTCCACAAGGGAAAATGGTCCAGTCTGCAAAAGATGCAGAATCCGTTGCTGCGGAACTTATGGAAAAAACCGGATGCCGGGTCGTTGTGGTCAAGGCACAGATACACGCGGGCGGTCGCGGAAAGGGAAGATTCAAGGAACATCCGGAACTGGGAGGAGTAACTTTGGCCGAAACCCCGAAAGGGGCGGGTGAGATAGCGGGCAGAATGCTGGGAAGCACTCTTGTCACTGTACAAACGGGGTCGGAAGGAAAGAAGGTGGGACGGGTTTTGATCGAGCAAGGCCTCGAAATAGCCGACGAATATTACGTGGGCATGGTGGTGGATCGAAACGCGGAGAAAGGGGTTATGATGGCTTCCACTGAAGGGGGCATGGAAATCGAAGAGGTTGCTGCAAATCATCCGGAAAAAATCTTCAACCAGGCACTGCACCCTACGTTGGGTTTTGGAGAATACGGTGGCCGCAAAATAGCCGCCCGGCTGGGTTTCAAAGGTCCCCTGCTTCGCAAAGCCGGTTCCTTGCTTTTTTCATGCGCACGAGCTTTTGAATCACTGGATGCATCTCTTTTGGAAATCAACCCCCTGATTCTTACGAAGCAAGGTGAAGTGATTGCACTGGATGCCAAGATCAATTTGGATGACAATGCCGGTTTTCGGCACAAGGAAAACGAGGGGTTGAGGGATCCTTCGGAAGAAGATCCGGCTGAAGCCGAGGGCCGGAAATGGAACCTGAACTATGTATCGATGGACGGCAACATCGGTTGTATGGTAAATGGCGCCGGTCTTGCGATGGCGACCATGGATATTATCAAGCACCATGGCGGAGATCCCGCTAATTTCCTGGACGTGGGGGGAAGTGCAACAGCTGAACAGGTCACCGCTGCATTCAAGATCATAACCGGCGATCCCAAAGTGCAGGCCATTCTCATAAACATTTTCGGTGGAATAGTGCGGTGCAATGTTATCGCCGACGGCGTTTGCAAGGCGGTGGAAGAAGTCGGTCTCAAGGTTCCCTTGGTTGTGCGCTTGGAGGGAACGAACGTGGATGAGGGCAAAAGAATACTTGCCGAGTCCGGGTTGCGGATCATCACTGCTTCCGACATGGCGGATGCAGCTCAAAAAGCAGTGGAATGGGCGACTTCGGCATAAAGGTGCGAAAACCAATGACGGCATTGTTTTCACGAGACGGTGAAAACCGAGTCAGCCGCGCAAACCGTTAAGTGGAGGAAAGATAAATGAGTATATGGTGTGACAAAAACACGCGTGTCGTGGTTCAGAACATAACCGGCCGCAATGGAAGATTTCATTCAGCGGTGATGCTTAAAGACGGAACAAGAATAGTAGCCGGAGCAGCTCCGGGAAAAGGCGGGGAAAGGGTGGAAGGTGTTCCGGTGTTTGATACCGTATTCGAGGCGGTTGAAAAGGAAGGCGCCAATGCATCGATAGTTTTTGTGCCTGCGCCTTTTGCAGCCGACGCTGTTTTGGAGGCGGCCGACGCAGGCGTAAAATTGATCGTTGCCATTACAGAGGGCATTCCGACCCTGGACGTTGTGAGGATAAAACCTCGACTCCAGGAGTTGGGCGTGAGGATGATCGGGCCCAATTGCCCAGGCATTATAACCCCCGGAGAGACAAAGTTGGGCATTATGCCTGCTTACATCCACAAGCCGGGCAAGGTGGGAGTGATCTCCCGCTCAGGAACGCTTACATACGAAGTGGTTCACCAGTTGACCGCGCTGGGGCTTGGACAAAGCACCTGCATCGGCATTGGAGGCGACCCGATTGTCGGCACTACATTTGTAGACGCTTTGGCGGCATTTCAAGAAGATGACAACACTGAGGCCGTGTTTATGATAGGTGAAATAGGCGGCCTTGCGGAAGAGCGGGCCGCTGCTTTCATAAAAGAGAAAGTCACCAAGCCGGTCGGTGCATTTATAGCCGGTCGCACTGCTCCTCCCGGCAAGCGCATGGGGCATGCCGGAGCGATAATCGCCGGTGGCAAGGGAGCGGCCGCGGACAAGATAGCCGCGCTTAAAGAGGTGGGCGTCGAAGTGGCGGAGAGCCCTGCGGACATGGGAGCAGCCATGCAACGCGCCTTTTCCAGTGGGCGATAAGAGATAGTGATCGACAGGTGACTGAAACTCATGAAAAAACCGGAAGGAAGTTTTGGGATCCTGCCGGATTTCCGCTGGAAAAGCTGCGACGCGTCTGCATTGAGGAATTTGCTCTCCCCCGATACAAAGCCGATCAGATTTTTGCTTGGATCCACGGTAGGAACGTCCTGGATTTTTCCGATATGACGGATCTTTCCAAGAATCTGCGTATCCTTCTGGCAAAATCCTTTCGATTCAATACTCTCTCGTTTGTAAAGCAACATGAAGCCTCCGATGGAGTCGTTAAAGGGGTTTTTGAAACGCATGACGGTCTTTTCGTGGAAACAGTCATAATTCCGGAAGGAGAGAAGGTCACCCAATGCATATCCACCCAAGTGGGCTGCCGTATGGGATGTTTGTTCTGTGCTACAGCGCGGATGGGGTTTAACCGTAATCTTACAGCGGGAGAGATTGTGGGCCAGGCGGCCTGGGGAAGAAAAATCGCTGAAGCATCAGGATCTCGTGTATCCAACCTCGTTTATATGGGCATGGGAGAGCCACTCGACAATTATGAGCAGGTGCGGGATTCTTTGCTCATCCTGCTTGAACCGCTGGGCCATAATTTCTCGACCCGTAAGATTACCCTTTCAACAGCAGGACATGTTCCCGGGTTGCGGCGGCTTGGGCAAGAACCCTTTCAGGTCAATCTGGCTGTATCCGTAAACTCTCCAACCCAGGACGTGAGAGCCCGTCTAATGCCGGCTGCGAAACGCTGGCCGCTTCCGATGCTGATGGAAACCCTTGGATCCTTTCCCCTTGAAAAGCGGCGCCGGATAACAGTTGAGTATGTTTTGCTTTCAGGTGTCAATGACTCTTCAACGGATGCAAAAAAACTGGCGCTTCTGTTCCGGAAAATTCCCTGCAAGATGAACCTCATCAGAATCAACCCGTTTCCAGGGTGTGCCTACGAGCCTCCAACCATGGAAGTTGCAGAACGTTTCCAGGATGTGCTGCGAAGTGAAGGGTACACTGTTTTCCTGAGAAAAAGCCGCGGCGCTGAAATACAGGCCGGATGCGGACAGCTGGCGGCCTCGGCGTGACATTTTCATGACATTTTTAAAGTATATTCTTACAATGCGTGGGATGTCATTCTAAGTGAAGATGACCCCGGTGTAATCCCACGTAGCGAAAAACAACAGCCTCTTCCTTTCTTTTTCGCCTTGTCGGCCTTGCACCTTGAGGCGGTTGGTGGAAAAAGCTTTTTCGTCAAAAACCTTAAAACTCCTTGTGAAAGGCCGTTTGGCAAAATGAAAAAAGAGAATCCCGGATGCAAAGTTCTTCTCACCAGTGTTTGCAGACCTTTCGGTTCCAAATACGGTGATGGTGACGGAACTTCCTATGAAGGCTCTCATCAACTCATGTGGGCACAGGGGCTGTTTCGAAGCCGAGGCACTACCGAGCAATGGAGCCTGGATTTCATTGCCGAGAACCTGCAAACACCCAC